>JBFJQA010000065.1:0-14873 GCA_041616875.1 Nitrospiraceae bacterium | reverse complement strand
CGTTGGCCGGTGCAATCCTGATCTCCGGATTCCTCTGCCCCTTGCTGGTGCCCCTTGTCGTGGCCTCGGACCTGACCACCGAGTGGAAGGCCGCCCTCTCGGGGTTGCTCTTACTCGGAATCCCGGAATTGTTCATGTTGGCGGCTGTGGCCGTGTTGGGAAAACCCGGATTTGACTACCTCAAAGGTCGTCTTCTTCGCTTCTTCAAACGATACGCCCCGCCTAAAGTGGTGAGCCCCACGCGCTACCGCATCGGGCTCGTCCTGTTCCTTCTACCCGTGCTGGTCGGCTGGTGCGTGCCTTACGTCGCCCACCTGCTCCCTGCCTATGAGGAAAACCGGATCGTGATCGCCGCTGGTGGCGATGTGCTCCTGCTCATAAGCCTGGTCGTGTTGGGCGGGGACTTCTGGGACAAAGTGAGGGCGTTGTTTGTCCAGGGTTCCAGAGTGCGGTTCCCGAAGGGCGAATGAACTGGAAGCACCGAGTGAACGAACTGAGCACACAACGACGACAGAGGCGGTGAGCGACGTGAACTTAGAGGTTGAACTCCACGGAAACCGCCACTTAGAATGGGCGCCGCGTGTGAGCTCTTCAGAGCATGGCCCCGGGGCTATACGTGGCCATGCGTTGTTGCGAAATTATTCATTAAACGTTTTCCACAGCCCTGCAAAGGAGAAAGCCGAATGAAAACGTCCCCCCTTCGAAATGCGTTCACCGCGGTGGGTCTGATCTTGGCTCTCGGCACCACGCCCGCTTTTGCCCAGGACCCGGTTCCGCCTGGCGAGAGTCTGACGCACGTCTTTCCTGGTCAATCGCACTATTCGCCCTACGCCGGGCGCAACTTCCCGACACAGGTGTTTTGGGGAGACACGCACCAGCACACAGGCATGTCGATGGACGCCGGGGCGTTCGGCGCCCGACTGGTACCCGAGGACGCCTACCGATTCGCCCGGGGGGAAGAACTGACCTCCTCCACTGGCCTGAAGGTCAAACTCTCGAGACCGCTGGACTTTCTGGTCGTGGCCGACCATTCCGACAACATGGGGTTTTTCCCACGCCTCTTCTCAGGGGAGCCAGCGTTGCTCGCCGATCCGACAGGGAAAAGATGGTATGACATGGTCCAGGCAGGCGGTCAGGAGGGTGTGAAGGCCGCGGTGGAGATCATTATGGCGTTCAGCCAAGGCAAGTTCCCGCCGGCCCTCGCCTCGCTCCCGGGGAGCCAGGCCTACCGGTCCGCCTGGGAGGAGACGTTCAAGGCGGCTGACAAGTACAACGATCCAGGCCGCTTCACCGCCTTCATCGGCTACGAGTGGACCTCCAACACCGGCGGCAATAATCTGCATCGCGTCCTCATCTACCGTGACAGCGGGAACAAGGCCGGACGTTTGGAACCCTACACGACACTCAAGCCTCTGGGCAGCGACAATCCCCGGGACCTCTGGAAGTGGATGCAGAACTATGAGGAGAAAACGGGCGGCCGGGTGCTCGCCATCGCACACAACGGCAACCTGAGCAACGGCATCATGTTTCCGCTCGTCGAATCCTTCACCAGTAAACCGGTGGATCTGGAATATGCTGAGACTCGGGCAAAGTGGGAACCCCTCTACGAAGCGACGCAGATCAAGGGCGATGGCGAAACCCATCCGTACCTGTCGCCCAACGATGAGTTCGCCGACTACGAAACCTGGGACCAGGGCAACCTCGACCTCAGCGTCCCGAAGCAGAAAGACATGCTCCAGTACGAATACGCTCGGACCGCCTTGCAGCTCGGCCTGCAACTTGAATGGAAGCTTGGTGTAAACCCCTACAAGTTCGGCATGATCGGGTCGACCGACAGCCATACCGGACTCGCCACCGCAGAGGAGGAGAACTTTTTTGGCAAGCACTCCGGCGCGGAACCCAGCGCCAAGCGCTGGGAGCATCCGATGGCCCAGCTCGGTGACAAAAAATACGAAGGCTGGTCGATGGTCTCCTCCGGGTACGCTGGGGTGTGGGCGACAGAGAACACACGAGAGGCGATCTTCGATGCGATGATGCGTAAGGAGACCTACGCCACCACGGGCTCGCGCATGCTGGTCCGGTTCTTCGGCGGCTGGGACTTCATAGCAGCGGATGCCCAGAATCGCCTTCCCGCCGCCGTGGGCTACTCCAAAGGCGTGCCGATGGGAGGCGATCTTCCTCGGGAACAAGCCGGCAAGATCCCGACCTTCCTCGTCGCGGCACTCAAGGATCCGCTCTCCGGCAACCTGGACCGCATCCAGATCGTCAAAGGCTGGCTCGATACCAAAGGCCAGCGTCACGAGAAGGTGTATGACGTCGTTTGGGCCGACGCAGAGAACCGCCGGCCTGATGCCAAGGGCCACATTCCTTCAGTCGGCAACACCGTTGACGTCAAGAACGCAACATGGACCAACACCATTGGTGATCCCGAACTGATTACGGTCTGGAAAGATCCGGACTTTGACCCGACTCAACGCGCCTTCTACTACGCCCGGGTCATCGAAATTCAGACGCCCCGCTGGACCGCGTATGACGCCAAGCGCTTCGGCGTGAAAATGACGCCCAACGTACCGATGATGACCCAGGAACGCGCCTATACGTCGCCCATCTGGTATACGCCCACATCACAATGAATAAACGATGATCCATACCACGCTCAAGAGACTGCTGCGGGAGCCCCTTCTGCATTTCTTGCTCATCGGACTGGGACTCTTCCTGCTTTACTCCCAGGTGGGGGACCCGGAAACCGTGGTCGACCACCGCATTGTCATCACACAGGCCGATACCGAACGGTTGGCTAGTCTTTGGGAGCGCCGCTGGAGCCGACCTCCGACTCCGAAGGAGCGTGACCGCTTGATCAAGGACTATATCCGAGAGGAGATCCTCTACCGCGAGGCACTCGCTCTGGGGTTGCAGCAGGACGATACCATCGTGCGTCGGCGCATGGCCCAAAAGATGGAGTTCCTGTTCAAGGACTTCGCTGTCCAGCCGGAACCGACCGATGACGAGTTGCAGGCGTTTCTGGATGCGCATCCCGACCAGTTCACTGAATCCAGACGCTATACCTTCACGCATGTCTACCTCAACCGTGACCGACGGGGGGAATCGGTGGAGAAAGAGGCCGAGCAACTGCTCAGCCATCTTCGCAAGCAGTCCGGACCAGTGGACGCGGCCCAGATCGGTGATCGGTTCATGTTCCAACACCATTTCAGCAAGCAGAGCGAAGACCAGATTGCGCGCATGTTCGGCACGGTCTTCTCAACACGACTCGCGGATCTAGAAACCGGCACCTGGCAGGGACCGGTGGACTCGGGATACGGAGTGCACCTCGTCTACATCAGCCACCGAACCGAACCACGTTTGCCTGACCTCGCTGAAATACGTGACAGGGTACGCACGGAGCTCACGGCGTCGCGTCAACGCGAGGCCGAGGAGGCCTTCTACCAACAGTTGCGTCAACGTTATGAGATTGTCCTTGAGCGACAGTCGGAGCACCCGTCGGGCAGCGCTGTGGCAGGGCCGTTATGATGAGGAAACTGATCCTGATCATCTGCCTGATCGTGTGGGGGCCTGGAACGATTTCTGCGCATGAGGTGCGCCCTGGCTACCTGGAGCTGAAAGAAACTGCTCCCAACATGTTCTCCGTCCTGTGGAAGGTTCCAATGCGCGGGGACATGCAACTAAGAATCGCGCCACGCTTGCCGGATACATGCCAAGAGAAGAACCCGGCGAGCTTCCACCGAGCGCCCGGCGCAGTCATTCAGCGGTGGTCGGTGACCTGCGTCGAGGGGCTCGCAGGCCATCGTCTCTTGATCGAGGGCTTGGAGCACACGATCACCGATGTGCTGGTGAGGATCGAACTTCTTCATGGAGAAACTCAGACGCAGCGTCTCACACCCGCCGGCACCTCATTCGTGGTGTCGGCAAGCCCTTCAACCGCCAACGTGATACACACCTACCTCTGGCTGGGCATCGAGCACATTCTCTTCGGTGTCGACCACCTCCTATTTGTCCTCGCGCTCCTGATTATCGTCACGGGATGGCGTCGGCTAGTTGGAGCTATCACTGCCTTTACCGCGGCACATAGCATCACCTTGGCCTCGGCCACCCTTGGGTATGTGCAGGTGCCCCAGCAACCAGTGGAGGCGGTCATCGCACTCAGCATCCTGTTTTTGGCGAGCGAGATCATTCACGGGCACCAGGGGCGGCCGGGGCTCGCGGCGCGGTGGCCCTGGGTTGTCGCCTTCGTCTTCGGCCTGCTCCATGGGTTCGGCTTTGCCGGCGCGCTAGCTGAGGTGGGCCTCCCAGAGCAGGCTATTCCCCTGGCCTTGCTGTGCTTCAACGTCGGGGTAGAAGTCGGTCAGCTCGCATTCGTCACGGGGACATTGCTATTGGGTTGGGCTGCCAGAAATTTTGATGTTGTGAGGTGGCGTCAGGCGGAAATGGTGGCGACGTATGGCATTGGAAGCATGGCCGCGTTCTGGATGGTCGAGCGTGTCCTGCGATTCTGGGGTTAGGAAAAAGGAACAATGGCATGGGACATGTTTTGAAAAAGCTCGGTTCAAAATTCATTGAGGGCTTCTTCATCCTCTTGCCTGTCCTGATCACGTATCTCATGCTGGGTCAGCTGTTTGACCTGCTCATGGCGCTGACTCAGCCGATCGTCGATGTGCTACCGACCGGCTTATTCTCCGACCTGTGGATCCACCGCCTCACCGCAGCCACCTTATTGGTCGTCATCTTTATCTTCGTGGGGCTGGTAGCAAACACCGCACCCGCGCATCGTTTTGGGGACTGGTTCGAGAAAACGTTTTTACGACGCTTTCCGCCTTACACGGTTCTGAAAAGCCTGTCCAAATGGATCGCTGGAAAAGATGTTCCTGGGCAGCTCCAACCCGCACTGCTCTCTATCACCGCCGATACCCGCATGCTCGTGGCCATCATCGAGGAGCTCCCCGGGGGCGAGCTCACAGTCTTCGTGCCCTTGGCCCCGACGCCCGGCGTGGGCGTGCTCCAGATTGTCAAGAGCGCCAAGGTTCGGAAGCTAGAGTGTTCGATGACAGATGCACTGGGTTGGACGCTCAACTGGGGTAGCGGAACGGAAGCGTTGTTTAAATCCCGGAAAGTATCCCACTAAGAAAAAGCCTCGGACTCGCACTCCCGTTGTTCGAATCGACCGAGTCTTTGACAGAACACAGAATTTCATTGCAGCAGGCGAAATGGCTTTAGACAGAGGCTATGCTTCGCATTTGCCTTTGGCTCCACTAAACCTCACCCGGCGAGGACGGTTGCGATAACAATGCAAATTCTTATGAAATCAAGGTTCCAGGTCCTGCTGGGGATATTGATCTCATTCTTCGCGATTCTGCCCTTCCTTGGACAATTGATATTCACCGACTTGCTTGGAACGGTGATCCTGGTGGTTGCTGTTTCGGCGGTGATCGATCGGCCCAAGTACCTGGTGGCGTTCGCTTTGGTGGCTGTCTTGACCATCGCCGCAATCTGGTATGCGCACTGGTTTCCGAGCACTTCTATGGTCGTCACCGCCAACCTGCTGGACCTGCTGTTCTTGGCTTTGGTGGTCGGCGCCATACTTGGCCATGTGTTTCGGTCACGCCGGATCACACGGGAAACCCTTGCGGGCGCCATCAGTGCCTATTTACTCATCGGCGTCATGTGGGCGGACGTGTTTTCCATCCTCCAAACTGTGTTGCCCGGGTCTTTTTCCACCAGTGCAACGGAGCTCGCCGTACAACCAGGAATGGCTTCCCCCCGCAACCAAGTCGCGCAATTTTCTTATTTTAGCTTTGTGACCCTGAGCACGCTTGGATATGGGGACATCACGCCGCTCACAAGACCAGCCAGGGGCTTGGCTGCCTTGGAAGCGATCTTCGGTCAGCTCTACTTAGCGATTCTGATTGCACGCCTTGTGAGTCTGCAGGTGGCCCCGGCGACCAAAGAAGACCCCTGACCCCACCACCAAAAAGGGGTCGGGAGTCTTTTTTGACCACTTTGTCGTTCATCACGGCGATTCGGAATGCTTGTCTCATCGGACTTTCGCACTCTGCCAGCGGTTCCCGGCCAACCCGAAACCCTGGACCTATCGCAAGGCTGAAAAAGACTCCCGACCCCTTTTCTTTGTCTTCGAATTGCGTGTTGATTGCTTAGGCCCAGTCGTGGTTCTTGATGGGCCGATCCCACCGAGACATTCTTCGTTGGGAGAAGTTGAGGACCCAGGATGCGATATGCGCCTTGGTCACGGGAAGAGGAAGGCGTCTCACCATGGACCACGTGCTATAAAAACGATCATACATAGTCCTGAGGCGTTCCTCCAGCTCGGAGGCCGAACAGTAGGACGGCTTGATTTCGCAGTGATTGCCAGGCCATCGGTCCAGCTGCGTCTCGTCAATGAGGCGATTTTCTGCTCTCAACCGGTCATACAGAGGCGTCCCTTTGTGGGGACTGAGCGTGTAGAAGTAGGCCACGGGCACCTTGTGGTGGTCGAGGAATCTGAGGGTTGCGTCGAACGTGTCCGGGGTGTCCTCGTCATAGCCAAACACAAAATTCATGGAATAGCTGATGCCCCGCTTGCGCAGATTCGACACAATCTCCTCATACTGGTCCACCTTGTTGAACTTCTTGTTCATGGCGGCCAGCACCTCACGGCTGATACTTTCCATGCCCATATTGACGTGGAGAAGCCCGCTTCGCTTGGCGAGGTTCATAAACTCCTGATCCCTGCACAGATACGCAGTCCAGAGGGTCGACCACCGTATCTTCAGGGGAATCAAGGCTTCCATCAGCTCCATCGAATGTTGCTTTTTTCCGGCGAACATACTGTCGGCGAAAAAGACGTTCTTGGCCTTGATGTGCCTGACTTCTTCGACAATCTCCTGGACGGGGCGAAACCGATAGCGCGTGCCCACATAGAAACGCTCTGAGCAGAAGTCGCACTTGAACGGACATCCTCTGGAGGACTGCACGGAATATGTTTGCGTCCACCGAGATCCCTTGTGGTTCATCAATTCATACCGAGGCAGCGGTAACCCCTTGAGGTCGTGCTGGCCACTCGGGCGATAGAATTTTTTGAGCCTTCCGGCCGCTGCGTCGTGCAGCATGATGGGCCAAATGTCTTCGCCCTCCCCAATCCCCACGGCATCGCAGTGTTGCGCAGCCTCGTCGCTATGGAAAAAGGTGTGCGGGCCTCCCATGATCACGGGAATGCCCCTCCCCCTGAACTCGCGCGCAATATCGTACGCACGGAGGGAATTGATCGTCCAGGCGGTGATGGCGACCACATCCACCGAGGCATCGAAATCGATGTCCGTCACCTGTTCGTCGACCAATTCAACCTTCCAATCTCTGGGGGTGAGTGCAGCGAGATACGGGAGGGTGAGTCCTGTGAGGGTCCGTTTCTTGGTCTTAAACAGGGAGAAATCCGACTTATTCCTATAGTAGGTTGGCTGAATAATCATAAGCTTCATCATACCGGCCCCCTCGCACCTGTGTGGATGCCCCCTGAGGATCACGGGGATGCCAATAATCCAGAAATTTAAACCGCTATGTCAAGGGCCGGCCAAAAGATCTTTAATTCGGTGAAGACTGTATGGTACGTCCAGTTCGGCTCACGAAAGAGGAATGGCTGACCCGAGAGACCCCGCACGGTATCATTCAGGAGGTCTATATAATGGTGGGACACATCGCATTATTACTTGGTCTTACAATCTTCACCGCCAGCTGCGCAACAGGGCAGCAGGACCAGCCGCCGCTGAAGACGGTAAGGTTTGTTGATCTCCAGCGGTATCTCGGTAAGTGGTATGAGATTGCCAGTTACCCGGCATGGTTCCAAAAGGATTGCACGGCGACGACCGCGGAGTATTCACTTCTCGCTGACGGCAACATTCAAGTGGTGAACCGCTGTCGCAAAGAACGGCTCGATGGACCGGTTGACGAAGTGGTAGGCCACGCCCAAGTTGTCGACACCACCACGAACGCTCGGCTCACGGTGTCGTTCTTCTGGCCCTTCTCAGGAAACTACTGGATCATTGATCTGGACGAGGGCTACCAGTGGGCCGTCGTGAGCGAACCGCGCCGGAAGTATCTGTGGATCTTGAGCCGAACCCCAACGATCGACGAAGACACGTACGCGACGATCGTGACACGGCTCCAAGAGATGGGGTATAGCCGCGAGCGGCTCAACCGCACCACACAGGTCGCGGTCTCAGCCACACACTGACGATCAGAACGAAGGGCAGGATCGAATGCCTGGATGCTGGTCTTGCTCTTCGAACTCCAATCCGCAATTAACAGTGCCAAGCAAAGGCAGATCCATGAGGTTGAAAACCCAGGCCCTTCTCTTGTAGCTTTGGCCTCCGGGCCTCGACGCATCTTCCTACAATCAGCTCTGTTCACGTTACGGCCCTCGGCAGTGGTAATCACTCAGTCGCAAGCCCCCTAACCCTAAGAATCTCCCTGCTGCCCATGGTCTTGACTGTCCGCCTCCCAATTACGCGATCCAGAGCAATCGCGCTCATCGTCCATCAGCCTCCTGTACTCGCGATGTTGAACGCCTCATGAAGGCGACCCTGCCCGTATGGCTGCTGACCTTGAACTTACTCGTCCTGTCACCTCTAACAGCGGTGGCTGGCGTTGTGGAACTCAAGAACGGCGACCGCGTGTCGGGCGATATTATTAAATTAGAAGATGAGCAACTGGAGGTCAAAACCGACTTTGCGTCCAGAATCTACATCGATTGGGAGGATATCAAGAGCATCACCTCAGAGAAGCCTCTTTCGCTGATGTTTCATGATGGGGCGACCATCCCCGACGACTATGGCATCCGTGACGAGGACCGACTCACTGTCTACAAGTTAGAGGAAGGAGGACCGGTTCGGCTCTCCGACGTGAAGAGCATCAATCCCGGCCGGCTATGGATGAAGGGGTCCCTCACCCTCGGCGGGAACAAAACCACAGGCAACACCGAAACTGAAGCCGTCAATTTCACTACCGACTGGGCCTTCAGAGCCAACCGACATCGAGTGATTTTCGAGGCCATCGCCAATCGGGGTACGGCGGACGACGAACTCACAGCGGAAAATGCTAGGGGACATTTGTCCTACAACTACTTTCTCACCCGGACCTTCTTCGGGGTAGCCGAACAAATCCTGGAGCAGGATACCTTTCAGAACTTGGCGTTGAGGAGCAGCACGGTCCTTGGAGCGGGCTATCAATTTCTCGATCTGAGTAGGCACCTGTTGTTGGGAGTTCTTGGCCCGACCGTCGTCTATCAGGATTTTACGACGGAACCTTCGACCGTCACCCCAGGGGTCACGTGGGTCATCCGGTGGCGATACAAGTTTCGGGAGGATATCGTCAAATTCTTCCACCGCCAACAGGGCACCCAAGATTTTGGATTCAACAATGCCTTTCGTTGGAATGCCGAAGCCGGCATACATATCAAAATATATGGCGACCTCAAATTCACGGTACAAGACAACTTCCGTTTCAACAGCCAGCCGGCGCCCGGCCGGGGGACGGTCGATAATGCGTTCATTTTTGGGCTGACCTATGAATTAGAAAGATAAAGGACGAGCGTATATTCCTGTGAATGACTCCGCCATGTTGCCGAGTGCGTATTCCACAGGCATCCTACGGACCTCCAGCAGGTAGGGTAGAAAGTGCGGGGACTCTTCGTTTATCATCAGTGGTAAGCATTCGAACGCACGGGACATTCTGACCAGGGGAAGGTGTTTTCTTTATGAACACCCCAGATCATCCTGCACAGCACGACCTCGAGGGTGGATTTTCGACTCCGGTGGGGAGCCGTCGGACTTTTTTTGGCTGGACGATCGCCGCCATCTCCAGCATCATCAGCCTCAGCCTGGCCATCCCTCTTCTAGGCTATGTCATCTCACCGGCCCTCAAGCGGAGGAAACAAACCTGGATGCGCGTAGGAAAGGTCGACGACCTCCAGATTGGCCAACCCAAAGATCTCGAGTATGCGATGACCGTCAAAGATGGATGGCGGGAAACCAGTGCCATTAAGGCGGTCTGGGCAGTGAAGCAAGCGGATAACGAAGTGACGGTGTTCTCCCCGATCTGTCCACATTTGGGCTGCGGCTTTCGATGGGATGGGCAGGCGCGGCAATTTCAATGCCCTTGCCACGGAAGCGTCTACGACATAGATGGAAAAGTGATAGGTGGACCGGCCCCACGCCCGCTCGACTCCCTGCCAGCAAAAGTGGAGGACGGCCAGTTACTGGTGATTTACAAGGAGTTTAAGTCGGGCCTTTCCAAAAAGGTTGAGCTCTAGCCTATGGGATCGCGCATCTATCAGTGGCTTGACAGCCGTCTGCATCTCAAGCCGATTGAACGCACCCTTTTGGATGAACCGATCCCTGGTGGTGCGAGTTGGATCTACGTGTTTGGCTCCGCCACGTTGTTCCTGTTCGTTCTCCAAGCCATAACCGGGATGTTCCTTGCCATTTACTATGTCCCCTCTCCTGATCATGCCTACAACTCCGTCCAGTACATCGAAAATCAAGTCCTCTTTGGTTGGTTCGTCCGGGGCCTTCACCACTGGGGAGCTTCAGCGGTCATCATCGCGATAGGCCTCCACCAACTCCAGGCCTTTCTCTACGGAGCCTACAAGTCACCGCGCGAGGTGATGTGGATGGTGGGAGTGCTTCTCCTGGTGCTCATGTTGGTGTTCGCGTTCACCGGGTATCTCCTTCCTTGGGATCAGACAGCGTATTGGGCCACGCAGATCGGCATCAACATGGCCGGCACAGTCCCGCTTGTTGGAGACTTCCTGGTGAAAGTGCTCCGGGGAGGAGATACGCTTGGAGCGCTCACTCTTTCACGGTTCTATGCCGTGCATGTGCTGTTCTTGCCAGCTCTCATGATGATCGGCATCCTTCTTCACCTCTTTATTCTGCGTCGGGTTGGGCCAGCGGGACCCTGGAGCGAAGAGCGGGCTAAATTAGGCAGCGAAACGTTTTACCCGCGCCAAGTGTACATGGATGCCGTCGTCATGCTGGCTCTTTTCTGTGCGCTCGCTGCGCTCGCCGCTATGGTGCCATTTCCTTTGGCCGACAAGGCGAACCCCGCAGACCATAACTTCGTGCCGGTCCCCGAATGGTACTTTCTGTTTTACTATGAATTGCTCAAATACGTGCGCGGCCCCCTTGCACCGGTAGCGACGTGGATCCTACCGACCGTTGTATTTTTAGTCGTCTTCTTCTGGCCATTCATCGATCGAAATCCACATCGCCGGCCCTCGGGCCGGCCGTTCGCCATGCTCGCGGGTGGAATATTTCTCGCCATTGTCTTTACCTTGCTCGGTATCTCGCTGAAAAATCTGTACGCGGTTCCCCGCGTGGATCCGGCCGTGGCTCAGGGAAAGCGATTAGTCGTGAAATACAAGTGCCTGGCATGCCACCGCATCCACGGGGAAGGCGGGGCCGTTGGGCCGGACCTCTCCTATGTGGGAGACCGCAGGCCAGACCGTGAGTGGCACATCCGACACTTTCGAAACCCGCAATCAGTTACTCCTGGTTCAATCATGCCAAAGTTTCCGTTCACAGACGAGGAAGTCAACACGCTTGCCAGCTACATGGTGACCCTCAAGGGCGGAGCCTAGGCCGAAAACACGTCAAAGAAAGGGGTCGGGAGTCTTTTTCACCTACCTCTTTGGTGATCGCAGCAAAGGGGAATGATCGCCTTACCGCACTTTAGCACTCTGCTGGCACTTCCGGGCTAAGCTGACCTCCGGGGCGCATGCCTACCGCCGTCCCAAAAGACTCCCGACCCCTTTGTTTTTGAATCTTAAAGGCTGCATATTTGTATGGACATTCTTGGCCGCAAAGCGGTAGATTAAATTCCGCGAATCTTTTCCCCTATGCCGTTCAACTACCTAGTGGGAGCGCCATCTCCGCTCCGAACGGGGAATTCCCCTGCATTGAGGGAGAGCGGTGTCACCCACAGTCGCCTATGGATCGAACCCGCAAGACTAGGAAGAGACAAGGAGATCAACATGCGTAGAATTCCTCAAACCTTGGCATTCCTGGTGATCCTGGCGGGGTGCATGGCGGCATTCTATGGCTGCGCAACACCCCCACCGCAAGAACGAATGCCTTCCACGATGGTACCCATTTCTGAATTTAAAACGGTAGCTGGCAAATGGGAAGGTCTCGTGACCGCAAAAAGGCAGAAAGACTGGCTTCAGATCGTCATCGATGAAAACGGCAATTTTGAAGCCGTGAGTCGGCGGGATTTCGCCGGCACGTTCAAATCCAAGGGAGCTTTTCAACTGATCGAAGGCAGGCTGAAGACGGAGTCGGAAAGGGGAAGTGGCACCTATACGCTCTTTGAGGGCGAGGGGAAGCGGATCCTGAGGCTCGAGGCGATAACGGACAGGGGCATTCGCCATTCGGGCACCCTGACCCCGGCAAAAGAACGCTCCCAGAAATAGCGCTCATCTATAAGAAAGGGAATCTGCTGCGAATAATCGTGGACGACACCCACACGCTACCCACTTGATATCCAACACTGAGCATAAGGCAGCGATTGTGTGGAAGCTCTTTTTAGGGACGGCCATTCCCCTCGTCCTGCTCCTCTCAGGATGTGCTCGCCTTATCACGCCCAATTACGTTCCCTCGAACCCCTATCGAGGCGAAGGCCCGATCCAGGTTGATCCGTTTGAATATACCGCGGCGAAAGCCGAGCGCGTCAGTGCCCATGAAGTGGAGACCAACCCCGAGGGGGTCGGAAGCATTTATACGTCTAGTCGCATCGATGTCCTGTTTACCGATGCGTTGAAGAGTGAATTGGTGCACTCGGGATACGAGGTCGTTCCAACGGATGAGACCGTCGTCTCGGGAGTCATCGAACGCTTTTACCTGGACTGGGTGGGACCGAAAGACAAAACCTTTGAACTGATCGTAGATTTTGCCATTCGATCTCAGGATGAGAAGGTGTTTTCGTACCAGTGCACGTCTGTCCAGAAAAAGCCCAAATCGGTCGTCATAACGAGCCCGCTCGTCGCGCCTGCGTTACGTGAGTGCTTTCAGCAGTTCATCAAGGGGGCACAGGATGCCAAGGTGTTCTAGCCGACCGGCACGCGGAGGCATCTCCTGAGAGAGCGCCGAACAGTCCTCATCGAGTCTCTTGGTCTCCATCCCCAAGACTCCCGATCCAGTTGCGAAAACCTTTCCACACTCCTTTGATTTTATCGAATGCACCGCGCACGACCTTCTTGGTTGTCAGAGATTCCTCTTTTTTCACGTCAAGAGCTTTCAGACACGGGTTCTCCTCCTCGGGCACCTCTGCTCCGTTCTCACTCACCCTCTCGGACGGCTGACTTGTAAATAGGTCTGGAATCTTGAGGGTGACCCCAACTGGATCAGCCACGTCGAGGAACTGCCACGCCTTGCTCTGGGCAATTTCCGCGGGATCGGTTGTCACCCGAGGTTTCGACAGGGGCCCCGCAACGCGAACAGTCGAGGCAAGACTCACGAATGCCACCTGTTTGGGCTGCGGCGTCAACACAAGGTCGAGATACTCACTGCCAAGGTCAAGGGTACCTACACCTGCAACCGTATAGCGCTCCGCGTCAACAAGCATCGCGTCGCTCTCTGCCAGGCCATGGACTACATCGATGCGCGCGACCATGCAGTTCATCTGGCTCCCCGGTTCCTGTTCCCACGCTGCCGAGAATAACCCGGTCATCAAATTGGACGCCCACAGGTCGACGTACCTTCTTTTCGTTTTGGCCGGCCCGGCGATAACTTCCAGGTGCCCGTTCGCTACGCTGAGCGCTTCTCGAAGCGTCTCGCCTCGCCCTTGTAGAGCAAGAGAAGCACCTGCGGCACCTTGGATAAGGTCCGTAACCTCACTCGCGGTCAACAACCGACCATAGTCGAGATGATGCACCTCCGTCTGCACGCTGACAGTAGGTACGTCACCCTGATCATTCAGCTCCAAACTCCCATCGATCGTTCCACCTGCGAGCCTTCCCAAAATCGGTGACAAGGTAAGCAACCGATCCTGCAGCTTCACTCCCAGACTAATATCCCCGAGATCAACTAGTCCCCCTCGGACATGCTGGGCCTTCCACCCAACGTCGAGATCCACCATATCCAAGCCATTCACGGGAAAGGACCAATCCGGGAAGACTTTTCCCTCCGCAAGTTGGCTCGATGAATTGTCTTCGGCAATTGGTTCGACAGACTCCCCCGCCACCTCCCTGAGCTCCCCCCTCGCTGACCCGACTTCTTGTGCAGGTGCTTCAACCTTTTCCACCAAGGAAGAGGTTTCCGGCTCGTCGGGTTGCGAGAGGCCTTCCTCGTGGTTGGCGAGTTGAATCGTCTCCGACGTGAGGGTGCCGATGACACGAGGACGGGGGCCGGTCATGATCGCGTCCAGACGGCCGGCCACGTCGCTCCCAGCAAGCCGGCCCTGGAGCTGAGACAGCCGATACCCGTCCTTGGTATCGGCCAGCACGCCGGTCAACATATAGGGACCAATTGCGGGGAGCGTTGTGTTCAACAAAGGATCAAGCGTATTGAGGCGGTCCCCGTGTAGCGCAACCCGTAGGTTGAAGTCCTCACCATCGAAGGGAAAACTGACGTGCCCGGACACCTCGGTGGAGACCTCTCCTAATATTGCGGACAGGGCGATGGGCCAGCTCCTGCTCTGATCCAAAATGGTATGAAACTCGCCCCCAGACGATTTCACCGTAAATGGAGTGTCTCGCAACGTTCCCCTTCCGCTCAGGGTGATCCTGCCCCCTTTCTTGAATGCAAGGTTTGCCGTCCTGATCAACACAGGGGGAAAGACATCGTCCTTCGCCGCCGGCAGAAAGCTGGACTCCT
>JBFJQA010000064.1:0-14878 GCA_041616875.1 Nitrospiraceae bacterium | reverse complement strand
GGAGTTCTACGTGACGACCGGCGGCGTGAGCCCGAACGTGACAGTCACCTACACCAACGCGGCAGGCACCAGTGGTCGCACGGTGGTCCTGACGGCCATCGGCGCGACGATCCGGGTCGGTCGCGCGATACCGATCATCGGCTCCGGCGGTGAAGCGATCCAGTCGATCCAGTCGATCCAGCTGTCGGCTGGCTCCGGCGCGGTTGGCAACTTCGGAGTGACGGCAACCCGACTGGTCAGTGCTGTTCACGCCCCTCTCGCTAACAACGGGGCGACACTGGATTTCTTGCAGACAAATCTGACCCGGGTTCACGATGACTCCTGCCTCGCCCTGATCCTTGTGGTTGGCGCGACGCCTCTGGGCAACGCTTTCGGTTCCTTTCGCTTGGCACAGGGATAGAACATATGCCGATCACCAACTCCGCCCAACTCGCCGAAGCTCTGCGAACCGCTGAGATCATTCCCATCATGAAGGCAACCACGTCCATCGCTGCGGGCGTGCAGGGCACCAATTTCAGAATTGGTACTGTCCCCGCAGCCGGTGTCATTCAGGCGGCGGCGGCGATCTGCGACCACAACCTTCTGGGCAGCGTCGTCTATCAACAGCCCGCACCCGGAAACAAGCTGCATCTGGCAGGCTTCGAGTTTAACGCAGGCGCGGCTGGGCTTGACGTGCAGCTGCATGATCGCATCGCACATATGGGCGGTCTCAACGCTATCCTGACCAATTTGCAGACGACGAACCTGCCCATCGACATCTCCGGCACCGGCTCCAATCTGGTTGAGCGTCGAGGTCGGTCGGATTACCGGGACGTGCTGTGGTGGATTGAGATTCTTGCGGCAACCGGCGCGACGGCGCGGAACCTGACCATCAACTATACTGCCCATGATGACACCACCACCAGCGTTGTCATCACCTTCCCAGCCAACGCGGGCGTTCATCGCCTGATCCCCTTCTATGCGGCCGATGGCAAGGGCATCAAATCGGTCCAGTCGGTCCAGCTCGATCTGTCCACGGGCACAGCGGGCAACTTCGGCATCGTTGCGACGCGGCAAATCTCGGGCATCTCGTTGGGGTGGCAGCAGGAATTTACAGCCCTTGGTCCTCTGGGCACGACCCTGCCCGTGATCCCCGCTCAAGCTTGTCTGTCGTTTGTGGCTGTTCCTAACGCCACCAGCACTGGCGCGTGCGGCGGCGAACTGACCATAGTTCAGACACCAACATGACCATTAATTACCTCAAGCCCCTCGCTCCGCCACTCCCCGATCCATACGTTGAGGGCAGCTGGGAAGCCAACTTCTTTGACGAGATGTTTTGGCCACCAGCAGCGCCAGTCGGGCAGATTAAATTCTGGGATGGCGCAGCCTTTGTCTCCAAGCCAGCGAAACACTGGACCGGCGCGGCTTGGGTGACGAAACCAGTCAGGCGATGGGGTGGATCGGCGTGGTCGCCGCCACCCACCGTGCCGCCACCTACCATTGCCAGCATCGTCGATGCCTCGGCCAAGGATGCGACGTATCTGAACTACAACGACAATTCGAAGATGTCTCAGCTCTATACGGAACCGCCGGGCAACGTAAACAATGGCGACACGGTAGCCAAGTGCCTGCCGTCGGCTGGCGCACTGCGGTCTGAAACGCAGACATCGCTGTGGCAATACAGACCCGTTTGGCAAGCAAATGGCGGCGTTGGACGGCTGTTCTTCGGGGATACCTTCGATCCCGGACATTCGCTCTATGGCATCACTTCGCTGAACCCGAACACGACTCTTATAATCGTGGCTCAGTTGTCGAACGTAAAGAAAACATCGTTCTTTGAGCGGTTCAACGGGATTAACTATGTCTGGAAAGCCGAAAGCGGCTCGACCGACCCCCACGCCAGTCACCCCGGATCGCCGACATTCCGCATTGACGGCGCGGCTTTCAACGGCAACTCAGGCGCGTTGTATAACCTGAACACAGATCTACAGAGGCACATTTACACAGCCGAAAATTTGGACTTCACCGGGCGGACAGATGGCTCGCTGGTCCTCGCCAACAGTGCATTCACTGGGTTCCATTTGAACGGTTACATCTACGACGTAGTTCTGGTGTCCGACATTTCGGTAGACGAGCGAAACACTATCGAGGCGGAACTCGCGGCCAAACACAGCATCACGCTGCCGTAAAAGGATCAACTTGGATATGATGGAGATATGAGGATGTTTGACTGGATCGACTTCCCATCCACACTTTATGTGTATCGACCACTTCACTGGGAGACTTCGGAGGCGTTGATCAAATGGGCCGAGGAACAGGGCTTCGAAAGCGTGCTTCCCGAATGGGACATGCACGTTACCTTGATCTATTCGAAGTCACCCTTCTACTGGAATGAAGCCAAGCCCGACCGTGAGCATCTGTTGATCGAAGGCGGTGATCGGTCTGTGGAGGTATTCGGCCAAGAGGACAAAGTTATTGTGCTGACCATTGAGTCTCAGCTGCTGACTGAACGACACGATGAACTAATTGCCATGGGGGCATCATCCGATTTTAATAACTACCGTGCCCATATTACAATTTCATATAAGGGCGAGGGGGTTGACGTTAGCCAGATAATGCCATATACTGGCCCCATCCGGCTCTCCTCTGAGGTCTGGGAGCCTATAACCGAAAATCCCTATGGAAAGGTCGCCGGGATGGATTTCAACACCGAAGCACAAGTTGTCAAAGTCAATAAGTCTCTCGGTCTTGTCTTCGGTTATGCAATCATCTGCAAATCCAACGGGGAAGATTACTTCGATCTTCATGGCGACCACATCCCCGAAGACGCAATGCTCAAGGCGTCTGTGGATTTTATGAAAGACTACCGTGTTTCCGGCGACATGCACAGTCGCACCGAAAAAGGTGAAGTCGTCGCCGATGGTCAGGTGGTCTTTGCATTTCCAATGACCGAAGACATTGCTGAAAGCTTGGAGATTACCACCAAGCACACCGGTCTGCTCATCGCAATTCAACCATCACCCGCCGTCTTGAAAAAGTTCGAAGATGGCGAATATAAAGGCTTCTCCATCGGAGGCCGACGGATCAAGGAAGAGGTGATTGAAGAATGACAGACCTGACTGAGAAAAAGCTTGGTGCGGGGAAGCGCCGCATCATGAAAGAGTTCGGCATCGCGGAGATTTCCGGTGTCGATGACCCGGCCCAGGAAGGCGCTCGTATGACTATTATGAAGCGTCGGGCTCAACCGCCGGCTCCGCCGGTCCCCAAGGAGGACCCTATGTCCAAGACCGCAGAAGAGCTCCAGGCCGAGCTCACCAAATCGGCCGATACTGTCAAGACCCTGACCGGGAAGATTTCCACGCTGGAGCTCCTGGCCAAGATGAGTGACACCGAGAAGTCGTACACGGCCGACATGGACGATGCCGAAAAGGCCAAGTTCATGGCGAAGCCCGACGAAGAGCGCAAGTCGGAGATCGACGCGAAGGCCGAGGCCAAGAAGGCCAAAGACCCCGTCATCTACAAGTCGGCCGACGGCACCGAGTTCCGCAAGTCCGATGACCCGCGCGTCGTGAAGATGGCGAAGGAACGCGACGAGGACCGCGCCGAAATGAAGAAGATGCGCGACGATGCGGCCAACGCTGCGTTCGAGAAGCGGGCGACCGTCGACTTCGCGAAGTTCAAGGGCGAGCTGCCGATCAAGACTGCCCTGGTCAAGGCCGTCGCTGGCATCAAGGACGATGACACTCGCAAGGGCGTCGAGGACATGCTCTCGACCGTCCACAAGCAGCTGGGCGTCATGTTCAAGGAAGTGGGAACGTCCGGTGGCGAGGAAGACGGCTTGGAGATCGACGCCGATATCCGCAAGGCGGCCGAGACCGACCTGGACAAGCTGGCCAAGAAGTACGCGACCGAACACAAGGTCAGCTTCGAGAAGGCCTATGACGCTGTACTGTCGACCGACGAGGGGCAACGCCTCTACGCGAAAACCGCCTAACCAGCGGCGAAGCCGGATCGCCCTTCGGGGCGGTCCATCACTGTAACGCCATTTAGGAGATAACAAAAATGGCCCTTCAAGAAGCTATGACATGCTTGAGCTTCGAAGCTGGTTCGGACCTGACCGGCCACCAGTTCAAGTTTGTCACTATGGCCGCCGATGGCCAAGTCGATCTGACCACGTCCGCCGGGTCTTTCCCGCTGGGCGTTGTCCAACAGGTGGCTGCGGTCGCCGGTCGTGAAGTTACGGTCTGCGTTGCTGGCCGTGTCAAGATCAAGGCCGGTGGTACCATTGCTGCAGGTGCAACGGTCTCTGTGAACGCTTCCGGTCTCGCTGTCACTTCGGCGACTGCCGGCCATGCGTTCATCGGTCGGGCACTCACCGGAGCTGCGTCCGGCGAACTGGTCGAGGTTCTTCTCGGCTACAACGGCGTAGCAACGGCGTAAGGCTGGGCATCACCCAGCACCACTGCTGAGCGAAAGGAGCAACTCACATGCCTCAGCCAATGAAAGGTGATGTTCACGTCAACCGACCGTTGACCAACATCTCCATCGCGTATTTTCAGAACGCGAGCAACTTCATCGCGGACCGGGTTTTCCCGAACATCCCTGTGGAAAAACAGTCGGATGCCTACTGGAAAATCCCCCGTGATTCCTTCAACCGCGACGAGATGCGGGTTCGCGCGCCAGGCACCGAAAGCGCCGGCGGCGGGTACGAGGTTGATCCGAACAACACCTACTACGCGCTTGTTCGGGCCTACCACCACGACATCCCCGACCAGGTTCGCGCCAACACCGACTCGCCGCTCAACAGCGACCGGGAAGGTACGGTGCTCTGCACCCACAAGGCGCTGATCAACCGTGAGAAGAACTTCGCTACGCAGTACTTCAAAACGGGCGTCTGGGCGACGGATATCACCGGCGTGTCCGGCACACCATCCGGGCCCCAGGTGAAGCAGTGGAACGACGCGGCTTCGACTCCCATCGAGGACATCCGTCGCTACAAACGGACGATGGCCGAGAAGACCGGCTTTGCACCGAACACGCTGGTGCTGGGACCGGACGTCGCCGACTTCCTCTACGATCACCCGGATATCGTGGACCGCATCAAGTACGGTCAAACTCCGAACGGGCCGGCCGACGTGACCCTGGCCGACCTGCAGAACCTGTTCAAGATCCCTCGCATCTTCGTGGCGATGGGCGTGAACAACACGGCGAAGGAAGGCGCCGCGGAAAGCTCGAACTTCATCATGAAGCAGGGTGCACTGCTCTGCTACTCGACACCGACGCCCGGCATCATGACACCGACGGCGGGGTACACGTTCAGCTGGACCGGCTTCCTTCAAGCTGGTTCCAACGGGACGCGGATGAAGAAGTTCCGCATGGAACACCTCGAGTCCGACCGCATCGAAATCCAGTCGGCATATGACCAGAAGCTGGTCGCTGCTGACCTGGGAACGTTCTTCGCGACCGTCGTCGCGGCGTCGTAACGATCATGGCAGATCGGCAACCTTTCACGCCGAGGGGCCCTTTCGTGGTAGCCCGTCCTTTCAAGTTCAATGGGCGGAGCTACTCCGAAGGGGATTCCTTCGACGTGATCAGATCGGCCGCCGACCACCGGCGAGTCCGGCAATTGTGGGACCTGAGAAAGATCGAAGTCGAAGGTGACTATGTTCCTGTGGACGAAGAACCACCTTCGGATGAGACGCTACTCGGCTCCGACACTATGCCGGATGAAGTCCAGGTCGGCGAAGAGAAAATGCCCCTCGGCGATATCGTTCAGCTGGCTTTTGACAAAAGCGATCTGACCGCCGAGGAATGGAATGAGCTTTCGAACGAAGATCGGGATGCTCAGCTCCAAGCTGTAGTGGATGAACTTTCGGGAGAGCCGACCGCCGGCGAGGGCGAGTTTCTGTTCGACCCCGAAATCCACCAGATCGACCACGAAGGAACGGAGCGATGGATTGCGACTACGGATGAACTTCTTCTTCGCGTCTATGCGCCCGTCGGCAACAAGCTCGAGAAAGTCGGTGAGAAAACTCTCGTCACCGCCGACGAAATTATCGAGTGGGCTGAAGAGGAGTAAATGTGAACGCCATTGGGATCACCCGTGAACTCACTCGGTTCAGTGAACGCCACGCGCGAAATATCGCTAGGCTGTCACTAATTGAACTGAGAGATTCTACGCCTGTCTTGACTGGTTGGGCCAAATCCAACTGGATCGGACGGGTGGGTGGTCCTGGTGGCGGTCCATTTGGTTCTCCGGAACGAGTTACCTTTGGTCCACAAAATGGTTCATTTACCGCTTTTGCATTCTATCGACTTTACAAAGGCAACATCTACATTACCAACAGGGTTCCTTATATCGACAAGCTCAATGCGGGTAGTTCAACAAAGGCTCCCGCTGGATTTGTTGAGATGGCTCGTGCAAGAGCTCTTGCTAAAGCGAGGGCCTCACGATGAAAAGAAATGAATTTCGTGATCGAGCTTACAAAACCTTCATATCGGGTTGGGGTGTTGTTACACCTTTTGGCTTTGATAACGAGAAGTTTGATCCGCCTCAACCTCCCACAAAGGGTTCTCAGGAGGGTGTGCCATGGGTTAGACTGACGGTGAGGCATCAAAACACTGAACAGATTTCACTGGGCCCCGTGGGGTTCAGAAAGTTTGAACATCAGGCTTCACTAATACTTCAGATTTTCACTGTACCCAATACGGGGATGAAAAAGTCTGATGAACTTGCTCAGCTCTTCTTCGAGATATTCGATGAGGACATGGGGCGCAATGACGTCTTCGGCGGGGAGTCTTCCTACCGAGAACGTGGAACGGCTGAGGGCTGGCAAATGTCCGAAGCTAGGGTTGAATATACTTACCATGAGACCCGGTAATCTAGGAGGACAACACCCATGGGTCAGACCAAAACAAATAACTTCTCCCTTCAATACGCCTTCGAAGATGAGTCGGTACCCGGCACCCTGCCGCTAACGCCCATCTGGAAGCTGTTGGAGCCCAATGGCATTCCTCAATACGGCGTCGAGATTGACACCGTTGAGAGAACGCCGATCTCCAAACGCCGGCAGCGGCGTAAGGGGAAAATCTCCGATCTCAGTTCAACTGTGGAAATCGAGCATGATGTGACGCTCGACCCCCTGGAGGACTTCGCCTCGGCATTCCTCGTCGCCGACTGGCAAGGGACACCCCCTCAGCCGATTCTTTCTTGCGATGCGGACAGCTTCACCACCGCGAACAACGGGGTCACCATGCCTGTGGGTTCGCTTGTCCATGTTCGGGGGATGGTCAATCCGGCCAACAATGGAGTCCACATCGTCAACGGTTCGCCGTCGGCGACGGATACACCCGTATCCACCTCACTGGTTGCTGAAACGGCGCCTGCCACCGCGGTGATTGAACGTGCCGGTATCCGGGCCGCTGCTGGTGATCTTCAAATCGACTCCGCCGGCAACCTGATCTCGACTACGCTCAACTTCACTTCACTTCCTCTTCAGCCGGGTCAGACCATCTGGATCGGGGGTCTTGCACCCGCCAACCAGTTCTTCCAGCAAGCCAACGCCGGCACGAACTTCGGTTATGCCCGTATCCTGATCCTTACGGCCAACAAGCTGACCCTGGATCACAAGACTTCCGTGTTCGTGACGGATGATGGTACGAGCACGGGGTCGGGTGGTACGGCGCGGGCGATCGACCTCTTCTTCGGTCGTTTCCTTCGCAACGTGGATGTGGACAGCCCTGCCTATGCAGAACGGCCGATCCACTTCGAGGGTGCCTATGACAACCTGCTTGCCGGCGGTGCCACCGGTTACGAGTACGCCATCGGCAACTTCGCCAATGAGCTCACGCTCACTCTTCCGGAAACCGACAAAGCCACCATGACCTTCGGGTTTATCGGCATCAACACCGAGGAGATCACCAACTCCCGCAAGACGGGTGCAGCCGCCGCACTCAACCCCATCCGAACCGACAGCTTTTCGACTTCCACAGACATTGCCCGCATCCGGGTGATGGAAGCCGACGAGAACGGGCTGGGGACCTGCTTCAAGAACTTGTCGATCACCTTCCAGAACAACGTCGAGCCCGAGAAATGTCTCGGTACCCTGGGGTCGCCGTTCATCAACCTGGGCAACTTCTTCGTGAACATGGAAGCCACGTTGATGTTCACCGAGGCGGAAGTGATCACGGCCATCAAGGAGAACGACACCATATCCATGGACTTCGCCATTGACAACGATGATGGCGCCGTCCACTTCGACATTCCGGCGATGACGTTGGGCGGGGGCGCTCGAGAATTCCCCGTTAACCGTTCCATCACGGTGAGTTTGACCGGGGAAGCCTTCGGAGACACAGTATTCGATGCGTCGATGCTGGTCTCCCTCTTCCCGTTCGTACCGGTCTGACCTGGCCTACGTAGGCAGGGCGGTGGTGAAGGTTATCGGGTTTTCCTTTGCTGCCGCCCACTTCAAAAACCCAAAAAAACCCAAGGAGAACTATCATGTCCAAGTTCAACCAACTCAAGCAGTATGACATTCAACCCGAGAAGTCCGTTCGTTACGATCTTGTCGATATTCAGATGAATGACCACACGCCCTACCTGATGGTGAAGCCGGCCACAGAGGGCAACAAACCTTTCGCTCGTGCCCAGCTCCAGCGCTCCAACAAGCGGGTTCGTGCGGCGGGCGCGCGCGGCGTCACTCTCGAGAACCTCGCTGCCAACCGCGATGATGACCGGGAGCTGTATCCTCGCTTTATCATCACCGGCTGGGGCAATGTCTTCGACGTTGATCAGAAGGAAGTGCCGTTCAGCGTGAAGGATTGCGTGGACTTTCTCGAGGAACTGCCCGACTGGATTTTCGATAAGGTCCGACTATTCTGCGTAGAACCTGGGAACTTTGCCGAAACGGTGGATCGGGAAGACCTGGGAAACTCATCCTAAAGAGGTTCATATGGGAGCTCCGCTGGTCAGACGAAGGTTTCGCCGTCAAGACGAGATTGGAGAGGGGCGCGGATGCTCCCAAATGGTTTTTCGACAGACCCGAACTTCTACCCGGTCAAGAGCTGTATATCGACTCCTTCGAGAGACTATCCTCATGTCGAGCTATTGCATCGGGCGGGGTAGGCAGGATACCCTGGACAGCTATAAGGGTTTATGCGGATGACCTTGAAATGGACCTCGAAGAATTCCAGATTTTCGTCTACATTCTCGAACGTCTGGATGACTACTACGTGCCCTGGGTTAACAAAAAAGCTGGTGATGGTAGCGGAGGTGACGACTAATGCCTGACTTCGATATCAACCTAGTCATTAAGGGAAACCGGCTAGAAGGGCAAATCAAACAGGTCAACACGGCTTTAGGTGAAACTGAAAAACGAGCTACCAGGGTTCGTTCTGTAATGGGCGGCTTGTTCGCAGGCTTTGGTGTCTTTCAAGCCGTCCGCTCAATCTACGAGCTAAGCAACGCCACCGCCGTGATTGAAAACCGTCTTAAGTTGGTCGAGGCCACAGTTGGTGATACATCCGTGGCTTTCGACCGACTACGAGAGATATCCAGTCGAACCCGTTCACCGCTTGAAGAAAATGTGGCGTTGTTCCAACGAGCGGCTCAGGCTCAAAAGGAACTGGGCGCCACAAGTGAACAGCTGTTTGAGTTTGTGGAGGCGGTTGGTATCTCGCTCGCCATCCAGGGTGGTGCAGCTCAAACTGCTCGAGGCGCATTGATCCAGCTATCACAGGCCATCGGTGCTACCATCGTGCGAGCGGAGGAATTCAACTCAATTCTTGAAGGTGCATTACCGCTGGCACAAGCTGCTGCCCGAGGTATCGACGCTGCTGGTGGTTCTGTGGCTAGGTTGCGTCAGCTGGTTATTGAGGGTGAGGTTTCTTCACGCGAATTCTTCGAAGCCATCATAAGTCAGCAAGAGTCGCTGAGAGAACTCTATGCTACCACCATTCCGACGCTGGGTCAGGCTTTCGTGGTTCTTCGAAATGAATTTATCGCCACCTTCCGAGAATTTGAACAGCAGACGGGTATAATCGAACTCTTCGCTCGATCCATCATTCTTCTGGCCAACAATCTCGACACGCTATTCACACTGGTTACAGCTGGAGCTATAACCGCCGGTATTCTGGGCATTGTGGCAGCTTTCAGAAACATGGAGGTGGTGTTAGCGGGGTTGGCTGCCATTATGGCCAGAATCCCTGTATTCCTTTTGGCTATTGTGGCTGTTGAGATTTGGCAGGGGCTTCGTACAAGTGCTCAGGCTGCAGAGGAGTTCGCTGAGTCATTAAAGGCCGTCAATGATATAAAACAGGTCTTTGATGAAAGGTTCCGTGATTTTCTACAAGGACCCATGACTCCGAAGGGCATTGAGGAATTTGTGGAAACCACCAAGGGGGACCTGGACAAACTAACAACAGAGATGCAAAAATTTCAGGCCGAGTTAGAAGCAGCTCAGTTCTGGGCAAATGCCTTCGGAGTACAACTGTTTGACACCCCCCGAATTTCAGCTGCTCAGGCTGAGATACAAAGACTCTCCCTCATAATTCTTGAGCTTGAAACAGCACTGAGTGCGGCTGAGCATGCCTACATCAATCTTATGGGGCCACCCGCAACATTGGATGGCTTTGAATTTCTTCTGGAGGCCTTGACGACTACACAACAACTTGGCGAAGTATTAAAAGCGGTCAACATAGGCCCAGCCAAAGACCTTACTGAGAAGTATGGTGAGATGGCTGATGAAGCTAGAGCCCTTCTCGAACTTAACAATAAGATTGCCGAAATTCAGGCGATTGGAGATTTCAGTAATCAGATTGTACCACTCGTGGATTTTGCAAAACAGCTCAAAGTTTCTAAAGAGGAGTTGAACGAGGTCTTTGTAAGTCTGAACAAGATCAAGGAAGCTGACACTCTTCAGGAACAAGCGAGACATGCTCGAGAACTAGCCGAGCGAATTATCGAGATGCACGGCGGCTTCGAAAATCTCCGCGGTCCCGCTCTAACTCTGGTTACTCATCTGACAAGAATATCCGGCGAAGCCCTTAAAGCTGGAAATGAGTTTGATAGCATAAGAGCTACATTGTTGGGCATCAGCGTAACCGCTGCTCAAATCTGGGGGAGGATATCCCGACTAGCCTCAGCCTTTGATGGACCACTTGCTGCTGCTCGTCAATTGCTTGCCCTCATGGGTTCAATCCTCGGTTCAATCAGCAGTCTCCCTGGAGCGTTCAATGCGGCTGCCGGAAACATTCGCACCATAGGCGGCCGAGTTGTTTCAACTCTTTCGAACCAGGTAAAAGACAGTACTACCGTGCTTGGTAAACTATCCGAGACTGTGAAAGAGGTGTTCACGGGCAAAGCCGGCGATACTCCTGGCGAAATCCGATCATTCATTGACGATAAGCTCAAACCAAAAGGTGGCAGCAAAGGCGCTGGTGGCGGTGGTGGTGGCTCTACCGAAAGCTTTGCGGATATCGTAAAAGCTATGGAAGACGTGATCAAGGGTTATCAACTACTTGGTCGCGAGGGTGAGATATATCGAAAGCAGAAAGAGATCGAGAAGCAACTCAACCGAGAATTAACCGCTTCCGAAAGATCACACATAGCGGCCTTGGTCGAACGTACGGCCGTAGCCCAGAAAGCCTCCGAGATTTATGATCACTTCAACAGCAGGGTTCAAGATTACATTGACACTCAGAACGCCTTGACTGAGCTATTGAAGAAAAACGCCATTACAGCTAGCCAAGCTGCTGAGGCATTATTCAATACTCAGCTTAATCAGGATTTGCGTGGTGTAGACTTGGCCCTGGGCGGTCGATTTGCGTATGAGGCTCAGCTGGATGAAATCCGCAACTTCGCCAATGAGAGAACTAACATTCTCAAAGCTGCTCGGGATGCCGACCTCATCAATGAAATGGAATATCAGTCCAGAATAAAAGCTGCTCATCAGCTCTTCGTTCGAGACTGGATGGCACTCGAGGTAGCTCGATGGGATATGGCCATTCAATCGGCGAGCAGCAGCATTGGAATGTTGCTTTCCTTCGCCGAGGAACATCACGGCAAACAAAGCGGCCTCTACAAAAAGCTGTTCTTCGCACAAAAAGCTTTGGCTGTGGCTGAAGCCACCCTCAACACATTCCGCGCGATCAGCAACGCACTCGCTGCACCGTTCCCGCCGCCTATTCCACAGATACTTGCCGCAGCTGCTGCCGTTGCTGGTGGCGCACAGGTTGCAGCGATCATGGCCTCTCAGCCTCCAGGTGCTAAGGACGGGGGTTTGATCAGGGGACCTGGTGGACCTCGTGGTGATAAAATACCCATGATGCTGTCGGACAAAGAATTCGTGGTTAATGCAAGAGCCACGGCTCAGCACAGAGATTTGCTTGAAGCCATAAACTCGGGCATTCGACTTCCGAGATTTGCAGACGGTGGTATCCTCAGTCAAGTTAGCCAGCCTCTGATGACGAGACGACCGGATACCAACGTCGATACCGCAAGAAGGAGTGCACCCACCCAGATGCCGGACCTGAAACCCAACGTCAATGTACCGGTCACCGCCCTTGTTGTCAGCAGCAAGGAAGCAGCATTGGCAGCGTTGAGAACCAGAGAAGGTAAGACTGTGGTTATTGAAATGATTGAGGAGGACCCCGGTAAATTCCGAAACCTCCTGAGCCTGGAGAACTAACATGCCCTTCACGTCCGGAAATGTCAAAACCCTTAACGAGTTTGTTGATGCAATGGCTACCTACGCCGTTGCTCAAGGCTGGACATTGTTGGCGGGTTCGGAAAACCAGAGCGACAGTGGGGTGTTCCCGATCAACAGCCGATACTATCGTCTCAGGATTGTGGACTCACTGGACAATGACATTCGGTTAAATGGGCCGTTTAGAGTCAGGGCTACACCAGGTGGAGCGAATGTAACACCAACCTCCATCAGTTTATCGTCCGGCAGTACTGGTGCAAACACCGAACAGAACCTTCTGACAACAGGCGAATGGGACGCACTTCCAACGGATGACGCTTTTTTCAACTTCGACTTTGGTGCAAACCAGCTGATTAGGGAACTCGTTCTTACGGGTCCCTCAATCGGTAACCGAGGTCCACAGATAGTGGAGCTTTATCGGTCTGAAGATAATCGAAACTGGGATTTGATCCGTAAGTGGACAGGTCTGTCCTGGGGTGCTAGCGAAACCAAAATACTCACGCTCCCCGCTGACTCCTCAATCCATTTCAGCGCCACTCCCTCCGGCGGTGTTCGTCGGGGGTGTGAGTATTGGCTTCAGGGGCCCGGCTATGACGTTACTCGTCGCGTGTACCTAGGCTTCAAGCTATTTGTGGATTTGAATAACCTAAACCACGGTATGTATCTCAACGGAGCTACAAGTTTTGTGGCTGCTCTGGGTTTTGATGGTCAGCTTAACGGTAATGAAAACGGCCCTGTCTTTGTAATCGACTGTTCGGGAGAAAGCATCGACTATTGGCTGTATGTCAACAGCACCCGGATCATCGCGGTTCTTCGCTCAGCGGCTGGTGACTACGCTTCATTCTACGCGGGTTTTGTGGGCGCCTTCGCCAACCCCGATCAACATAGCAACCCCATCTATCTGGCGGGTACATCACCCCGTCTGAGTGGGGGTACATATTATCTATGGGATGAGGCCAACACGAGCAATTCTTGCTTCTTCAATCCCGGGGAAGGTGGTGGTCAACTATTGGACTGGGACGGCCAATGGGTGAACGTGTCCAACAACGCCAAGAACGTCTCCGCAGGTCATCGAGCATTCGGTAATCCTCAGATGTGGGTATTCCCTTGGAGCGTGGGTTCCGCCATGAACCTTAGTGTACCTCCTCTTTCAACTCAAGGCTTTCCGGCCGGCGGAGCCAACAACCAGTCCAACAACATTCATTGGCTTAAGAACCTCAGGATCACTCTTCAAGATGAGCTTCCCGTGATCGACGCTATCGTTCAAGGCAAGACTTACGGTCACAGAGGCGTACTTCAAGGCGTGATCGCTATCCCCGGTGCAGCTTCCGTTGTACCGGAACAGGTCATCAATGTGTCCGGTGTAAACTACCGGGTATTCCCCCGGCGAACAATTCGAGAGGGCAGCCAATGGTGTGCCATAGCGGAGATATAAAATGACATATGCAACGGGCAGCGGAACTGTCTCCCAAATGGTCGCTTCACTGTCGACCTTTCTCAAGAATGATGGCTGGGCTCCCCCCGCATCGCTGACGAAAAACTACTGGCGAGTTAGGGGTGCCACGTTAGACTCCATCACCAACTTTCAGGTAAGAATCAACTCAATCAAGTTCTATGATGAGGTGGGTGCATCAATAGGTACTCCCGATACCGTCCTGGCCCACTCCAATGTCGCGGGAGCCACAAGTGCTTGGGCAGCTGGAAGTCCCTGGACTGTATCAGCTTCATCCAGAACGGGTTGGATCGGAGGTCAATGGAATTCCGCTAAGAAAGTGGAAAGAGTCGAGATAGTCTTCGGTTCTGTCTCAGAGTCTTGGGCTAACGTCACCCTCGAATGGTCGAACGATGGTGCCACTTGGTTTACTCAAGCTACTCTGGCCATGCCTTCAACACCTCAGGCCTTCGATGTAACCTGGGACAAGAACTGGCCGTTGTCACCCAATGGTGAAATCTACTTTTCGGTAACCCACCTGCTCGCCGCTACCACTGGTTCAAATATTACGGCGGATGCTATCGAATACTTCTCAGCCTCCAGTAGCCAGAGTATCTATGATGCCTTTGTGATGTTGTCTATGGGTAAGACAGCAATGTTTGAGCACTTCAATCACGATGAAAGCACCTTCATCAGAATACCAGCGGCTCAGGTTGTTGCTGAGTGGCACTTCTTTAGCGATCCCCTTACCAGTGACTATGTT
>JBFJQA010000063.1:0-15268 GCA_041616875.1 Nitrospiraceae bacterium | reverse complement strand
TGCTCTCTCTTCCCCCCGAGCCTTGCCAAGGCACACGGCGTGTGTTAGCGTTGAGCGCCTCTAAGAGGGAATACAAGAGCAAACTGGTCACGCGCAGTCTTTCCAATGCGCCATAGAATTATATTTTTCGGATACCTTGCTGTGGCGGGGTTCCTCGTCGCCCACCTTCTTAACGCCTTCGTTTCTCAGGCCTTGACCATGCCAATTCAGTTAACCCCTCCAGCACTTGAGGGGACAGTCTCCATCGCTCCGCTGCCAAACGCGAACGACTTGGCGGAAGAAATTTTAAGCAGTGGACTCTTTCCGAAGGCCGAGATCCCCGTCGTTGCAACGGTTATGCCGGCTGGCCAGAGTTCTCTGAATGCTTCCTCAAAGATTCGCGTGCTTGGAACGGTGGTCGGAGATGGCGTCGGCTCATTGGCGGTTCTCCAGGACGTGGCTACGCAAAAACAGCGCCTCTATCGGATGCACCAGGAGGTTCCTGACCTTGGAGATATCGAAGAGATTCGAAAAAATGGCGTTCTGATTCGAAAGGGATCTCAGCGGGAGTTCGTTGAATTAGTGGTCGATCCCAGGAAGCCGAGTGCGAAGGCAGTCAAGGCGTCTGTACCGGCTTCGCAACCCGTCAAGTTTCAACTGCGGCGTGTGCTTGATCGCCGTGAGGTCGAGCAGAGTACGGCGGATCTCCCGAAGCTGCTGTCGCAGGCTCGAGCTGTTCCGAACTACTCCGATGGCAATCTCAATGGCTGGCGAATCGAACTGGTCAAGCCCAACAGCATGTTTCAGAAGTTAGGCCTTCAGAAGGGGGATGTCGTACAACGTATCAACGGCGTAGAGGTTCGAGATCCAGGCATGATGCTCACCCTTTTTCAACAGGTCAAGAACGAACAATCTGTGAGCCTCGATATGCTGCGAAGTGATCGCGCGATGACTGTCACCTATGAAATCCGGTAGTAGGCGAACCATGTCCTGCATTGCTGTTCTCTCTCGACTTGTCAGGGCCGTTCCATTTGTGGCTGCTCTCGTCTTGGTGAGCGGTTCGCTCGACGCTGTGGAGGGAAGACAATCGCTTCAGGGGCGCGCTCGGGTGGCGGTAGATTTCAATGATGTCGACCTGCCTGTGTTCGTCCGTTTTATCAGTGAACTCACCGGGAAAAATTTTGTCCTGGATGACAAAATCAAGGGCAAGGTCACGGTGTATTCCCCAACAAAGGTAACCGTGAACGAGGCCTATAACATGTTTCTGGCCACCTTGGAAGTTCAGCGGCTCGCGGCTGTCCCCAAGGGACGGGTGATCCAAATTGTCCGTGTCGCCGAAGTTCCACCAGAACGCAGCGTCTATGTCTATAAACTCAAACATGCCAACGCCAAGGATACCGTGGCGGTATTAACCAACCTCGTCGCTCGGTCTCAAGCTGCGTCACCGGGACCCGGCGGGCAGGCGGCCCTGCGTCCTGGTGGCGAATTCGACGGGCCGGTACAGGTCTTTGCCGACACGGCGACTAATGCCTTGTTGATCAGTGGTACGAGGACCTCCTATGAACGTCTGAGTTCAGTGATAGAACAGCTTGATACGCCACGGAGGCAAGTGTTCTTGGAAGCGGTCATTATGGAAGTGTCCATGAGCCGCCTTCGAGAGGTGGGCACAGATCCCGTAGCGATTCTTGCCGTGGGTGAATCGGGATCCCTTCGCGGTATCGGGGGGTTTAATACCGCTCCCGACGTGGATGCGATTTCGGCTTTTGCTCTGGCCCTTGCAGGCGGGGCAACGGGGGGTGCGTTGCCGATCCTGAACACGGTGAATGCGACCGCCTTTATCCAGCTCATGATGACCCTTACCGATACGAATATACTATCGACTCCCCAAGTATTGGCCTCGGACAACGAGAAAGCCAGAATCGTGGTGGGAGAAAATGTGCCGTTTCCGACAGGACAGGCCCAGGGAATCACCGGGGGGACAATTGTCACGATAGAAAGAAAAGATGTTGGTGTGCAGTTGGAGATGACCCCACAGGTGCTGGAGGGCGATCGAGTCCGCCTTGCGGTGAAACAGGAACTTACTGCCGTTCAAGAGAATCAGGCCCAGACTATCGGGACGGGGGAGACGGAGCTTGCTGTGGGACCGACCCTGACCAAGCGCTCAACGGAAACCGTCGCGGTTGCACGGGATGGACAGACGATTGTGGTGGGAGGTCTTGTTCGAGAAGACTTAATAGTCAATGTGAATAAAATACCCCTCCTTGGCGACATTCCCTTCCTGGGGTGGCTCTTTAAATCCGAGAACAAAAGGACTGTGAAGTTTAACCTGCTGGTCTTCCTCACCCCCCATCTTATTAAGGATGAAGCAGATTTGGTGAGGCTCAACACGAACAAGGGGAAGGAGATTGAAGCGCTACGGGGGCAAAGCGGCGGAGTGGAAACGCCGATTATTCAGCAAGAGATCAATGAGAAACTGCTTCTCAATAGCCAGGCAAACCCACCACCGGGTACACAAGACGCTAGGCCGTGATTCCAGGCGTTCATTCCGAATCTATAAGGTCAGAGCTTCCGTTTTCTTCAGTCCTAGCAAAAAGAAGATCGTTGAACCTGGAAAAGTGAATGGAAATTCATCCAAGCCTGTAGGAAAATCCATAGAGTCAGCACCACCTCGATCTTTCTCGCTGAAAGCGACGTTTCTGGGTAAAAATCAAATGAAATTGAAGCCTACCCTCTCCATCGAGGCTTGACCTGAAAAGAATGCGGACACCACCTACCTGGAATCCTACAAGGGCCCCAGAAGGTTGAGCGAACCTCCCCTGCCACTTTTTCACCGAGAGAATAATACTTCTTAATTTCTTTCAATAACTTAGAGAGACAATGTAATATTTTTGTTCAAATATAATTTTTTCGGCCCGAAGTCTGCTCTAAGTAAGCTGGACTTCGTGTAACCAGCTGAGCTATTCTCCGCCGCGGAGGGGGATAGAGTTATCTCGAACGGACGGTAGAGCTGAAGCCGGGATAAGGATTCTTTCGGCGCCTCCTCCTGAGATTCCCGTCTTGGCCTCCTATGCACTGATTCTTACCCAGGGAGCGCTGTGGCTTACGGGCGACCACTGTTGGGCACGATCCTCGAGGAGAAAGCCGGGCTGTCTCTAGAGAGCCTGGAGGCCGGTCTCAAGGCCCAACAGGAGAAGGGCGAGCGATTGGGAGAGACCCTCGTCCGTCTCGGCGTGGTTCGGGAAGATGAAGTCCTGCAGGCGCTTGCACACCAATTGAGTCTTCCTCTGCTTCCTCACCTCGACAGTGCGACGGTGGATCTTGACCTGATCCGAAGGGTTCCAATCGGATTTGCACGTCGCTATAAGATGTTGCCGCTTCGAGTGGAACAAGGCAGGGTCCTCGTGGCCACGGCTGATCCCCTAGAAACCGGGGCTCTCGACGACCTACGCCTCCTGCTTGGTAAAGCGATCGCCCCGGTTCTGACTCCAACCCCAACTCTCTTGAGCTGTCTGAACCAGGTCTATGATCAAACGAGTGCCCCTGCGACCGCGGAGCAGGTCATAGAAGACCTAGCGGCCGTGCAATCCTTGGATCAACTGGCTAGTGAGTTTCATGAACCGGAAGACCTCTTGGACTCGACTGACGAGGCGCCAATCATTCGCCTCGTGAACTCTGTGATGTCCCAAGCGGTGAAGCAGCGAGCGAGCGACATCCATATGGAAACCTTTCCAAAAGGGATGGTGATCCGCTATCGGATTGACGGGGTCCTCTATCCTGTCCTCTCCCCTCCCAAGCGGCTGCAGGCCAGTCTGGTTTCCCGACTGAAGATCATGGCAGGGCTGGATATTGCGGAAAAACGATTGCCGCAGGATGGGCGGTTGGGCATTCGGACGGCTGGAAAGGATGTGGATATCCGAGTCTCGGTTCTTCCGACGGCGCACGGGGAACGTGTTGTTCTGCGACTATTGGAAAAGGAAAACCGGCTCCTCAATCTTGCGGAGATCGGGCTGAGTCCCGACGCGGTACACACCGTCCAACAGCTCATTCACCTCAGCCATGGCATCGTCCTGGTCACGGGTCCAACTGGGAGTGGGAAAACCACGACGTTGTATGCGGCTCTCAGTCAGATAAACGCGCCAGACAAGAACATCATTACCGTAGAAGATCCGGTAGAGTATCAGCTGCCCGGTGTGGGACAGGTTCAGGTCAATCCGAAGATTAATCTCACCTTTGCGAACGGCCTACGGTCGATCCTTCGTCAAGATCCGGATGTCATCATGATTGGAGAGATCCGTGACGTGGAGACAGCAGAAATTGCGATCCATGCTTCCCTGACCGGACACTTGGTCTTTTCTACCCTCCATACCAACGATGCGGCCGGAGCCATGACACGATTGATCGATATGGGGATAGAACCCTTCCTGGTGGCCTCTTCAGTCGTCGCCGTGTTGGCGCAACGGTTGGTGCGGCGCATATGTCCATCATGCCGACACCCCTATCGACCGTCCAATGAGGAGTTGGCCCAATTGGGCCTGCCAGTCACTACGGACCAGCCGACCTTTTATCGTGGTGTGGGATGTGCGACCTGCTCTCAGACCGGCTATCGAGGCCGGGCTGGGATTTACGAATTATTACTCGTTGACGATGATATCCGGCGATCAGTCGTCGCCAAGGCTGACTCCTCTGCGATTAAACAGGTAGCCATAGGGAAGCGGATGCGGACATTGAAAGAAGAAGGCGCTGCCAAGGTCTGGCAAGGGCTCACGACCACCGAGGAGGTCATGCGAATTACGCAACACGAGGTTGAAACGTAGGCGATGCCTGTTTTTCAGTACACCGGTCTTCGGGGTGATGGAAAAACGGCCGCGGGTATTATTGATGCGGAAAATCCCAAAGGAGCTCGCCTAAAGCTGCGCCGCGATGGTGTCTACCCGACTTCGCTCGTCGAGCAGATGCGTGCCGAAATTGAGAAGGGGTCGGCACGGCCCAGCTCGCTCCGGACGCGGCATCTTTCCCAACAGGAACTGGCTGTTCTCACTCGACAGCTTGGCACTCTCCTCGTTGCAGGGCTGCCGCTTGTCGAAGCACTCGGCATCCTCATCGAGCAGGTTGACCGCCCGCAAACGAAGAGCCTGCTCGCCGGTCTCCGTGAAGAGATTCGGGAAGGGAAGGCCCTCAGTGAGGCCTTGAAAGGATACTCGCGTGATTTCCATCCTGTCTATCTTCACATGGTTCGAGCGGGCGAGGCCAGCGGGGCGCTGGACAGAATTCTGTTCAGACTGGCAGATTTCCTTGACCAACACTTGTCCATGAAACAAAAGATTACGAATGCCACCCTCTATCCCGCTCTCATGATCGTCGTTGGGGTTGCGGTCTTGGTCGTGTTGTTGGCGTTCGTGGTTCCCAAGATCACGGCTGTGTTTAACGATCTCCAACAGACTCTCCCCTGGCCCACTCTTCTTCTCATATATATTAGTGAGATCTTTAGAAACTATGGGCTGGTGTTTCTCGCTGGAGCGATGGTGCTGGGGTTGGTGCTTCGGCATACTCTGCGGACAGACCGCGGGCGTCTGAGAGCCGATCGCTTTCTGTTGAGAGTCCCTGTCATTGGTCTCGTTCTGAGCAAAGCTGCCATCGCCCGTTTTTCCAAGACCCTGGAGACGCTGCTTGCGAGCGGGGTTCCCGTCCTGGAGGCCCTGGAGGTATCCAAGCAAGTCATGAGCAACCGCGTATTGGAGGAGGCGGTAGAAATGACCAGGAAGGAAATCCGCGAAGGTGGAACCATCGCAGGCCCGTTGCGACAGAGTGGAGTGTTCCCCGCACTCGTGACCCACCTGATTGGTGTGGGGGAAAAGAGCGGGAACCTGGAGGAGATGCTAGGCCGAATTGGACACATGTACGAAGGCGACGTGGAACGGGTGATCACGCGGCTCACAGCATTGCTGGAGCCAGGCATGATTCTGGTGATGGGAGCGATTGTGTTCTTTATTGTGGTAGCAATCTTGCTTCCGATTTTCGAGATGAGTCAAATGGTGGGATGAGTGGGCCAGGTGGTGGAGCGGGTGTGAGCGTCGATAAGAAGGTTACGCAATCAGAGCATGGTAAGAAAAGAAGTCAGTGCCATAGGATTATCGGGCGACACCCTTGGTCATGAGCCAGTCTTAGGGGAAGAGACTTCTCCTCGCACGTGTGACACCTCTCAGCTGCCCTTTCCTGCGAGTCTCGCCTTTCAGAGATGTCATTCCGTAAGAGGCCAGCGTGGATTTACGTTCATTGAAATCATGGTGGTGGTGGCAATCCTGGCCATGCTGGCCGCGCTGGTGATTCCGAGGATCATGGGCCGAACCGGTGAAGCCAAGCGGACCACATCCAAAGTTCAGATTCGGAATCTTGAGGGCGCACTCCAGCTGTATAAACTCGATAACGGCATGTACCCTTCCACAGAACAGGGGCTTCAGGCATTGGTCGAGAAGCCAACCGTTGGGGTGATTCCGAAAAGATGGAAAGCCGGGGGGTACATTCCAAAAATTCCGGTAGATGCCTGGGGGAATCCCTTTCGGTATATCAGTCCTAGTTCTCGTGGCGACTATGAAGTGATTTCTTTCGGCTTGGATGGCGAGGCCGGGGGAGAGGGCGAGAATGCCGATCTCACCAATTGGAATCTTGACGAAGAATGAGCGGAGCAAGGATGCATGCTGAAGGAGAGGGTTTGGAGCTAGATGCAAAGACCGCGCGCCCCTCTTCAGGCACGCTTCTTAGGACGGACGGCTTTACCTTGTTGGAGGTGGTCTTGGTTCTGGTCGTACTCAGCATGACCCTCTTGTTGGTCGTGCCGAAGTTCAGCCGCGTGGAGAGTCTTCCCACAGTCAGCCGACCTCTCGCCAACCTGATCCGGTCGATTCATGTATCCGCCACGACTACCAAACAAACCTATCGTCTGTATGTCGATTTAGACCGACAAGCCTATTGGGTGCGGGTTGCGGCTCCTCAGGGCGAACAGCTTCCTTCGGATCCCCGCCTGACCCGCCGATGGTCTCTTCCTCCTTCGATTCGGATCAAGGGAGCCTCCACGCCGGCACAAGGCAGTGTCACATCGGGCCAAGCTGTGGTCTCCTTTTCACCAATGGGCCGCGTGGATCGTTTTATGCTCCTTCTCGCCGATGAAAACGAGGAGGTACTCTCCCTGAATATAAAGCCTCTCACGGGAGAGGTGCAGATTTTCGATCGCGAGGTCAGGATTCCGGACCGGAGCGTTGTGCCTGAGGCCATTCATCCTTTTCTGCTGCCGGTTCGCTCCTCTGTGTCCAGATCCTTCGAAGGAATGTTCAGCGCGTAAAGGCCTGGAGCAGAGGAATTTCGTTCAGTTCGCGACTTTTCTAACTGGTGGAGGGGGTTATGAGTTTTTGGAGAAAGAACAGAACCATGTTTTTGCTGAGTGTGTGTGTAGGTGTGGTGAGTGGCTGCGGGGGCGGGGGCGACGGCGGGGGTAGTGACGGTGTCCAGGGAGGGGCAGGACCTTCTGTCGTTGCATCGCCTGCCTCCGCCACACTGACGTGGAACCCTGTTCCACCGCCGTCGACTGTCAATGGGTACAAGGTGTATTTCGGGACAAGCCCCGGCAATTATGTACCACCGGACGGCGGAAATGTTGACGTGGGCAATGCGACCCAGGTCGCGCTCAATTTACAGAGCGGCGAGACCTACTTCTTCTCGGTCACGGCATATAATTCCGCTGGCGAGAGTGGATTTTCCAATGAGGTATCAAAAGCCATCCCATGAGACCCCTCGGGCGGCATAGATTCAAGGTCTGCCTGAACTTGCCCCGGATACCTAAGGGGCGCAAGTCTGCCGAGGGAGCAAAGGACAGGCACCATGAAACTCCTGAGGGTGGGTTTACCCTTCTGGAAGTCATGATCGCGGTGGCTATTTTGGCGATCGCTCTGCCGGTGTTGCTGGGTTTACGAAACTGGGATCTCGAGTTGCGGCATCAGGCGAGGCAGCAGACGATGGCGACCCTGTTGGCTCAGGAAAAGCTCCTGGAAACCGAGCTGATGGGAGTTCCTCCTCTGGGCGAGCAGCAGGGCGCATTCAACGAGCCGCCACCTGGATTTCCCCCGTCAGTGGACACGACGGATCGGGCCCCGGGTTTCCGATGGACCAGAACCGTTCTGCCCACGCCACTCAGTTCGATCCGAGAGGTACGGATTCGTGTGTCGTGGCCTCGAGGGCTTAAGCAGGATGCAATAGAAATGAGTAGCTATGTATTCCTTCAAACCGTCTCCCCATCCTCATAGGGGATTCACGCTTATTGAAGTCCTGCTAGCCGTTGCCATCTTGTCGATCGTGGCGCTCGTGGTCACGGCCACCTTTGCCAGTACCATTCGGGTACTTGAAGCGGGCGAAGAGGAAGGGGGATTTGACAGAACGGCCCGGGTGAGTCTGAGTCGCTTGGCTCACGAGTTGAGTATGGGGGGTGCCTACCCCGGCTTCCCTTGGTTGGGAAAAAATGGCGTGATGAACAACGCACCCTCCGATCTGGTCGCCTTTGTGACGACCGATCCAACTCTCAGTGGGGCGCTTGGGGCCGATGGTGTTCCGGTTCGACTGGTGTATGCGAGGCAGGACGACCGCTTAGTTCGTTTTAGCACTCACCACCTGTACGGAGTGTCGGCAGCCTCATTCTACCAGGACGAGGTTGCCGAGGGTGTGCGGGGCTTCAATGTCCGCTACTACGACGGCAAATCCCGTCAGTGGGTCGATGAATGGGATAGTCAGGTCACGAAATCGCCTCCACAGGCGGTCATGGTAGAGGTGAGCCTCGGAAACTCAGGGCAAGAAGCCCGAAACTTTACGGAATGGGTGCTCATTCCCTCATCCACCCCATGACAACGGTCATAGCAATCATGAAACTGAAGCCGGCTATGGTTTGGGCGCTCTCTCTTCTGGGCTTGACAGGCCTGTTTTTTCTTCTCACATTTCCCTATGATCAACTCCAAGGGAGGGTCCTGGCGGAACTCTCCCAGCGAAGTGGGCTTCGGTTGCATGCGGATAGCTGGAGTTTTGCCGGTCCTGTCGGCATAGAATGGAGTTCCGTTGATGTGCAGGGAAAGGATGTTCCCCGAGTTCTGTTAGATCGGCTCCAAGTTTCCCTGCGCCTCGGGGACCTTCTTCAAGGGCGGTCAGTCATTGATGGGATGGCTACCGTGGCTGGAGCGGGTGATGCCAAGGATGGGCGCCTCACCGCGAGGCTACAATTCCTGGGCTGGCCTTTCAGTGGTCCAGCCGACTTGAAAGGGAGAGTGGATCTACGCAACCTGGCTGTTTTCGGAGTGCCTCGGATAGGCCAGGGCCGCCTCGAGGGCGACTTCCATCACCAGTGGGCCAAGTTCGAGAGGCTGACCCTTGAGAAGGGACTCCTGGAGGGGCAGGCGGAATGGACCCTCAAAGGGTCTGACTTGGTACTGGATCCGATCCAATTCGGGGCGTTCACGGTGCCGGGGATTCGCTTGGCAGAGGTCAGTGGTCAGGTGAAGTGCGAGGATGCGCGCTGTCGGGTTCCAATGCTCGAGGGAGAAGGGCCAGATGGGAGGCTGACCGGAAACGGCTCTGTGACACTTCACACACCGCTGAGGGAGAGCCAGTTGACACTCTCAGTTGCGGTGACGCCATCAGCTGGGTTGCTCCAAAAGACCTCCGCGCAAGGGCTCACGCCTGCCCTAGGTGGCAGAACCGTCACGTTTAATCTGAACGGGCCTATAGCGAGACCACAGGTGACATTGTAGGGGTGATGATGTCCAGCCGCGCAGAAGATCACGGTGGCTTTTCGTGACACAAGGCAGCTCAGCCATGACAGTCTCCGCTCCATCGATGGGCCGATTCCGGGTCTGGGAAACCGATCGGGTGGGATTGGATATCGGCCACACAGCTATCAAGGCCGTCCGAGTCCGGCGCAGCCTCACGGGCCAAGAGTCAGTCACCTACTTTCATCGCATGCTTCCTCGGACAAACGGGGAAATACTTGATCCCGCACAGGTGGCTGGAATCCTACGAAGATTTCTCCGCCGCCATCAACTGGAAGGGACGCCGATCACGACGGCCTTCCCCTGCCAGAATGTCTTTCTTCGTACGATGGCATTCCCCTTTCAGGATCCTAAGAAACTTTCGCAGGTCGTGCCCTATGAAATGGAAGCCTTGATTCCAGTCCCTCTGGACGATGTAACGGTCAATTCTCTGGTGCTCTCTCAAGCGGGCGACAGGGAGAAGAGAATGCCGGCTCAAATGGCGCAGGTCCTGGTGGCCGCCGCCCCAAAGGCGAGGCTGAGTGATCAAATCCAGTTTCTTTCTGATTCAGGATTAAACCCCGAGGCTATTCACCTGGATGCATTGGCCTTATTTTCCACCGTCCAGCAACTGCAGCGTGACGGGGCCCTGGTTCCGGCCAACCTTGCCATCATTGATATTGGCGCGACAAAGACCACGGTCTGTTTGACGCATCGTGGGCGGCCGTGGGTCCTCAGAACGATTCTCTGGGGAGGGAATGTCCTGACAGAAGCCATCGCCCGGCGGGAATCCTGCTCCTTCCAAGAGGCCGAACGGCGAAAACGCGAGCTGTCTGCTCCGGAATTGGGCGCGTGGCTGGAGCCCCTGGTCTCCGATGTTCAGCGTACCTTACACGCCTACGAAGCTGACACCAAGACCAGAATCAAGCGGGCCTGGTTTTGTGGCGGTGGCGCAAAACTGCGCGGGCTTCCTGTGTACCTCGGACGAGAAATAGACGCCAAGCCTCTCGGTTCCAGGGCAGGCTTCGGGATTGAGGCGCCGCGAGCGTTCTCAGTGGCTTACGGATTGGCGGTACAGCCAAGAGGAGTTTTTCATCGATTCCAGGCCGGAGTCTCCGTTCCAACCTCCACCATCAATCTGAAGCGACTTCCCGTCGCGGCCGTCGAGGAGAACAAGGAGCGCTCTCGCCAATGGTGGCTGGCCGTTGGAGGAGCAGTACTGCTCGGGATTTTGGCGATCACGGATCTGTCCGTGCGTGTGGGCCTGAAGAAGGCACAAGTGGAAAACCTCAAGGCTGCCGTACAGACGACGTTTCAGGCCAGGTTTGATGCAGGAGCGCCGGAGGGGTTGGAGTTGGATCAGGCTCAGGGTCTGTTAACGGCAGCCAGGCAGAGACTGGACCTCCTTGGGCGACCGGGCCCACATCTCCTTTCATCCTTGGCGGAGTTGGTTCGTCGAATACCCAAAGAAGTTCCCCTGAAAATCGCTGGCTTGACGATTGACCGCGGAGCCATTCAACTTGATGCGGAAACCAACTCCTTCGAGTCGGTTGAGAAGATCAAAGGCGCCATTGGTGCGTCAACGCGATTTTCGGAGGTTTCGGTGAGCGAGACACGTGTCGGAACCGTTCCCAATCAAGTGCTGTTCCGAGTGACGATGGAGGTCGAGAACCGATGAGACAGGCCTTGGAGGAGCGATGGGCCAGCATGTCCTGGAGAGAGCGGACATTCGTTCTTGCTGGCCTGGCCACCGTGGCTGTATGTCTCGTGTGGGTGGTGATGATCGATCCGCTGACTCAAGAGCTTGAGAATCTGGACAGAGCCATCGTCCGGAATCAACGCATCCTTCGTGATGTGGACATCCTCGGTACTGAGTACGTGGCGGTGAGGGGGCAACTTACCCAGGTTGAAGCCAAGGCTGTGACCGGAACCGTCAAATTCGCCCTCCTCCCCTACTTGGAGGAAGTTGCGGGCCAGACACAGGTCCGCGACCGGGTTACGTCGATGGAACCGCATCAACTCCCGCCCGCTCTTGGCTACCGGGAAACGGCGGCGGAAGTCCGACTGGAGGGAGTCCACATGCAGCAGGTCCTGGGATTTCTGTCACGCTTGGAGCAGGGACCCAACATGGTACGGGTCAAGCGGCTCCAGCTCAAACCTCGGTTCGATACGCCTCACCTGATGGAAGCAACGCTTCGCGTCTCCACCTATGAGAGAGAGAATTAATCACAGAGGGGATGAACGGGGGATCGCGTTAATTCTTGCGCTCCTGATCCTCGCCCTGCTGGTGGCGCTCGTCCTCCAATTTGATGCGGAGGCCAGACTGGAACTGAAGGAGGCCGAGGCGTTTCGGGAGAGCGTGAAGGCGAGGGCTCTCAGCCAAGCCGGCCTCAAAGCGGCGCGAGCCATTCTTCAACATGATGTGTTCCTCAAGCGGCTGAAGAAACAAGAGGCGGACACGTTGGAGGATGTGTGGGCGATTCCGATCACGAATTTTCAATTGGGCGAGAGTCTCTTGTCAGCCCGTCTGGCTGATGAACGTGGTAAGCTCAATCTGAATGACTTGGCGGACACGGCAGACCCAAACGTGCGGGCAGTCAGAATGGATCGCTTCAAGCGCCTCTTCAAGTTGGTGAGCGTGGACCCCTCTTTGGCGGATGCGATCGCGGACTGGGTCGATGCTGACGACATAGCGGAGCCCACCGGGGCCGAAACCTCCTACTACCAAAGCCAGAATCCCCCCTACCGAGCAGCCAATGGTCCGTTGAACACACTTGCCGAACTGCGACTGATCAAAGGAGTCACTGAGGAGATCGTCAACCGCCTTGCACCCTATGTGACGGTCTATCCTGCTAATGGTGGCGGGTGGGTCAATATCAATACGGCTGATCCCTTAGTCATTCAGGCGCTGGATGAACGAATCACCTCAGGTCTCGCGCTGGAGATTGTTCAGGCGAGACCCTTTACTACTCCCCAGGACGCGGATCGTGTGCGCAGTTTCGAATCGATCGCCAAAGCGTTGCGTCTCGCCAATGTGTACCGGGTCCAAACCGACCACTTTTCAGCGAGGCTGACGGTTACGATGCAGGACGTGACGACCACGGCTCAGGCCGTGCTGCGTCGGTCCGCCCAACAGGGACAAACCACCCTCCTCTCTTTTCAAATCCTTTGACACCTAGGCTTCCTTATAGGGGTGAGTCTCTCTCCGTGTGTTCCAAGGGGATCACGAATGCAAGGCTTTATACGCCCAACCCTTTTGGGGCCGAATCTGCACGGCCCGAGAATGCGAGATCTCGTAGCAGAAGCCACGACGACAACCCGCTGGGGCGATTGTTCTCCTGATCCCTTCCCGGAAAAACGGAGATGGTTCACCGCTTCACACGGTTTCATCCTGCCTTCTTGCCCGAGGCCTTCTTTCTGGTTGGTTCTCTTGTGACTGTCAAGACGCAGTGAGCCGTGGTCGCCTTACCCCTTTCGGTGACCACCAAGAGGTGCAACCCGTCCTTGCTATCCGATGGTGCACTGAGTTGGAGCGAGAGGTTTCCCCGGCTGTCCACGATCCCTTTCCCAATTTTCTCTTCATCAAGAAGGACCTCGGCCTGTTTCCCGGGGTCAAATCCCGTGGCCTCAATCTTGAATTCACCGCCATTTACCACCTTGTAAGGATTCGGGCGGCAAGCGCGGTAAGTGGGTGGGGTCAAGCGCACAATGCGCCCCCGGTCCGGTTCTTCTGGTAGACGATCCACCTCGCCGCCGATCCGTTCGACAATGGCTTGGAATCGGACTTTCTCCGGATTGGGTTTGTCAACCAGATCATGAGGAAACTGAACCGACACGACATCGTGAACCCATTGTCCTTGATCGCCGACGACCAGGGTGTTGACATTCGCCGTGACCCGTTTGGATTGCGGAAGCGCGACGAATCCCCTCGGGCCAAACTCCCACACGGTTGCTCTCACCCGCGGTGGTCTCCCTGCGTCTTGGGTCTCCACCTCGACTCGTGACACATACTCGGCTCCTTCAAACAGGGTTGGGAATCCAAGGGTTGCTGGCTGACCTCCCGTACTCGTGTTGAGGTCCTCATCGGAGAACACGAGGAATCGATGAGTCCCGGGTTTTTGGGGAAGTTTTCCGAGAAGTCTATAATTCAGGGTCGTGGTTCCCTCCACGGTGTCGTAGATAATTCCCAAGGAACGAAGGTCGACGGAAGGATCACCGACCTCTCCGATTTTGTCCACCTCATCGTCGCTCAGGACATACCCGTCCCTCTGGTCCCCAACCTGGAGGTGCATCCCTCCTTCCGTCACCCTGGCCGCGGCTCGCGCGCTGGCCCTCTGAAGCTTCGTCAGCCTGTTAGGCGTGGGACCCTTTGGCCACATGAGCGTCGCCGGCGATGCAGCAATGTCCTCATGGTTGTCACAAAACGAGTCGAATCGTTGATTCGTGCGCGGGGGCGATCCTAAGGGATCATCCTTTCCATTACCGTGTCCCAGGAACAAGACATGACCAAGCTCGTGGGCAAGCACACTGTCGTTCGGATCAGATCCCACGGTGAAGAGATTGTCAGCGATGACGACCCAGCCATTGTTGCTCCCAAGATGATCGTACGCCGCGAGATTTGAAGGAACCTCACACTTATCAGTCCCATACGGAACCGTGTGCATGCTCGCGCCAACTCCCAGTAGCTGAGAGGGAGTCCCGTCCGGTTTGACGAAGCGTCGAATGTTGACCAGAACAATTCCTTGAAGGTTCATCCCAAATTGGTCTTCCAGGTGTTCCCAAGCCTGCTCGCATCCTGCGAGGACGGCATTGAGCTCACCGAGTTTTGCGCGGTCGAGGTGGGGATCCAGGATGTCCCCGTCCATCCCCGGGCCACCCGAACCATCATCGCGGGGAGGGCGAGGATCCTCGATGAGAGGGAACCCCACGTGTCCCGGTAGGTCACTGCTCAAGGCAGACCGAAAGCTGATGCGTGCCTCAGGCATCCACACGTAGGCCGTCGCTCGTCCATGTCGTCCGCGGAGAATGGTATCTGTTGTCAACCCGGTGGCCTTGGGAGACTTTTCCACCGCGGGGCTTCCCCGTACCGCACACCACCGCACCGGGATCGAAAGGTGTTCGTCGAAGTCCCGAGCTGATTTCGGGGCTGCAAGGGGCACCATCATGACCAGTTGCACAACTTGCGCAACAACTAAAGCTCGTAAAATCCATGTGAACCGACCCATTGTGTCTGTCAGATTACAGATTTCTAGATAGGTTTTTCAATCTCTCGACGAGGGAGAGCAAAGGGGGTGGGTTTCCCGACGGGTGAGATGCCAGAGGAGACCGTCAGGCAGGGTGATTGACTGATGACACCCCGCTACTCCCACCCGAGTAGGCATCCGCTATGCACTCAATAGTGCCGGTTCAATTCCAGGACATCTCTTTCCTATACAACGATCCCAGGAGAAACTTGACTCCGTGGCATCCAACATGGCACAAAGTGTGAAACTAAGGGAGGCCCGAACAAT
>JBFJQA010000062.1:0-15434 GCA_041616875.1 Nitrospiraceae bacterium | reverse complement strand
AGCATGGCCACGCCCTGTTCCGTGAACACGTAGGGGCGATACTTGCGGTGCTGGCCCCGCTTTCCTTTTAAGGTCACAGATTGTGACCTTAAAGCCACTGCCTCCTGTTGGTTGAGCTGAAACATAAAGTCGGCTGGAAAGCGGCGTTTATTTCGTTTGACGGCCTGGTTTAACACTTTGACTTGGACTCCGTAGAGGGTGGCTAGGTCGCTATCCAGCATCACCCTGTGCCCACGTAATAGAAGAATCTGTTGTTCGACCTGCTCTATCGAGAGTCCAGCCGCCATTCAGTTCTGTTCCTGTTTAAGGTCGCAAAATGTGACCATAGAAATTGAAACGCACACGGTCATCTCAAGCATATACTCAAGTGATCACAGCTAGCATCCGACTCTGGGCGATCATGGGTCTGGTACCTCAGCGAATTTTCGTGAAGTTTTTAGTTGATCGATAGTCACCGTGTCGGTGGCAGTGAAAATCATTTCATACTGAAGGCGGTTCGGATTCAAGGCTTCCCACTTGCGAAGGGCCAAGGCCTTTTTGCCGCGCTCCCCGTCCACCGGGTGGGTCCGATCGCGTTCGCGCTTGATCTCCACGATCAAAACTTTGCCGCTGCCTGGGTTGTGACCCGGCTGTGGCCTTTTCCTGATCACAAAATCCGGTGTGTATCGTCGCCACTTTCCCTTGTCGTCCTTATATTCGACGAAGAAATCGGTCTTGTTTGGATCGGTTAAAGCCCCCGTGAATAAGATGTCCTCAACTTCGGTAGGACCGACGTTGAGATGTGCCAGCATTTGTTCAAAGAAGGACATCTCGGGGTTTGAGTCGAAATTATATGGGTCGTAATGAAAGCCAAAGCCCCCCGCCTTGTCCTTCCAGAAGCGAAAACGAGCAAGCAAATTTTCGCGGTCCTTGGGATACACGATTTCAGCGGTGTACACTTCTGCACCATTCATGTCGGTTTCCTTAAGGAACCCCTCCGGTTTCACCAAGGCCAAGGCCCTGTCCACCGTCTCTTCCCTGACCTCGTAGGCTCGCGTTTGCTCTTCGATCTGGCGACACAGGTCGCCTAAGTGAGTGTGAGGGATTTCGGCTTGGTCGTATAAACGCCTCAGTTCGTCATAAACCCTCCACAGATCCAGGCGATAGCGGGATGCAAGATTCACCGCCGCCGTGTAGATGTCCCAGCCTGCGGCATCTGCCTGAATGGTCACGGTCTGGCCAATTTGTTGGAGGACCCTGAAGGTCGCTTCCTGTTCCGCGATGGTGTAAATCTGCTTTTTGAGCGCATCAGACGAAGAATCTTCCGGTCGCTCAAGCTTCAAGGGGTTCAGGTTGGCTTCTTTCTTGGTCACCGTCCTCACAACCTGGGTGACCACCAGCGGTGGAAGGTTGAGCTTACGCAGGATAATTAGGTCTCGCCGGGTTTCCTGTCCTACACGATTCAGGTCTTCAATCTTTTCCCCGTAGGTTTCCTGTAGTTGCCTATCAAGTACAGTAAAGTTATCCGTGGAAAGATACACCGGCGCCTTTGCCGTATTGCCGGGGGTCTGGCGAAGGCACCGGGTGGCCGCTTGGAGTACGAAGTTGTTTGAGGTTCTCAGCTTTCGTGCGAGCGCACAGGCAAAGAGGCTCGGACAATTCCACCCCTCAGTTCCCTTGTTGACCAACAGGATAACGCGGTACGGAGCCGCCGGATCGTTTAACCGATTAAACGCGTCAATGTCCGCCTGTTTTGTAATCGTGTCGTCCGACGTGTTGACTAGACACAATGAAGGACTTAACCCTGCTTTTACCAGCGCCCGGTCGATCACGGGCTTGAGCTCCTTTAAATCGTCGGTCTGAGGAAAATACATGGCCAGTTTGGCCGGTGCCCCGTTCTGGAGCTGAATTTGTCCATAGTCTCTAAAGAAATCCGCTATAACGTGGTCGACATAGCTCTTTGCGTCACCCGAGAAATCATAGGCTTGTATATTCCCGGCGAGGTCTTTAAGGATATTGTCTTTGATGCCTTGAGACAGGCCATACCAAATGACCACATCTTTGAGCGGCTGGCGCTGGAAGTAGGGAGTGCCGGTCGTGTTAACCACGCAGATCACGTTGGTGTTTGCCGCCAGGTAGTCCACGGTTTTTCTGACCTTTTTGAGTTCCGTGCTGAGCGATTGCCCGTAGGTGTGGTGGGCTTCATCCGAAAACACCCCCAGGTGCGGCAGACTCGCAATCGCTTGAAGCCGAAGGTTCGCGACCTCCGTCCGAACTTCCTCCTCACGGCCTGGAGCGAATAATTTCCCAACGTCCGCCTTTCGAATGTTTTCTTTTTGAATTCGTATTTTCTCCGTATTGGTAACGACGATATTAAATGAGGACCCGCGAATCACGGGCACATCCTTTTCTCCGTCACGGGTAAAGGTCAGCTTGACGGAGGCGGCGAAGGATTTGTATAGCCGTGGCGGAAGGATCTTTTCATAGGGCACTTCGGCCAATTCTCGAAGCGATTCAATAATAGTTTTCCCCGGAGCGAACACTAACGCATTTTGGACGAATTGCCCTTCTTGATATTCGGAAGCCATAGCGAATTCAGTGGCTATGATGGCCCCGATCAGGATCGTTTTTCCTGCGCCCATCGCCAACGCCAAGATATAGCTGGGATAGTCAAGGGTCAGGGTTTCTCGCAGCGCCTCAAGTTTGAAATCCTGTACAAACGCATCGTCCGTTTCAATCCGTTTCCACAGGGCCTCAGGCTGGAAATTCACTGCCTTGAACGCTGCGTCAGGAATACCAAGTGCCTCCAACAATCCTGCCAAGTTCTCGGTCGGTGAAAATACCCTTTTGTATAGGTCGAACACATGGGGGGTGTCTTGCTTCAACCGGAGGTACCAGTAGGTTTCTAAGGCTTGGACCTGGGGCCTTCGCAAATATCTGGAAAAGCCTGTCTCCGTGTCTTGTGCGCACTCTAGGATTTCCTCAATGACGGGGTATTCCGGACAGGAATAGTTCCCTGTTCTCCATGCCATCACACGCGCGGCTAGTTCTTGATGAAGGTAGCTCATAGGGCGCAAATGTAGCCGAGACGGTGAAATGTTGCAATCAGCCTGTCTGTCGGGTTTTCGTTGAAGGGATTGTGCGAGGGATGCGCCGGGGATTTTGAAGGCTGGCTGACCGCCGGGTTGCATGCTAAGGCTGTGACGGGTGGGCCTGGGCGACGTTTCCCTGTTTAGCGGATGTACCTGAGAATCCTCTGTTGTCGCTTGCCAAGGCTTTGAGTCATACGGATGGGATCATACCGTCGGGGAGAGGGGAGGAGCGCGGCCAACAGTGCCGCTTCCTCGCGAGTCAGAGCCGAGGCGGACTTCTTGAAGTGATGACGGGCGGCTGCCTCAGCGCCATAGACGTGATGCCCCCATTCGACCACGTTGAGATAAATTTCTAAGATTCGCTTTTTCGAGAGCCTATGCTCAAGCTCGCGGGCGATCATGGCTTCTCGAATCTTACGGAGCATGTTTTTTTTGGGGGACAAATACAGGTTTTTCGCCAGTTGTTGAGTAATGGTGCTCCCACCACGCTGAAGTTTCCCTTTTTTCCAATTGCCGATAACGGCGTGTTTAATCCCATCCCAGTCAAACCCTTCGTGTGAATAAAACGTCGCATCTTCCCCAACAATCACCGCTCGCTGAAGGTGAGGGGAGATGCGTGAAAGGGGAATCCAGCGCTGCCGAACCCTCACCCGGTGTCCGCGTTCTTTGGCTTGGGACTTGCGGAGGTCCATCAGAGCGGTCGAGGAAGGGTTGGTTTTGGCGAGGGTGGTCACGTTTGGCATGGTTGCCAGCCAATAGAGGGTGAAGAGGCTAAAGGGGAGGCTCAAGAAAAATAGAGCCAGGCTGAGGTTGGTGAAGAGTGTCCGGCCCGAGTTTGACTTCACCATGGAGTGCTCAGTACAAGTAAGTGGCCGCTGGGTGTTGCCATGAAAATTCTCTCTGTTGAGTTTATCAGAAGTTGCTATGATTCAGAACAATTTCCGCGTGATCGGCTTCCAGAGGTCGCCTTTGTGGGACGGTCCAATGTTGGAAAATCCTCTCTCATCAATTCCTTTCTGCATCGAAAACAGGTCGCGAAGGTCAGTCGCACTCCGGGAAAAACCCAGGCGATCAATTTCTTCAGGGTGAAGACTACTGGCCCTTTCCCCGGCGGGTTTTACGTCGTTGACCTGCCCGGCTACGGATATGCCAAAGTGCCTAAATCGGTCCGAGCCCAATGGGAACCGTTGATTGAGAGCTACTTGACGAAACGCTCGGAGCTTCGCGGGGTCCTGTGGTTACTCGATGCCCGAGGAGTCATGGGAAATGATCTTCACACCTTTGAATGGCTCAATTCCACAGGGCGCCGAATCGTGGTGGTCGCAACCAAAGTTGACAAGCTCTCACGAGGGGAATGGAATAGGAGCTTGCGGACAGTTCGGGAAAGCCTTGGTCTGCCCCAGGCCCAGGGGGTGATTCCCTACTCTTCGGTCACCCACGAAGGGCGGGAGGCGTTATGGCGTGCTATTCGGGAGATGGAGCGAGGGCACAGGTGAGAATGAAAGCGGAAGCCATGTCTGTCGCCTCTTCATCGACGGTCCCGGCGTTCCCGTGACTCACGCTCTGAGGGTTAAAACTTCACCTCGATATGGGCCTTATTTTCTAGCTCATGAATCCACCTATGGTATTGCGCTTCACTCTTTTGCTGCGACAGGAGGATCTGGACTTCTCTCTTGACCTGTTCGTAGGGCTTATACTTGGGTGGCTTTCGTTCATCGAGACGGAGTATATGAAACCCATCATCTGTTTTTATCGGCTTGCTGACGTCTCCGGGCTTCAACTCGGCGATGGCCCGCTCGAGCGGAGGCTCGAGCTCGCCTTGCCGCACGAGGCCCAGACTGCCCTCTAACCTCGCCTCACGCCCATCCGACCGCGTTCGCGCAAGGTCGGCAAAGTCTGCACCCTCTTTGGCCATGGCGTAGACTTTCCCAGCCCTTCGCTGCGCTCCCTCTAGCCCTTCCCCGCGACGCGGACGGATCAATATCTGGCTTATGCGATACTCCTCTGGAAACGTAAATCGGCTCAGATGTGCGTCGTAATAATGTTTGAGTTCGGGTTCTGAGATCATGACCGCTGATTGTACCTCTCGCTGGAGCACACGAAGCAGCGTCAACTGTTGTCGGACGTCTCTCTTGACCTGGGGGTCCGAGGCATCAAACTTCTCCCCTCGCAGTTGAAATTCCTGCATCGCAGCTTGGACTTCGTCTTCCGTCGGCTCGTGTCCCCTCTCTTTGGCCAGCTGGATCTGTAAGGTCCGCTCAATCAGTCCAGTCAAAGCTCTGAATTCCAGCTGCCGTAACCGGCGATTCAGATCAGGCCCTTCATATTGCCGACGCAGTTTTTCTTCCCCAGCGCGAGTTTCCTGTTTAATCTCCGACAGAGTGATCACATCACCGTTAACGATCGCAACAATCCGGTCCGCGACCCGGGCGGCTTCGACGGGCAGAGTGTAGAGGGCCCAGACGAGAAACACCACAGCCAGGGACACCCAACAGGTACAGGTTCTCAGGGGAATGACCGAGGCGGGCGGACCCAACTTGGAATGACACCCCGAGAATGGAGAGTGACTGGCATGCGCCATACGGAGCCGTGAGAAGAGGTCGAGGACTCGAAGGTAACGAAAGAAGGGGCACACAACATCATACCACCGCTGGCTTCCTAGCGATGGGCGGTCATGGGTTGGTGGCGTCTTCCTGAGAACTCGTTGGTTGGGTGAGGTACTTCGACGCATCAGCGACACGAATGGATGCGGTCTTTTTCAAATTGGTGAGAAAGGCCTCAATTTGTTTTTGGCGTTTCTCGGCGTACAACTCTTGTTTCAGTCGTTCCCGGGTAAGGAGAATGGCCTTTGTATTGCCAGGCTTGCGGCTTGTGACTCGAATAATGTAATACCCTGAGTCTGTCTTGATCGGATCACTGGTCATGCCCGCCCGCGACCTATAAATAACTTCCTCCACCTCCGGCGGGGCAGTGCCTTTCTTATACAAACCCAATTCGCCGCCTTTCTCCCGTGTATACGGGTCGGTCGAGTAGCGCTTGGCCAGGGCAGAAAAGGCCACTCCCTCTCTGAGCATTCGCCTGATGTCCTTAGAGGCGTAAATATTGTTGCTGACGATCTGGGACACCTCGATTTCATCTGGAGCCGGGAGGACGGCTCCGCGGGAGATGTAATACGATTCCAGCTCCTCCTGGCTGATTTCCACCTTGGCTTTCACCGACTCGATCATGACCTCGTCCAGAAGCAATCGTTCCTGGTAACGCTGAGTCTGCTGCCGAATGCGAGGACTTTTTTGGAGCCCGAGCTTGCGCGCTTCCTGCATCAGCAGTTCCCGAGCGATCAGGTCATCGAGAAATTTCCGTTTGCCTCCTTCGCTTTCGTAGCGCGCTCTCGTAGTCTCGGAGAGCTCGGTCCAGCGGTATTCGAATTCGTTGAGTTGGATCGGCCTCCCGTTCACGATAGCCAACACAGGAGACTCTTGTGAGGGCGGGCGGCACCCAGTCAACCCGAAGTCGAGTAATAGTAAAGCCAACAGCATAACTCGGCCTAACCCGGCGAGCCATGAACATGAAATTGATCTCAAAGTCGATCTCTGAAAACCCATCACGCTACTGTACCTTACCTACCGGGGATTCCGGGGAGAGGGTGGGGGAGGAAACCAAAACGCCTCACTTCGTATCACAGAAGACCAGTGTTTGCAAGGCCGTAGTCAGTTCTGGAAAGAGGCTCGGCCATTCAGACTGCGGTATGTGCAGATCAAACGAGAGCGGAGAGATCACGCGGAAGCGGCCTTGGTAGAGGTCCATCAGCTTGCGCATGCCGGCCTCCGGAACCAGCACCTTGGGACTGAACGCAAATTCAACCGCGCCTGGTTTGACGTTCAGCGCGGCCAAGCGCGCCATCTTGGCCAACATCCTGATCTGCATGACTTCGAACAAGCGTTCAACGGGATCTGGAGGGGGACCGTATCGGTCCTGCATCTCGCCGTGCAGCAAGGCCAGGTCGCCGACCTGTTGGCTGCCGGTAAGACGTTTGTACAAGGAGAGACGCTGGTGGGTGTCCGCAACATACTCTTCAGGGATGAATGCTGAAACAGGGAGGTGCAGCGTCGGATCGGGGGGTTCCTCCTCGACAGTCTGGCCCTTGAGCTTCTGGACTGCCTCCTTGACCATGGTGACGTACAGATCGAGTCCGACTGCGGCGATGTGACCGGACTGCTGTTTTCCTAGAAGGTTGCCGGCTCCACGAATCTCGAGATCCGCTGCTGCGATTCGAAATCCTGAGCCCAGCTCGGTGAACTCCTGGATCGCGATTAACCGCTTTTGTGCATCGCCGGTGAGCGTTCCCTCATCGGGCGTGAGAAAATAGGCATAGGCCTGCTGTCCTCCTCGGCCCACGCGTCCCCTGAGTTGGTACAACTGGGAAAGACCGAAGGTGTCGGCTCGGTTGACCAGAACCGTGTTGGCATTTGGGACGTCCAGGCCGGATTGGATGATTGCGGATGTGACCAATACGTCCGCCTCGCGCTGAACGAATTTCAACATCACGGACTCCAAAAGGCGATCGTCCATTTGGCCGTGGGCGATCAGAATCCTGGCCTCTGGCAGTAGACCATGTAACCACGTCCCCATGCGCTCGATGGTCTGGACCCTGTTGTGAACAAAATAGACCTGTCCCCCCCGTCCCAACTCTCGGACAATGGCTTCCCGAATTACCGCTTCATTGAATCTCAGTACTTGGGTGCGGATAGCGAGACGGCCTGCCGGAGGGGTTTCAATGACTGACAAGTCACGAACGCTGGACATAGCCATTTGCAAGGTACGCGGAATTGGAGTGGCCGTGAGGGTGAGGACGTCCACTTGCGCCCGCAGCTGCTTGAGGCGCTCTTTGTGCCGAACGCCGAACCACTGTTCTTCGTCGACGATGACGAGGCCCAGATCGCGAAAGTGCACGTCCTTTTGGAGAAGTCGGTGCGTGCCGATCACCACATCGATGATCCCTCCGGCGACGTCTTTCAAGATCGCCTTTATGTCCTTCGAGGTCTGAAAGCGTGAAAGCATCGCGACTCTTGTTGGGAATGGCGCGAACCTCTGGGAGAAATTTTCGTAATGCTGGTGGGCCAGGATCGTGGTCGGAACGAGCACCGCCACTTGACGGCCATCCTCTATCGCCTTGAACGCTGCCCGCATGGCGACCTCGGTCTTGCCATACCCCACGTCCCCACACACCAGACGATCCATAGGCTTGGGGCTTTCCATGTCCCGTTTGATGTCCTCGATGACACGAAGCTGGTCAGGCGTTTCCTCGTACTCAAAGGCAGCCTCAAAGGCGTGGGTCATGCTGCTATCGCCTCCATACTCTGGGCGCTGGACCAACTCACGATTGGCATAGAGCTCCACCAGTTCGTGGGCCATTTCTTCTACATCTTTCTTGACTCGGGCAGTCGTGCGAGCCCAGCTAGAGCCGCCCAACCGGTCTAGCCGGGGCATGTGGCTGTCTGCGCCGCTATAGCGTTGAACGTGGTTCAGGCGGTCGAGGGGCACATACAGCTTGTCCCCTCCGGCAAACTCGAGAACCAAGAAGTCACTCTCGAATTCTTGAACGGAGAGCCGCTGGAGGCCCTGGTAACGTCCGATCCCGTATTGGATATGCACCACGAAGTCGCCGACCTTCAGGTCTTCCAACGAGGAGAGAAAGGTGGCCGCCTTGGTCTTGGGCGTCGGCCGATGGCGCAATCCCTTCGCGAAGAGTTCTTCTTCCGTGATGATGGTCAGGCGGCAATCGGGAGATACGAATCCGGAGGAGAGGTTTCCCTGGGCTAGAAAGAAGGGGGATTTCTTGTCCGTCGAAGCCCCCCAGTTTGGAGATGCCCACCTGGTGGCTGGAGCATCATGCTCAGCAAACAACGCCAACAACCGATCAACCTGTCCCTTGCTGCGGGCCACAATGACCACTTGCCCTTGGATGCGCAACTGATCGAGCTTCGTAAGCGTTTCGCCAAAAGGCGTTCCTCGTTGCCCTAATCCCACGCTCGTGGGCGATTGAGCGGGAACTGTGAAGACTGGTTCCCAGGGGGCATCGAGGGACGACACGGATTCCGTCGCAAGGCAGGGGTTGGACTTCAATCGGGTTTGAATGGCTTCCCACGAAAGGTAGAGTTCGTTCGGGGGAGGGTAGACGGTCCCATCAACGGCCATATGATGGCGGGCGTATGCCTGTGCGACTTCGTCAGCGAACTCCTCCGCCCTCGTCGCCAGAGCGTGGGGCTGATCGTAGACAATGATGGGTGCGTCACGGAAGTAATCGAGCAAGAGATCCATCGTCTCATAGACCTCAGGACCCCGCCATTCGGCGTCCGGCTGGAGCGGAGCGAGAGCCTCTGGTTGGCCTTCTGCATGGATCAATTCTCGAGCGGGTAGGAGCCAGGCTTGGGTGAGCTTGGCGGTGGATTTCTGGGTCGCAGGATCAAAGGGCCGCAGCGAATCAACCGTGTCACCGAGGAACTCTATCCGGAGCGGGTCCTCATAGGCAGTTGAGTAAATATCCACGATCCCGCCTCGGATGCTGAACTCGCCTGGAATCTCGACCACGGAGACTTGCCGATATCCCAGACGCAGCAAGCGGGATGTGAGCGTCTCACGCTCGACGGAATCGCCTGGCTGCAGCTGCCAGCTCGCCTCGGAAAAGACTCCCAGAGGGAGCAGGCGTTGCACCAGTGCTGGCACGGAGGTCACCAGGATCGTCCGAGCACCATCGGACAGGCGCCGAAGCGTCCGCATGCGACGGGCAATCAGATCAACCGGGGGGGCGATGGGCTCGTAGGGGAGAGTTTCCCATTCCGGGAAGAGCCGCAGAGGCCCTGGAGGCAATCCCAATAGGGTGTGAAAGAAAAGAAGGTCTTCGTACACGCGCTCGGCAGATTCATCCGTGGCGGTGACGATCAGCCAGGGTCTGTCGACTCCCCTCTGAGAGCGCTCTCTTGCGAGCAGCGTGATTGCCAGGGCCCCAGCGGGCCCCTGGCGCGCCAAGAAGCCTACTCTCGCCTCAACATGCTCGAGGGCTTCCTCAATAGGGATGAGAAGTTGGTCCCACGCGTGGGAACAAGAAGACTGAATCATTCAGGTTTGATGCCTTGAATCTTGCGCACAAGGCTGGACGTCGAGAGACCAGGGACAAGGGGTATGGTCGTCACCGTTCCGCCCCTCTGCTCCACGATGTCACGACCGATAATCTGATTGGGGGCCCAATCCCCTCCCTTGACGAGCACATCTGGCTGAAGGTCGGCGATCAGGGATTTTGGGTCAGGCTCATCGAAGAGCACAACAAAATCCACGCAGGCCAACGCGGCCAGAACTTCGGCGCGCTGCGCCTCCGGCACGATGGGGCGTTCGAGTCCTTTCCCGAGCGCTTGCACGGAGGCATCGCTGTTCAGACCAACGACGAGGAGATCTCCCAACTGCCGTGCGGCCTGAAGATAGCGGGTATGACCGACGTGGAGAAGATCAAAGCATCCATTGGTGAAGACGATGCGGGCCCCCCGCTCGCGGTGCTTGGCAAGGGTTTCGCTAAGGTCGCTTCGGCTGCAAATCTTGTCACTCATGGGAAGGTTCCTCAACATCATACCCTGAAACCTGCTCAGACGCCTAGCCTCTTCATGCGCGCGGGCTTGTGTCAGACCGAACGAATTGACTACACTGAGGCCATGAGCGACGGAGTTGGGCTGCTTGTGACAATAGCTGTGGGCGGGTTCCTGTTTCTGGTCGGTCGACAGGTGTACCGACGATGGACGGCAGGCAAACAGGCGGACAAGTTGCTGGAAGAGGTCCTGAAGGGGAAGGACGCGTTTAGGAGATGAGGACGGTGCCTACGGCCAGGGCAGGCTATACCGAGGGAGTGAGCATGACTCAGCTTGCATGCCCGAGGACAATTCTGGAAACACGAACGCGTGGCTGATCCGAGCGGTGAAATCGGGGGAAAGGCCTACAGCCTGTACACCTCCATTCGCAGGTTCTTCGAGCCGCTCCGAGAACATTGGGACAAGTTGTCTCCCCAGGAGCAGGCCGTTGTGGTGAAGGAAGTCGAAGCGTTCTTGAACTCAGTCCGCCCGCCAGACTCTCGCTAGAGCGGATGAGAGGGGCTGAAACGCGATAGGGGGCTCTTCCTTCCAGGCCTGTACCTCGAAGAACTGTTAGGTGCCCTTCCCCGATCGGGCTTCCAATCGTCCTCGACCTATGCTGCCGGCCTCGGGGCTCATCCTGGCTCCCAAGGAGCGGGCGAATCGATCGCCTTTCAGCGAGACCGACATGTCAGCATGAGCAAGTTGGCTCAGGAGGCGTGGGAAGGAACAGTTCAGGTGGGAAGTCCTGGGGTCACGGAGCCACCTCGAATGGTGGTCGCACGGTCCTCGAGGGTACCGGCCTCCCGGGTGCGTTTGAGTTTTCTCAGTAATTGCGAATAATTTTCAAGCGTCGTGACGAGGTCCGGATGATCTGCCGGTACGTGTCGTTCGCGTATCGACAGGGCTTGCTCGAAGAGGGACTCCGCGTCAGGAAATTTCCCCCTCGCATACAAGGTTGCGGCGAGGTTATTGGAGCAAATGGCCACGTCGGGGTGATCAGAAGGAAGAGCCTTTTTGGCGACCGCCAAGGCCCGCTGCAGGAGAGGCTCCGCCTTCCCGTACTTGGCTTGCTCATGATAGAGCCCGCCAAGATTGTTCAGAGTTGCGGCAAGCTGCGGATGATCCGTTGTTTCTCTGATCGCAAGGGTTTGCTTGTAGAACAGCTCCGCAAGACTGTATTTTCGAACCGAATGGTAGAGTCGCGCCAGCCCGTTCAAGTAGTTTGAGAGATCACGGTGGTCCGGCGGCAGCTCTTTCTTCGCGATGGCCAGGGCTCGCCTCATGAGTGGTTCAGCTTCCTGGAAGCGTCCCTGATCCCCCAATCGGCATGCGTGCTCCAGTAAGTATCCTCCCACCTCGAGATGGTTTTTTCCCAGAGCTTCTTCCCGAATCGCCAAGGAGCGGGTAAACAGCCTGTCGGCCTCTTCCTGTCTTGACTGCCCGGCGTAACGGCAGGCGAGTTCATGGAGAGAGATCGCCAAGTCGAGATGATGTGGTCCTAGGGCTTGCTCCCGTATGACCAAGGAACGCCCGAAAAAGTGGTCTGCCTGCGAGTCACGTCCCATGGCGTCATACCGGCGTCCGATGTCCTCCAGGTATACGGCCACGTCAGCGTGGTTCTTTCCCAGCATCGCTTCACGGACCTCCAGAGATCGCTTGAAGCATTGGTCGGCTTCCGCAAACTTCTTCTCCGCTGCATATCGGCAGGCCAGGTCGTGTAACGAGGTCGCGACTTCCGGGTGATGCAGGCCTAGCACTGATTCATAGACGGACACGGCACCTTTGAGCAGCGACTCAGCTTCGGCGAAGCCACCCTGCTCATGAAGAAGAAGGCCGAGCTGGTGGAGCATGTGGGCGCCGTCCTTCGATTCGACCTTTCTATCCTGTACGAGCTTAGTGGCGGCATGGGCTTGAGCCATCATCTCATGGCTGACATGTCCTGGGGCTCCTTCCTCGAGGGAAATGAACCGGTGGAGTGCGTGGAAGGTCCGTGCCGCCCAGAGTCGTCGGCTCTCCTGCCCTAGGCCTACTTTGACAAGGTCCTGCGTGAAGGGGTGGATTCTGTAAGAGCGGCTTTCCTCGTCTTGCTGCGCCAAGGCGTAGCGCTCGAGGGGAGCGAGCAGGGTGTCGATCACGCGGAGGTCCTGTCCTGCTTGGTTCAAGACAGGGGACAACACGGGTCCGAATTCCTCCGCCGAATGGGTCAAAAGGTCAATGGGAATCCGATCGGGGTCGACATAGGCGCTGGCACGTAAGAGTTCGACGGAAAGCGGGGACTCCTCTTCCACCCTCTGCATGTTCTTGCGCCAGGTCGACAATACGGCTTCGCGCCAGTTTGCAGAACCCGGGGAGGCGTCTTTGTCATCGGATTCCTTGAGCCCAGACAAGTAGTCCCGAAATCCCATCTGGTTCGTTGCGAGGAAGGCCCCCGCCAGTTCCAGGGCCAGGGGAAAGCCGCCAAGTGTGTGAACCACTTGAGTGGCAGACTTTCGTTCCAGGGTATCCGTGTCCAGGCGACCCGTGCGTTTATAGAGAAACCGTAGAGCTTCTTCCTGCGCCAATTCACCAAGCTCAACACTCCGGGAAACCCCAACCGTCGCCACGGTCTGTGAGCGGGAGGCCAGGAGCACATGGCCGGGGGAGGCGAGGGGAAGCCAGTCCGCGATCAGATCAGGCTTGTCCGCGTTGTCAACAATAAGGAGCCAATTCTCATGTTTCTTGAACCACGCCGACACCAGCCGCAAGCTCTTCTTCCAGGCGCGGGGACCTGATTCCGCAAAGCCGAGGAGTGTTGCGATGGCCAACAGATCTGCGATGAAGGTCCAGACAGAGTCCGCGCGAACCCAGAAAATGGCCTCGTACTGTTCACGATTTCGATAGGCGTAGGCTATCGCTGTCTGAGTCTTTCCCACGCCGCCAGTTCCGCCCACCGCTTTCGCCTGGGTAAGGGCGACGGCCCCCTCGTCATTCAGAGCCCTGTGAAGATCATGCAAGGCCTTTGCGCGTCCAGTAAAAAATGGATTTTGCAGGTAGGGAACATTCCAGAGGACGGTCGATCGATCGAGCGTTCGCATAGCTGGGTCCACTATAGGAGAATTTGGTCATTCTGAGAAAAGAAAACGGATAATGAGGTCTGTCACTATTCGGGGGTCCCGCCTAAGCGCATCACCCCAGTGCCGTGTTTTTGGATAATCCTGTCCATGGCTGCCACAGCCTTTGAGGTGCGGTCATCGAACAGGCTCAGGGAAGCGGGAACGAGATGAGCAAGGGAGAGACCGACCAGACGGTAGGCCGTTCCCGGAACAACAAGGCTCTCGAGCGCTGGTTGAATATGAAGCCACATGTCCGGGTCGTAGTTGGTGGGTTTAGGAAACCGGCGACATCGCGTGGTGACCCTGAACCGACAGTCCTTTACCTTGATCGTAAAGCCCCCCGCCTCGAGGCCATCCAGTCGCATTTCGTGGGCCAGGTCGCTCAGGAACCCGCGCAGGGTTTCCTGCAAGAAACAGAGGTCGGCGGTATCCACGTTGAAGGTCGTTTCGTGTCCCATGCTTTTTTGCATCCGCCCGGTGAGGACAGGCTCGAAGTCGATACCTTGGGCGCGGGCTTGCATCGCAGAGAGTCGAGAACCCCAGAAGCGTTTAAGCGTGGCCTCGAAGCGCAGGTCGAGGAGATCCTCGATGACGTGGATGCCGACCTGCTGGAGAGCGGTTGCGCTCTTTGGTCCAATGCCGGGGAGAGCCTGAACTGGCTTGGGGGCGAGGAAAGCGGCTTCGGTCCCGGGCTCGATCACGGCCAACCCGTCTGGTTTGTGGAAGTCTGCGGCGACCTTGGCCACGATTTTCCCGGTTGCGATGGCGATCGTACACCGCAGTCCCGTGGCTTCAAAGATAGCGTTCTTCACTTTCTGGCCGAGCGCAGTTGGAGTGGGATGTAGGGATTGCAGGTCGGTCACGTCGGCATAAAACTCGTCGATGCTGCTCCAGGCGGAGGCAGGGAACAACTCGTCGGTGACTTGGCGCATGTGATCGTGCAACCGGCGGTAGAGACCAAAATCCGGCGAAACCAGGATCAAGTTTGGGCAGAGACGAAGAGCGTGTCCGGTCGGCATCGCGGCCTTCACGCCGAACCTACGGGCGGGGTAGCTGGCAGCGGTCACGATGCCTCGTGGTGGTGGGGACCCAACCGCGACCAATTTCCCGGCAAGAGATGGATCCGCCACGGTAGCGGCAGAGGCGTACATCGCATCGACGTCGCCGAACAGAATTTGCCGGGGCCAGCGGGTCATTAGGACACCGACGATATGGTCTCGAACGTGAACGAGAGTTGCACTGGTGGAGACAGGACAACTCGCGTGCATGGCGACCGCTCAATAGTAGGCGGAGGCGTCGGGACACCATGCGGCTCAGGAGACTGGGCAGGTCGAACGAGATGAGCGGCGATTTCTTTCAGAGGTCCTTGGCAGGCTCCGCATCGGTGACGGCGCGGTCGAATCGTACGGCGCTGGCGTTGATAGGTGTGACCGCATCGTGTACAACGCCACGCGAACTTACTCAGCGCACGAACCGCTTCCGCCAGGTCATGGTGAATGGTGACGCCCAGGCCCCTTCGATTCATTTCCCGCATCTTCCTACAGAAGTCACGTCCATGATTCGGCCGTCGCCGGAGCACGTCAAATTGCCACTGATGGATCATCTCGTGGGCGAGGGTGCTCAGGATCTCCGTCTCGAGTTGACTGTGAAGCAGT
>JBFJQA010000061.1:0-15562 GCA_041616875.1 Nitrospiraceae bacterium | reverse complement strand
GATCAACGAGCAGAAAAGGGTATCGATGGGGCAGCAACGCCCGAATCTCTCCGATCTCCACTTCCGCCATTTCTCCTACCTCCTATTCGAACGCGGCATCGCCCCTCACCAGAGATCGATTTGTCTCAACCCTGGGACAGTTTGATCGTGAGGTGGTTGTGGGTAAGGACAGAGGCTTCAAGTTCTGACCTTCCGTTTTTTATGTCGGTCGCAGCGCGACTGATTCGAGATGGGCTATCTCGATGTCCGGTTAAACTCCTGAATGACCTTATCCGAAATATCCACCGATGTATCACTGTAAATCGTCTGACTCCCCTGCCCCTTTTCGATCACCACAACGAGACCGAGCTCCTTGGCAAGTCGCGTCACTACCTTTTCGACCTCACCTCGAAACCCCTCAAGCACTTCGCGTTGCTTTTCTTGAACCTCCCGATTCAATTCGGCTGCCTTCTTTTGGTACTGAATCATCCGGCGACGGAATTTCTCTTCGCGCTCCTTTCGAGCATTGGCACTGAGCACACTCGCCTGCTTGATGAGGCTCTCTTCCATGCGCTTGAGTTCTTTTTCCTCGAGTTGGATGAGCTCCTGCCGGTTTTTCACGAAGCCGCTCAGGGACTCTTTTGCTCGTTGACCGGCTTGGGTTTCGTTGAGTATCCGCTGAGCGTCGATCACGCCGATCCCGACATCACTGTGCGCCCCCGGGGTCCCCGCACATCCAACCCCGAGTAGTCCCACGAGACACCCGCCTGCGAGGAGACACCACCGAAGCATCCGACGCTGAACGGTATAGTCGCTGGTTGTTTTCAGAGTCATGATTGAATCTTCTCCCACCATGTAAAATGGAGACTAGAACCCAGGGCGAACCCAAATTCTCTCCTCACCCGGACCACGATCTCTTCATTCCGAGTGACGTCTGAAGTGAGTGCCCCCAGGCCTTAAAATATGGAACCCACTGAAAACTCAAACACGCTTTTCCGTTGTCCTGGTTCCGGATCGATGACAAAACCCCAGGCTGCCCGCAATGGCCCGAAGGGAGAAATCCACCGGCCTTCGATCCCCACCGACTTCTTGAGATCCAACAGCTTAATATCGTCAAAGGAATCAAAGCCTTCTCCGTAGTCAAAAAACAGGACACCATTCAGTTTGGCTTCGGCAGAAATCGGAAAGATAAATTCGTTGTTGATGATAAGTTCTCTTGTGGCACCCTGTGGGTCGCCATCCACGGTCACCGGACCGGCTTGGCCGAACTTAAACCCTCGCATGGTATTGATACCGCCCACGAAAAACAGCTCGCCGACTGGAGTTGGTTTCTCCCCTATCCCATCGACGATGCCAACCCGTCCCCGAATCATATGGCGGGTATCCCAAAAGAGAGGCGTGTATTTCAGCGAGTCTAGAAACACCTTATAGAAGTGGTTCGTCCCGCCTAAGAGCGGGGTGGCGTAATCAAAATTCACAAGGTGGCGCCAGCCGGTCCTCGGGTCTAGAAAGAAATCTCGGGTATCTCGGACGAGGGTGGTCCGAAATCCAGTACTCGACTGCCTTCCAACCTGTTCCAGGATCAGCTGGGAGGCGCCGGGAGCAGGATTACTGATGTCCAATATTTCCCCAAACAATGTGACCGAGCCGCGAACAAACTCTGAAAAGGGGCGGCCGGTCGTCAAACTTCCCCCAATCCGCTCCTCCTCATAGGTCAAGAAATTGGTGTTCGTACTAAAGGCACTGGCCATCAGGGAGACACCGGAATCTCGGAAGGAGGGGTCCCTCAATGTAATGAGTCCAAGTGTTCGCCGTTGCCCCAACTGACCACGAACACGCACCGTATACCCGCGACCAAAGAGGTTCCCTTCGGAAACATTGGCAATGGCCACGAACTGGTCCAAGGTACTGAATCCTCCGCCGACACTGAAGGATCCGGTGGGTTTCTCTTTGACTTTGACTTCGAGATCGACCTCGTCCTTATCCACCTGCTTGGGCAAGATTTCCACCGTCTCAAAGTAGTTGAGATTATTGAGACGCTGGAAACTGCGCCTCAGCCCCACTGTATCGATGACCTGCTGCTCTTCAACCCGCAGTTCCCGGCGGATCACATTGTCGCGGGTCTTGTCATTCCCGGTAATGCGAATCCGCCTGATCTTCATCAAGGCCCCTTCTTCGATATTGAGCGTCAAGATCGCGGTCTTGGCTTCAGGATCGGTCGAAATCGACGGCACGACATTGGCGAATGAGTACCCCTTTTCGCCGTACAGGTCAGTGACCCGGACGACTTCCTCACGCAAGGCGACCCGCTGAAATACCTCCCCCGGGATGACCTTGCTCCCCACTCGCAGCTCGGCTTCTTCAAAAATCACGTTACCTCGATAGGCGACCTCTTCCCAGGTGTAGGGTTCTCCTTCAATGACGGTGAACGTGAGTTTCAACCCCTCTTTGTCCTCAGTCAGTTCGATTGTCGGCTGGCTGACCTGGACATTCAGGTACCCCTTATTCATGTACACTTCTTTAATGCGCTCTGCGTCATTCTGCAACTCCTCCTGCTTCAGAATGCCCGCGTCCGTCCATAGCGAGAGCAGAAAGACCTTCTCCCGGTTCGCCATCACCTTGAGAAGCTCCTTCTTGGTCACCACCCTTGCTCCACGAAAGTCCACGGTCTCAATCTTGGTGCGATCCCCTTCCTTGATGTAAAAGGTCAGCCGTTTCCGGTCCTCGCTCACGGACTGAATAATGGGGACCACCTGGGCGTTGTAGAACCCATCGTCTTGGTAGGCCTGCTTGACTTTTTCGGCACTCTCTTTGACCTGCCGTTGGTCTAGAAAGCTCTGGCCACGGACCGTGATCTTTTCCTGTAACTTATCGTCGCTGAGCTCCTCATTACCATCAAATACGATTTCCGCGATAAACGGTTTTTCTTTGACACTGACGACCACGACGACCCCGCCCACAATCGGCTCTGTCTCAATTTGCACGTCTTCGAAGAACCCCATGTCGTAGACTAGCTTGAGTTGATCTCGTATCAATTCAGAGGAGTAGGGCTCATCCGGCTTGAGCGTCAGCCGGCCACGGATGATGCTTTCATCAATTCGCTTGTTCCCCCGCACCTCGATCGCCGTGACCTTGAGCGGGGTCTCCTGAGCCGAACCCACCCCGTGAGGAAAGGCCATAGCCGTCAGGACCACCAGAAAAACCCAAACTGCTTCTACAATCGCCCGCCGGATGATCATGGGGCTGCCCGAGGGACCGTTCGACGTCCCATCGGGAGAAAAACCTCCCAGAACTCAACCCGCGCACGGTCCCCTGAATGGCTTGTGACTGAAAGGTTTCCGTCCACAATCATACGGGCGGTTGGATTAGGGCGAGACAGGGGGTTCCTTCGGAGGCGCATCCATCATTCTGCACTCAGACGGTCGTGGCCCTTCTGCCGGGAACAGATTGAAAGGCATTGAAAAACTTGTGAATTATATGGGTCGGCTCCTGCAATGTAAAGGAAATTCATTCACGTGGATGGGCAACACGCGCTCAACCAACTTCCTGCCATTGTCTTGACAGGATCGAAACCCATCACATAGTATCAAGCACATGCCATCAGTTCCCATCCGGAAAGCGATCATTCCGGCCGCTGGTCTCGGCACCCGTTTCCTTCCTGCTACCAAGGCCTCTCCGAAAGAGATGCTCTCCCTTGTCGACAAGCCGCTGATTCAGTACGCGGTGGAGGAGGCGGTTGCGGCAGGAATCGAGGATATCATCATCATCACTGGACGCGGGAAAAGGGCGATTGAAGATCACTTCGACCGATCTTTCGAGCTCGAGGCAAACCTCGAGGAATCAGGGAAGAATCACATCCTCAAGGACATTCGGCGCATCTCTGAATTGGCAAACTTTTGCTATGTCCGTCAGCCAGAGGCCCTGGGCTTGGGTCACGCGGTGCTTTGCGCCCAGCATGTGATCGGCAATGAACCAGTCGCCGTGCTGTTGGGGGACGAGATTATCGATGGACCATCCCCCGGTTTAGCTCAGCTCACGAAAACCTTCGAGTCCGGAATGGGGGCGGTGCTTGGAGTGCAAAAGGTTCCCCGAAATGAAGTCAGCCGGTATGGAATCATCGCTCCTCGTCGAATCGCGCCGGGGCTGCACCAAGTCATTGACTTAGTCGAAAAACCCAAACCAAAGGACTCGCCGTCGACCTACGCGGTGATCGGGAGGTATGTCCTCTCCCCCGATATCTTCCCCATTCTCAGAAGAACGCCCCCGGGGAAAAACGGGGAGATCCAGCTGACCGACGCACTTCGCCTTCTGGCACACAAGGAGCTGATCCTCGCCAGAGAAATCCAGGGAGCGCGATATGACGCAGGCGATAAATTGGGCTTCCTCAAAGCCACCGTCGATTTAGCCCTCAAGAGTCCAACATTGGGGGCAGCATTTTCCAAGCACCTGACGCAGGTGCAGCGGCGCCGGGGAAGGAGCCGCGCCTAAACGAATTGTCCAGGTATTGTTAGAAGTCCGCTATTAGGAATCAAGATGATGTCATCTGTCCCTTCCTGATCTCCCGGTACACGCCTGCGCGGCACGACGATTTTCATGCATCAGTTTTCTAAGGAGGCACCAGCACGATGTCAGACATGACCGAACAGGATCTCCCCCAACCTCAGGACGTTGAAGTCCCCGAACAACTGCCCCTTCTTCCTGTAAGGGACATTGTGGTGTTTCCCTATATGGTGCTGCCGCTCTTTGTCGGACGGGAGATGTCGATCAAGGCCATTGAAGCAGCCCTAGCTGGCAACCGCATGATCTTTCTGGCAACGCAGAAGGCGCTTGATGTCGAAAACCCGAAGCCCGAGGATATCCATGAGGTTGGCACGGTTGGGATCATCATGCGAATGCTCAAGCTGCCAGATGAGCGAATCAAGATCCTGGTCCAAGGTGTTGCCAAAGGAAGAGCAGAGGAGTTTATTCAGGCCGAACCATACTACTCCGTTCGTATTTCCAAGATTGTGGAGGTCAAACCTTCGGCGCATTCGCTAGAATCCGAAGCGGTCATGCGATCGGTGAGAGAACAAATTGAGCGTATCGTCAGTCTGGGCAAGGTGCTCATGCCGGATGTGATGGTCGTTATCGAAAATCTTGAGGACCCTGGTCGCCTCGCCGACATGGTCGTCTCGAACCTTGGGCTCAAAGTGGAGATCACCCAGCAGGTACTCGAAATCATCAGTCCGATTGAGCGGCTCAAACGAGTGAGCGAAATACTCTCGAAAGAAATTGAAGTCCTCTCCATGCAACAAAAGATCCAGGCTCAGGCCAAGGGTGAGATGGATAAGACGCAACGAGAGTACTTCCTCCGAGAGCAGCTCAAGGCGATTCAAAAGGAGCTGGGCGAATTGGATGAGCGGGCGGAGGAAATTGCAGAATTTCGCAAGCGCATTAAAGACGTCAAGATGCCCGAGAAGGTTCTTAAGGAAGCCGAAAAACAGGTCAAGCGACTGGAAAAAATGCACCCGGACACGGCTGAATCCGCTACCGTCAGAACCTATTTAGAATGGATGGTGGAGCTTCCCTGGAGCAAAAAATCCAAGGATAACTTGGAGATCAAGTCCGCCGCCAAGGTGTTAAATGAGGATCACTACGACCTCGAAAAGGTCAAGGAGCGGATTCTCGAATACCTCGCTGTCCGCAAGCTCAAGGAAAAGATTAAAGGTCCGATTCTCTGCTTCGTGGGCCCTCCAGGCGTAGGGAAGACTTCGCTGGGAAAGTCCATCGCTCGAGCGTTGGGACGCGAATTTGTTCGGATCAGCCTGGGTGGGGTTCGTGACGAAGCAGAAATCCGCGGTCACCGTCGAACCTACGTCGGGGCCCTGCCCGGCAGAATTGTTCAAGGAATTAAGCAGGCGGGAACAAACAACCCCGTGTTTATGATGGATGAGGTGGATAAAGTCGGGATGGACTTCAGAGGAGACCCCAGCGCCGCTTTGCTCGAGGTCTTAGACCCGGAACAGAACCATGCCTTTACCGATCACTATCTGGGTGTCCCGTTCGACCTGACCGAGGTCATGTTTGTGACAACCGCCAATTTAATGGACCCCATCCTGCCTGCCCTCCGGGATCGGATGGAAATCATCGAGATCCCTGGTTACACCGAAGAAGAGAAACTTGGTATCGCGCAGCGCTATATTGTGCCTCGACAGCGAAAAGAACATGGCATCACTGAAAAACACATTCGGATTGCGGAGCCTGCACTCCGACACATTATCTCGCACTACACCAGGGAAGCGGGGGTGCGAAGCCTCGAACGCGAGATTGCCAATGTGATGCGGAAAGTCGCCAAGAAGATTGCTGAAGGAAAGGTACAGTGTTACGCGATCACGCCGGCAAATCTGCACCAGTACTTGGGGGTCCCGAAGTTCCTGCCAGAAGCGGAACAAGAGAAAGACCAGGTCGGTGTAGCCACGGGACTCGCCTGGACAGAAAGCGGAGGTGATGTGCTCCATATCGAGGCCACGGCCGTCAAGGGGAAGGGCAACCTGACATTGACCGGACATCTTGGCGACGTCATGAAGGAATCTGCCCAGGCGGCACTCAGCTATGTGCGCTCAAGAGAAAAACTGTTGGGCATTGACCCCGATATCTTTTCCAAAACAGATATTCACATCCATGTACCAGCGGGAGCCATTCCCAAGGATGGCCCCTCAGCCGGAATTACGATGGCCACCTCCCTCGCCTCCACCCTCTCGAATATCCCTGTGCGCCGGGACGTAGCGATGACTGGAGAAATCACCCTTCGTGGCCGTGTCCTCCCTATCGGCGGGCTGAAGGAAAAGATCTTAGCAGCGAAACGAGCCAAGCTCACGACTGTGATTCTGCCCAATCGGAACAAGAAGGATATCGAGGAAATTCCGAAGCACCTCTTACGAGGAGTTCACTTGGTTTTTGCCGATACGATGGACGAAGTTCTAAAGGCTGGACTGCGACACGTGAGAGTCTCTACCCAGCCTCGCCGCAAACCAACTCCCAGGCGCCGACAAGCTGGACGGCCTCCTGCAAGTTCGGTCAAGAAACCTTCACGACCGGTACGCCCAAGGCCAATGGTCCCATCCATTTCTGTTTCTGGGTCGATTCCCTAACCCGCACATGCCCACTCCCACGTCCCGCGCTACCCTCACCCAACTTGGGGAGTTTGGTCTGATCGAGAGGATGAAGCGCCGGACAGGACGTTCCCGGACACCAGTCCTCCGGGGCATTGGAGACGATGCTGCGGTTATCAGACTGAACCACAGGCAGCTGCTTCTACTCTCTACGGATGTTCTCATCGAGGGCATCCATTTTGATCCCTCGATGTCCTCCATGGAGGACATCGGATACAAGGCGGTGGTGAGTAATCTGAGCGACATCGCCGCGATGGGTGGCACCCCTCAGTATATAATGGTGGCGCTTGCCGTCCCACCCTCTCAGACTTCCGCTTCTATCGATAGGCTGTACGACGGACTAGTCCGAGCCTGCCGTTACTATAAGGTGCAATTGGTTGGGGGGGACACCTCGGCATCACCACGAAGTCTTTTCCTCTGCGTCAGCATAACGGGCTTGTGCCGGGATCGCCGCTTCCTCGCTCGTGGGGGAGCACGGATCGGTGACCTGCTCTATGTCACTGGAACCCTCGGAGATTCTCTGTGTGGCCTGAGAATTCTTCAGCAGCGAGCGCGCAGCCAGTCAGCATCTCGATCGAACGCTTCCAGCAAGCGGCATCTAGGATTCCTGGTTAACCGCCACCTGCATCCCGTCGCACGAGTGGGGGAAGGACTGCTGTTGGCAAGCCAGCGCTTGGCGACTGCTGCGCTGGACCTTTCGGATGGGCTAGCCGGTGACATTCATCATTTATGCCAAGAAAGCCGGGTCGGCGCAGAGGTTGAGGCCGAAAAGCTCCCCATTTCTCCTGGCTGCCGCTGGTACGCCGCCCTGGATCGAACCGATCCAACTCATTTTGCCCTGCTTGGGGGTGAAGATTATGAGTTGCTTTTTACCGTGCCTCCCGATAAACGGGAGAAAGTCACTCGCTTGGGACAGAAACATGGATTCCGCTTCACCTGTATAGGCCGCATTCGGCCACGACGATTTGGCATACGAGTGAAGGCTCTCAACGGGTCGTCTTGGCACCTCGCGCCTGCCAGCTATCAACACTTTCGTCAGACCCCCCCTCTAAAAGGCAACATTCGGTGATCGGTCGTCTTCGCGGGCACCTCATACAACTCCTCCACTTGAGGGAGACAGCGCATCGAACCGCTCTGGCGTTCTCCATTGGAGTCGTCATTGCCTTTTCGCCAACCTATGGACTCCACACCGCCTCCGTCTTTTTGTTTTCATGGGCCTTTCGCCTCAATTTTGTCGCATTGATGGCGGGAGCCCTGATCAATAACCCATGGACGTTCGTCCCTATCATAGGACTTACGTTTTGGACGGGGTTTAAGGTTCTCAACCTCGAGCCAGTTGCGTTCCATTGGGACGATCTGAGCACGTCATCTTTTTACCAACACATTATGCCCTACCTCGCGCCTTTTGTTGTTGGCGGGCTCCTTCTGAGTCTGGTGGCTGGTATCGTGAGCTATCCGGTCGCCTACTTTCTCATTTCCCGTTTCAGGGCTAGACACCCCACGCAGTCCATCGAAAGAGAGCGATTGCCACCGTCAACTCCGGTGGGCTAAACTAAGGTGATGACCGTGGCACTTCCCACGTACCCGGGATAGCTAGTACCCTTCATTGATGCTTCGAACGTCACCCGATAAAGCCCCCTACGACGGGTCAGCGCTCATTGCTGATCCAATTCACGAATACATTTCTTTCACTGTCCCCTTTGCGAAGCCGGATGTGTCGGAGCGGACGGAAAAGGATTTGATCGACTCCCCTTGGGTTCAACGCCTCCGCTACATCTATCAGCTCCAGAGCGCGCGGTGGGTGTATCCTTCCGCGGAGCATAGTCGTTTTCAGCACTCCCTCGGGGTCATGCATGTGGCTGGCCGGTTTGCGCGCCACCTGTACCCATCCCTGGCCAGAGTTGTCCCGGATGTCCCCTCCCAGTACTTCATCGAAGAACTCCTGCGAATTACCGCTCTTCTTCATGACGTAGGGCATGGTCCATTTTGCCACTTCTTCGATCATAATTATCTCGAACATTTCGGCTTGACCCACGAGCACTTAGGCCAGGTGATCATTCGGAAGCACTTGGGAAAGCTCATTCGGAAAATCAGCCGGAGCCCGAACGGCCCATTTCTGCCCGGTGAGCAACTGGACCCTGACCACATTGCCTTCCTTATTCTGAAAGATCCTGAGAAGAGCAGCACCCAGTACCCCAAATGGCTCACCTTTCTCCAACCGGTGATTGCGGGTATTTATACCGCCGATAACCTCGACTATGTCTTGCGCGATTCCTATATGTGCGGGGTTGCCATTGGGCCGGTCGACCTCACGCGGCTCATTCACTATACGCTCGTGACGCCTGAAGGACTCACCATCCATCGCACGGGCCTCCCCGCCCTGCAAATGTTTCTGAATGCCCGCCTGTACCTGTACTCCAATGTGTATTACCACCGGACCACGAGAGCTATTGACATTCATCTCCGGGATATTTTTCACGAGACCATGGGCTATGTGTTTCCTCATAACCCCCTTGAAAACATGGAGGGGTACCTCAACCTGACTGACTGGTCTCTCATTGAAGCCGTGCGTTACTGGGCAAAGTCGTCCCACAGGAAGAAACGGCAGCTCGGCCTAGAGTGGGCACGTATCTTAGGTCGAGATGTGAAATGGAAAATGTCCTACAACGCCCTGCTGCCCACGAGAGGGGATGAGCGGGGACGGGTTTTCATGGACCATAGGATGGTCGAGCAGCGTATCAGAGCCGCGCTCCCCCAGAGCCTGAGAAAACTTGAATTCAGGGTAGACATGGCCAACCAGGATCCTCGGCCCATTAATCTCCTGAATATGGGGGAGTTTCAGATTTATGTGTATGACCCCGCGACCCAGACCGTCTCGAAGGAGGCACTCAAGGAGTTTTTCGATTACCTTCCGGCGCGTATCGTGCAGTTTCGGATTTTTGCCAAGGACCATGACTCAGACGCTATGCTCGCACAAGCGGCCGAAGGTGTTCTCGCCTCGGAAGGCCACTCCCCTAAGCCGAAGGGAAGGCCTAACCGATGATCAGGGCAGCCTCTCGTCTTTGCTCGAAAGAAGAACGAGGGCTCAGGCACTCCGCCCAAGGTCACAGACGAAGGCGAGGTTGAGAGTTCTTTCAGGGACAAGGGACACAAAGACAGGAAAGAGGGGAGAGCTGCGGTCTACCCTTTTTCACCAGAATGCCTCAGTTGGGAGGGCAAGAACGCCGTGGGCGAAGGCGGCCGGTGCTTGGTCCGGTGCGCAGGCCGCAAATCTCTGAGATGGAATCATGATACGGCGAAGGAGGCCTCCGTATCAGGAAGACCTGCGCGGGACCGCCGGGCACTTCACCTGTTCGACAGAGAAATCGGTGTGTCGAGCGAGAGGCTCGTGAGAGAGTAGGGATCGACCCGAGCTCCGTTGAGTCGGATGCCCCAGTGGAGGTGTGGCCCGGTGGCACGGCCAGTCGCCCCGACCCTGCCAATAACTTGACCCCTGCGTACCCTCTCGCCATCCTTTACCAGAACCTCAGACAAGTGGAAATACATCGAATGCAGCCCTAGACCATGATCGATAAACAGCCCCTTGCCAGAAAAGAAATGATCAACGGTCACTCGAACTATGCCGTCGTTCGTCGCCACAACCTTGGTCCCCATAGGCGCAGAAATGTCTTCCCCGGAATGGGGGTTCCGCGGCTGTCCGTTAATCACACGTCGTCGTCCGAACGCACCCGCAACGGTTCCCTCAACTGGCTCGACGAAGTTCTGCGTCCAAAGCGGGCCCTCGGTGAGAAAGCTCAACACCTCCTTAACCTGCCGCTGTTCAGCCCTGACGCGAACCAAGTTCTTTGGTGTGAGGTCGACCTTGCCCTTGGGAAGAGTCAGACGCTGTACCGCAAAATTCGCGGGAACAACCAGCACATTATAGCTCAGACTGCGCACCTCGCCTCCTGAACGGCTCTTCAGCAGGAACTCGTGTGTTCCCGGTGGATCCAGCATGTCGATTCCTAACAGACCGACATACTCGTGACCGCCATTGGAGTCAGAGTGTGGGAAGAAAGGGATCTGGCGACCTAGAAAATGGCCAGTGACATCACGGGAACCCAGCTCCACGGGCACGGTGATCAGGAGGACTTCTCCTTGCTTCCCACTGAATTGTCCGTCCGCCCCACCTGGTCCCTGCCCCGCACCAGGTTGAAGATCCACGGGGAAGACGCTTGTCGCCAAAATGACTGCCATAATCAGCAGCCGGTCCTTCCAGGACACCCCCGGCACATTCAGTTGTGCAGTATGAGTCCTTTGCTCTTCCATCAGCGATACAACCTCAAGCTCGCCACCTGGGACACCAGCTCTTCCACTCGTCTGTTCACAGCGCTAAAAGGGTCCATGCACAAGATAGTTTCTTCCCAATATCCATTCAATTTCAAATAGGTCCAATCTACAGTATAAGACCGATTCTTGGCCCTCGCAAATCGGATGAAATCACCCCGGACCTTGGCGCGCGTCGTTTGAGGTGGGACCGACATTGCTCGCTGAACCGCCTCCTCGTCAACGATCGGATCGATCATCCCTCTGGTTTGCATGAGGTAATAGAGGCCACGGGTACGCTTCACGTCATGGTATTGCAGATCCATGAGGAACACTCGTGGATCCTCCCATCCGCACCCCTTCTTATCGAAATAGGACTGCATGATCAGTTTCTTGCTCACCCAATCGATTTGCCCGTGCAAGTCCATCGGGTTTTTTTCCAGCCGATCCAATAGCCGCCCCCATTTGATGAGCACATCATCGAGTAGAGGGTCGTGTGGATGAACACTCAGATACTCTTGCGCCCGATCGAAATAGGTTCGCTGAATATCGACGGCGGTCATCTGCCGACCGTCATCCAGTTTGACTTTTTTCTTGAGCGTGGGGTCTCGAGAGATCTCTCTAATGGCCTTAACCGGATCCTCCAATTCCATGCCAGAAACTGTGTACCCATCTTCGATCATCGACAAGACGAGGGCTGCTGTGCCTACCTTGAGGAAGGTTGCGTATTCGGACATGTTGGAATCACCGACGATGATGTGGAGGCGACGATATTTTTCCGCATCCGCGTGAGGTTCATCCCTCGTATTGATGATGCTCCGCGACGAAGTCGTCGAGGAGGATGTTTTCTCGTGGATATGTTGCGCGCGTTGGGAGATGAAATACTGTGGCTTTCCCGACACCTTCAGGACCTTTCCAGATCCGGAATATATCTGCCGCGTGACAAAAAATGGGATCAGTTGTTCCGTGACTTTCCAAAAATCAACATCCCGGCGCATAAGATAGTTTTCGTGGCAACCATAGGTGTTTCCCAACGAGTCCGTATTGTTCTTGAAGATATAAATGGCCCCGGACAAGCCCTCCTCCCGCAATCGTTCCTCAGCCGCCGGGAGGCAGGCCTCCAGCAGCCGCTCGCCTGCTTTGTCGTGCACGACCAGATCAAGAATGTTGTCACACTCGGGTGTGGAATATTCGGGATGGCAGCCCGTGTCTTGATAAAACCTGGCACCGTTTACCAGAAAGGCGTTGGAGGGCCAGCTATTCGGGATGAGGCCTTCAAAAATGTAACCAAGAACCTTCTCCATGGGCAGATAGATCCGCCCGTTGGGTGAAAAAATAAGCCCGTATTCATTTTCAAGACCGAAAATGCGCTGCCTCATGAGATTACAGCCTCAGCCAATAACCATATCCCAGCATACACCCCCAGGGAGCCATCTTCAACTTGATGCAGGTTCTTGGCAAGCTCTTGGAATGAGCTCGCGTGAGATGCCGAGCCACAGGCCGGAGGCTTGTCCAAGTACGGGATGATTGAAGGGACAATTCAATGGTCTGGAGCGAACAGAGGACCATGAACGGGGATCCACCAGCCCTCTGTGGGCGCCATCCCTTGCGGGGAGAAACGGGTCCAATAAAGAACCAACACAAAAACGCTTGTCGATCCTTGGCTGAGCTACGAGGTCAGGACTTTCCGGCTTTCAGCGGGTAAGATTCTGCGAAACTTGCGACCCGTTCGGGTTCGATCCAGCGTTGCGACTTCGAGGCCTTCGGGCGCGAGCTTCTGATTGGTCACGCTATCTAGGGCCTCAACGCAAAGCAAAAAGCCATCCTTAAAGGACAAATTCATGCTCGTTAAACGCTCCTTCAAAAAAATTTGCAGCGCCTCGGCTCGTCCACCAATGACAGCAAACCCTCGTTCGTCAAAGATGCTTCCGTCGAACGAGATCCGGTACATCTCATTCGGATGCCCTTCGTCCCCAACTTGCGCAACCAGAATCTCTACTTCCAGGGGCTTCAGCTCCTGGCTAAAGATGGTGCCGAGGCTTTGAGAATACCCGTTGGCCAGGGAACGGGCCGTGACGTCTTCCCGGCTATACATATATCCTTTGAGATCGGCGTGACGAATCCCCGCCTTGCGAAGATTCTCAAATTCGCTGTACTTACCGGCACCCGAAAACGCGATACTGTCATAGATCTCGGATATCTTATACAAAGACGCGCTGGGGTTATCAGCCACAAACAGAATCCCCTGCTCGTACTCAATCGCAACAATTGATCGGCCTTTGGCAATACCCTTTTTGGCATACTCGGCCTTATCCTGCATCACCTGTTCCGGAGAGACATAGTAGGGTAACGGCATCGGTTACGCCTCCTTTTTCCGGTCCGCCAGAAGGGCGGCATACAGGGATGCAATCCGCTCTTCGCTGAAATCAGTGATTCCCCCGACATCGACTAGCTTGGCGGTCGGATAGATGCCACGCACCGGATCCGGGCCACCGGTTCCGACGTCCTCTTCCGCTGCATTGTAGAGTGCGAGGAGAGCTGTCCGAAGAGCCTCCTCGTCAGACAAGTTCTTCTTGTAGTGCTCCCGCACCGTATTGCGGGCATCCTTCCCTCCAGAGCCGATAGCATGGAAATCGGATTCTTCATACCGGCCTCCAGTGATATCGTATTTGAAGATTCTTCCTTCTCCACGCTTGAGATCAAACCCAACATAAATCGGAATCACCACTAGCCCTTGGAATACCATGGGAAGGTTTGCCTTGACCATTTGACCAAGTTTGTTGGCCTTGCCTTCGCAGGAAAGCTGCACGCCCTCCAACTTCTCATAGTGCTCTAACTCCGTCTGGAACAATTTCGCCATCTCGAGGCATGGGCCGGCCGCCCCCGCGATTGCCATGGCCGAATACTGATCAACTTTAAACACCTTTTCAATGCGTCGATCAGCGATCTGAAATCCTTCGGTGGCTCGGCGATCGCCGGCAATCACCACCCCACCGCGACACTTGATGGCCAGAACGGTGGTTCCAAAAGGAATGGCCATACTTTGATAGACAGCGCGCTCGTCCGGCAAGGTAGCGGGAGACACGTGTCCTTGCCGGAGTCCGCCCGGGCCCAGATTAGGGTATTGCTGAATGAGAGAGTCGAAAAAACTCGAACCGTACTGGTCCAGAAACGACGCCACGTGAATTCGTCTCCTTGTGAGGTCAGTGAATCGAACGAGTAGGGCGCACGCCCAAGACGTTCGTGCCTGCTTCAAATCACGGCGAGGGTCATTTAGGTGGTCAGCTTGGCAAGCAGAGACTCTGCCGACTCAGACCCCTCGAGCAACTCGCGGGTCAGCGATTCCGTTCCGCGTAGCGGATCCATCAACGGAATCTTCTTAATTGTGGTGTTTCCCACATCAAACAGAACTGAGGTCCAGCTCGCCGCATAGACGGACTTGGGGAACTTCCTCAAACAGTTGCCCCTGAAATAGGCACGGGTTCCAGTCGGAGCGATATGCTCAGCCTTCTCAATATCCTTGTCGGAGACCAATCGGTCAACCCGGTTAGCACGTTCAAGGGTATAATAGAGCCCCTTGTCAGGTCGTACGTCATGGTATTGCAAGTCCAATAACATGACTCGGGGATCGTCCCATCCGCATGACTTCCTATCCATGTAGGATTGAATCATTTGCCACTTGGCAACCCAGTCGAGCTCACGGCCTAATTGCATCGGGTCCTTTTCGAGTTTTCCAAGCACTTCCTCCCACCGTACCAGCACATCCTTGGTGATCTGACTCAGTTCATGACAGGCATAAAAGTCCATCGCCGCCTTGAGATAGGCATGCTGAATGTCGACTGCCGTCAGGGCGCCGCCATTCGCTACCTTGAGGCTCGCTTTCATCTTGAGATCTCTCGACACGACCTTGATGGCCGCGACGGGATCACTAAGTTCTATGTCTGGCAACTCACCACCGGCTTCCATGATGTCCAGCAGAACAGACATCGTTCCCAGCTTCAAATAGGTAGACAACTCGGCCATATTCGCATCGCCGACAATCACATGAAGACGCCGGTACTTGGCCGGATCGGCATGCGGTTCGTCACGGGTGTTAATGATTGGCCGTTTGACCATGGTATTCAGGT
>JBFJQA010000060.1:0-15608 GCA_041616875.1 Nitrospiraceae bacterium | reverse complement strand
GTCGTTTGGCATGATGCAGTGGTTGATGGGATCCCTGTCAGTCCCCAGCTATGATGCGCTGGTCGCATTAGCCGCCTACCTCATGATCGGCGGATTGATCCTGTTCTGGCAGGCACGACCCCTCAATCTGTTGACCCTTGGTGATGAGGCCGCACGTTCGACGGGCGTCGAAGTGGAACGGGTCAAAAAGACGGTGTTTGTATCATCCGCGTTGCTGACGGGCGCCGTCGTTTCCCTCAGCGGGATGATTGGGTTTGTCGGCATGATCATTCCCCACGCAGTCCGCATGATCATCGGTCCGGACCACCGTCTCCTGCTACCCGCCGCTGCGCTTGTCGGAGGGAGCTATCTGTTGGCTGCCGACGCGCTGGCACGTACCCTGCTCGCCCCAGCAGAAATTCCAGTCGGGATTATTACGGCACTAGCAGGAGGGCCGTTCTTCATTTACCTTTTGGTGAATAGGAGGAGCGGAGTCGTGTCATGACCCACCCGGCCTCGTTTCGCCACAATGGCCCGGTTGTGAAACCGTGAGCCGGACCCTATGCCTATCGTGACGCCTCAGAGCCCAAGAGATTCGAGTCACTCACTTCTGCCCCCCCATCCCTCGACCAGTGGTCAGGCCTATGATGTTGAAGACCTTGGTTTCAGTTATCGCAACAATCGGCGCGCATCAGACCCGGATGGCACGGAGCGGGCAATTAGAAACCTTACCTTCCAGGTGCGGACGGGGGAAGTGTTTGGGGTGATCGGCCCCAATGGATCCGGCAAATCGTCATTGTTGAAACTCCTGGCTCGGGTGCTGCGCCCACAAACTGGAGGCGTCCGGCTGTTTGGGGAACCCCTAGAGCAGTTCCGGCAGGACGCCATCGCCCGAGCCGTCGCCTTTGTCCCTCAAGAAAGTCATCAATTTTTTACATTCACCATTGCTGAGACCGTCCTCATGGGCCGTTTTGCACACCACGAGAAGCGCTGGACTCTCAGTGGATTCGGCTGGGAAACAGAAGAAGACATTCGTGTGGCACAACAGGCTATGACTGAAATGGATATCGCGCACTTGGCTCATCGCCCGATCACAGACGTGTCCGGAGGAGAGCGCCAGCGAGCCATTATCGCTCGCGCGCTCACCCAGCAACCAAGAGCACTTCTCCTGGACGAACCGACCGCTTTTCTCGATCTGAACCACCAGGTCGAAATTTGCCGTATCCTGCGCAAGCTGAACGAAGAGCGAGGGTTAACGGTCGTTCTTGTCTCCCACGATCTCAATCTGGCCAGCCAGTATTGCGACCGACTCATGCTGTTAAAGAACGGGCGATGCTTCCACCTGGGATCTCCTATCGAGGTCGTTCAGGCCTCGGTGTTGGAGGACGTCTATGGTTGCAGAGTCCTCGTGGACCGTCATCCCGTGTCAGGGTTGCCGAGAGTCACCTTGCCGGGCAGGGCACACTCTGGAAACTAACGGTTTCAATCTCTGAGGTGTTTTTCTCATGGATGGATATCCAGAGGGTGAGGGGAGGTGCCCACCCTTCACCAGCGTTTTCAGGGCACACAACTACTAGCAAGGAGAGTTTTTAGGAGGAAGGCCGGTCGGGACGGGGAAGATGGTGTAAAGCCATCACGGTGCCGCCACTGTAAGCGGGGAGTGACCCTGCACGAAGGCCACCGGGTACGGACGTGAAGCGTGAAAAGCAATGGGTGACGAGTAAAGTCTGCCTGACCTGATCACCCATCACGCATGACGGTTGACGTCTGACCTGGGAAGGCGCGGGCAAGCAACGATCCGCAAGTCAGGAGACCCACCTACCGGTTTATTCCACGCGACCCTTCGAGCAAAAGGGAGGTGGTTATCATGCGGTCGTTCGTTCGGTGGATTCTCATGCTGCCTGTCGTCCTTTCCTTCATGAATGCCAGTCTGACCACTCACGCCCAGGACTCTTCTCCGGCTACAGAGGGCCAACAGGCCGAGGATGTGGAGGTGAAGGTCGAAGAGGTGGTCATCACTGACACGCGGCTACCTAGCGCTGAGGCAGACATTTACTCAGTACCATCCAAAGTCACGGTGGTCACGGCAAAGGAGATTCAAGAATCCGGCGCCAAGACCGTACAGGAAGCGCTACAGAACATCACAGGGGTCGTCTGGTACGACCAGATCGGCAACGCCTTCCAGCAAACTATAGACCTCAGGGGGTTTAGTGGGCAACCAGTCCCGAACACCAGCGTATTCGTCGACGGAGTTCGGGTCAATGAGCCTGACTTCAACACCGTCAACTTTGATTTGATTCCCCTCGAAGCAATTGAGCGGATAGAGGTGCTCCCGGGGTCATCGGCAATTTATGGCAAGAACGCGTTGGGCGGGGTCATCAACATCATCACCAAGCGAGGTGCGGAGGAGCGGCAGGCGACGGGAGATGTTGCGTTTGGAAGCTTCGGACGCCAGCGGTACAATCTCAATGCGAGTGGCCCACTTGGCAAGTTCGATTACTACGCGAATGTTACGCGGGAACAAGAGGTGGGCTTTCGACAGGATTCGAGTGCGGGCATCTCCCGCATTTTTGGAAAACTTGGCTATCGACCTACAGAGGCGACGGACCTTGCCGTCGCCTACACCTACGTGAAGGACAAACTCGAACAGGCTGGCACCTTGCCGATCAGCCTTGCCGAGGTTGATCCGACACTCAACTTTACGCCGGGAGACCAGGACGATAAGGATTCCAACTTTGTCAGGATCAACGGCCGCCACACGCTGCCATTTGACTTGTCGCTGGCAGCCAATGCCTTTTACCGTCAGCTGGAAAACGAATCGTTTGTCAACGGACAGACCTCACAGAGCACCAGGCTCTTCAATGTGGAATCGTGGGGAGGAATCGCCCAGCTGACACACGATTGGGAACACAGCCACTACCGGAATGCCCTTGTCTTGGGTGGGGAATATACGAGGAATGACTTTGGGGACGAGTTTTTTGGATTCTTCAAGAGTTTTCCTGACTTTCCCGTGGAGACCAAGACATCCACCGATGAGGACATTTCGGCCTTGTATGCGCAGGACACCCTCCATCTTGGAACCTGGCTCGTCTTATCCGGTGGGCTGCGCTATGACCATGACCAATTCAGTTTTATCGACAACACGACACCCGGCAACAATAACAGTAAGCGCTTCAGTCGTGTGACGCCCAGGGCTGGAGTGACGTTTCGCTTACACCAGCGTGCGAGTATCTATTTCAACTACAGCCAAGGATTCCGGGTTCCTACGGTAGACGAGCTCTTCACCTCACGAGGGCCGTTTGGCACCTCGGATCCAAACCTCAAACCGGTTCGATCAGAGAATTTCGAGGTGGGAGCCAAAGCACAGTTGGGGAGGTGGGGTGATGCGACTCTGGCCCTGTTCCAGATTACTGCCCAGGATGAAATTCTGCTCGTCTGTGGCGAACCGTCCTGCTTTCCCACAGCAACAAACCAGAACGTGGAGGAAACACGACGGCGAGGCATCGAGCTCACACTAAGGGGCAGGTATGACCGTCACATTGATGCTGTTCTGAATTATACCTTCACGGAGGCTACGTTTCAGAACGATTTGACACTCAATCCTTTCTTTGATGTCGTGAACCTTGAGCCGTTCATCATCAATGTCCAACAAGGCAACACCATCCCTCTGGTACCGAAGCACCGACTCAGCGTTACCGGGAATTGGCATCCGATAGCAGGACTCACCCTTTCCTTGAGCGGCCTTTACGTGAGCAAACAGTTCCTCCTGAACGATGAGTCGAATCAGCGGGCGCCCCTGCAGGCATATTTTGTGTTAAATGGCGGTGCCTCTTACGAGCGCCGAGTACCGGGTGGCAGGCTGACTGTTTTCCTCACGTTGACCAACCTGCTGGACAACAACTACTTCACCTTTGGCATCTATTCGCCCAACGTTCTCACTGGCGATGGCGCTGTAGAAGCCTTTGTCACGCCGGCGCCGAGCATCGCCGCTTTCGGCGGACTGTGTTATCGCTTTGAGAGCTTTCCGCAATGATGAACAAGCAGGTGAGGGGAGCGGATTTTGGCTCCCGGCACAAGGGAGCCCGCCGTGCGGGGAGAAGACAGCCCAGAGGGGCATAGGACCTAAGGTCACCTCAGGTATCAACACGGAGCGTCATTAATGCGTATCACGAAGGTGTACACAAGAACCGGAGATACCGGAAGAACGCGTCTGGCTGGGGGCCAAAAGGTGTGGAAAGACAGCCTGCGGGTCGAAGCGTACGGGACAATTGACGAACTCAACGCTTCGGTTGGGGTGGTCCGCGGCTTCAATGCGGAGAACGTCCCACTCAATCCCTCTGCCGCTCGGCTGGAAGACGAACTTCGATGGGTGCAGAACAAGCTGTTCGATTTGGGAGGAATTCTCGCCACAGTTCCTGGGCAGGTATTCCCGAACATGCCGAAAATCTCAGCCAAGGACGTCACGCGGTTAGAACGATTGACTGATCACTGCCAGAAGGATCTGGCACCACTCAAGGAATTTATTCTACCGGGCGGTGGGCGCGTCTCAGGCTTCCTTCACTTTGCACGCACCGTGTGCCGACGTGCAGAGCGGGTCTGCGTCAGACTTTCGCGTGAGGAGTTCCTGGATCCCCAAATCATCAAATTTGTTAACCGCCTGAGTGATGCCCTCTTCGTGCTAGCGCGATGGGTTGCCAAGACCCAGGGCGAGCCGGAATTTCTCTGGGAAAGGGGATCACACAAGAAGCGCTGACCTTTGAGTCCAGACGCAAGCCCACCAGCACGGCCCACACCAGTCTTTCCCGTTTGGTCCCTAGCCCATCGTCGATCACTCAGCATTCAGAGTGTCATGAGAACCATCCCAACCGTGAGGCCATGTCGGTCGGTTCACCCTCTCGCCCCCTATGCGCCTTGGGGCGAAGCAGGGGAGTCCGTTCGATGCTGTTCTCCGGTGTCCAGGGGGACTGGCACTCCAGAGGTGGCTGTTTTCCGAGAGACTTCCGGCCCGGCATTGGAGAAAATCCCAAAATTCGTCACCCCCCTGGACAACTGTGGACACTTTTGCCGTCAAGGCGAGGCCTCCTGTCAATCGTTCATCGTATGCTAGCGCCTGCTAGCGCCTGCTAGTAAGTCGTTATATTGCCGTAATTTGGCTCCTTCCCAGAAGACCGCAAAAAAGAATGGCTTCGTCCTGCGCTGGAGAGGGCATGGAAGTTGCTGAACTACTAGCGGACTTTCTTGCCCAGGGAAGCCCTGAGGCCCTGAATTTCCTCGTTGGAGCTATATTTGAAGAGAAGGTGGCCAAGTTTGTCCTCGCTTACCTATAGAACGCCGGGAGCGTGGAGGACAGGGGCCTAATCAGTAGCAGCTGGTCACAAGCGACAGGTGGAGGAGGATGTCATGTTTTTGAAACCTTTCCGAATTGTCGGCGCGTGCGTGATGCTCGGCAGCTTACTGGCGACGAGCACCTCATGGGCCGTAGACGATACCGAAACGGCCGATCTCCTGATCAAGCTTCTGAAAGCCGGCCGTAGCGTGGTCTCGCAGAATCAAGCCCTCATCAATGATGCAAGCAAAGGTGATAAGGGCTTCACCCCGGCTGTGATGGTTGCCAAGACGATGCAAACATATAAGGCTAAGACCAACATTGACCTGACTCGACTGCCCAATACCCATCAATCCCGTCTGCTCTTGGAGCTCCTGGAAGCGGAAAAGCAAGTCATCGAGGACTTTCAACCGGTCATCAATAAGGAAGGGATCGGGTTTAAGGGCGTCCTGCCGGCGGTATTTGCACGGATGGTAGGGGCCAAGTTTTATAAACAAACCGGAATCCAGATGAAGCTAACCAGCTCCGACTACAGATTCCCGGGCAACAAGCCCGACGCATTCGAGCGACAGGTCCTAAAACTCTTTGCCGACCCACGATATCCAAAAGGGAAAGATTACACGAAGGTGACCATGCTGGGCAGCAAGCCGGTCCTTCGGGTCATGTCTCCGGAATACGCGGGTGCCTCGTGCCTGAAATGCCATGGCACACCCAAGGGCGACCGTGACATCACGGGAGGGAGAAAAGAAGGCTGGAAAGAAGGAGACCTCGGCGGGGCGATCAGCGTTGTCCTCCCCGCAAAGTAAAGGCAAAGGCAGACATTGCCGACTAAAAAAGCATGGAACGACGTGCCATCAAACTAATTGAGCGTGGAGGCAGGCAATGAGCAAAATCGTGGTGGTGGATGATTCCTACGCCGAGCTGCAAATGATTGAGGGCTATCTCAAGTCGGCCAACCATACCGTCGTGTCCTATTCCAACGCCGAAAAACTCGAGGATAAGCTGGCGGCAGATCCTCCAGACCTTATCGTCCTCGACGTCGTCATGCCAGGACGGAACGGATTTCAGGCTTGCCGGGACCTCAAGAATGATGACCGGTTCAAATCCATCCCCGTAGTCCTCTGCACCTCTAAAGGACAAGAGAGCGACAAGTTCTGGGGACAGCAGCAAGGGGCAGACGGATACGTCGTCAAACCATTTAAGGCAGAAGACCTGATTGGGACCGTAAGGAAACTGCTGTAAGCCTGTTGTGAACCGGGCCTCTTAGTTCATGAATTGACCTATGGACGCACATGCACATCCCGTCTCACCCTCGCCGGCAGAGACGCAAGTAGGCGACCAGGACCAATCCATACGGGTCTGCCTGATCTCCCTCGCAGGCGAACTGTTCGCAATCGATCTCTTGAGTGTAGGGGAGGTATTTGAGGTCGACACCATTACCCCTGTCCCGAATATGCCGTCCGTGCTGGCGGGCGTCGTGAACCTCCGGGGCTCCATTATTCCCATCGCCGATCTGCGGCGGATACTGGATCTCCCGCCAGGTGACCCCCCGGCAAAATACGCTGTGGTGATCCGGCACGAGGGTCAGCACGTTGGGGTGTTGGTTGACCAAGTCCCTGAAATTCGCACCGTCCCTGCGCAAGACCTCCACGAGGCTCCCTCGAGTGGAAGTCAGGCATCGCGGCCGTTCGTGTCATCAATTCTCACAATCGAAAATCGGATCAGCGGGGTGGTGGAAGTGCCGACACTCTTGGCCTGCATGGAGACGTAATGCTCATGGTGCCCCCTGGCAAAAAAACTGACCGTTTCCTCACGACAGGGTCTGGGCAAACCTGCCTACCGTCTGCCCAACTGACCTGCGCGGAGCGATAAGGAGGAATGACATGTTGAAGTGGGATTTTCAAGCCTGGTTTCAGAACCAGAAAACCCTGACCAAGCTGATTCTTGGATATGCGGTCGTGGGTGCCTTTATGTTGGCCGTGGGCATCATGGGCTTGCTAGGTCTCCAACGACTTCAGGGACAGCTCGAAACCGTCTACGAGTCATCGACCCTCGCTCTCGTTAACGTCGGAGGGAGCAGCAGTAACTTAGGTCTCTATCACGACGCGCTACAGAGCGCAGGCCGGCAGACCAGAGAGAGTGACTTTGAGCTAGGCGTGAAGCCCCTTGCGGGGCTGAAGCAGAAGGTCCTTGAACCACTCGGGGCTTACGGAGAAGGGGTACTCAGGGAATCCAAAAGCGGTCGCGGCGAGCGCCAGGATCTGACCGCCCTTCAAGAAGCCCTGGAAGCGTATTTTCGGTCGGCCGAGGGATCCCTCAGCGCCATCCGAGACAGTTACGGAGCCTCCTTGACCACAGCTCAGCGGGAGATGATGCGGAACCTTGGAACCTTGGCACTCAACGTTGAGGTTGCGGATAGGTATGACGCCGCCAATGTGAAAATCCGCGAGTTGCTGACCACCATCCGAGAGGTCGCCAAAGACCTGAATGACGAGGGCCAGCAAGTGGCGACCAACCGAACCCGCCTTGTGCTCTTTGGTGCCTTGGTCTCCGTCCTCTTCGCACTTGGCGTCGGGTACTGGTTGGCTCAATTCTTCTCACGTGGTGTCATTCATATCGCACGGGTCGCCGAACAGGCGGCCGCGGGCAACCTCCAGGCCCGAGCCAAGATGCAAACCGATGACGAATTAGGGCAAATGGCGACCGCCTTCAATAAGATGCTCGACCGCATCACGGCCCTGGTTCAATCCGAAGAAGAACGGAACGTCATGCAAAAGCGGCTCACCGACTTCCTGATCATGTTGAATGAAGTCGGGAAAGGAGACCTCACCAAACGGGGCGAGGTGACCGCAGACATGTTCGGTAACATGGCCGACGCATTTAACTTGATGTTGGATCGGTTCGGCAAACTCTTAAATCAAGTGCGCGATGCTGCTACACGGGTCAACCAATCCGCATCCCACCTCCGAGAGACAGCCGGACAGATGGCCCTGACCTCTAAAGGTCAGGCCGAAGAATCGGTGCGGACGCTCACGGCCGTTGAAGGGCTGTCCGTCTCCATGAGGGGTGTGGCAGAGAGCGCGGGATCCTCATCTCAAAGCGCGCAACAGGTGCTGACGGCCACGGAGCGGGGAAGCATTGCGGTGCAAGAAACCGTGCAGGACATGCAAACAATTCGAGGCGCCGTGCAACGCATGTCGAAGCAGATCAAAGGCCTGGGCGACCGCTCCTTGGAAATCAGCCAGATCGTGTCCACCATCCGTGATATCGCCTCCCAGACTAACCTCCTCGCCTTGAACGCCGCAATCGAGGCGGCTGGGGCTGGAGAAGCCGGCGCACGCTTTGCCGTGGTCGCCGATCAGGTTCGAAAGCTTGCAGAGAATTCAGCTCAAGCGACTCGGGAGATTGCCGACCTGGTGAAGGTGATTCAGAACGAAACTCAGGATGCAGTGGTTGCCATGGAACAAGAGACGCAAGCGGTCGAAGCTGGGTCAGCCTCAGCACTTCGAACCGGTGACGTGTTCAAAGAAATTTCTGAAATCGCGCAGCGTTCGGCGGAGCTGGCTCAGGCGATTGCGAATTCATCGACAGACCAGACAGCGTCCACTGAACACGTCAGCCGCTCGATTAAGGAATTTACAGGAGGTGCCGTGGCGACCCAGAAGGCGACAGAGGCCACGCGACAAACAATCGAGGAGATGGCCAAGTTGGCGGAAGGCCTCAACGCTTCCGTCGCGCAATTTAGAGTGGCTTAAGTGCTCTAGTGGAATGGGTCCAAGATCCAGAGAGGCGTGATGAGTAGCGATTTCGACCGCCAAGCCCTGGTCAGTATCTTCCTTCTTGAAGCCACCGACGGGCTCAATAAACTCTGGCAGGTCCTGCATCCCTCCGATGGCTCGTTCCCCTCTCCGGAATCCGTAGGCGATCAGTACATCCTGGCACATCGAGTGAGAGGAGCAGCGTCCCAGTACGGGTTCACCGGACTGGCCGAGGTGGGGGCGACCTTAGAATCCATACTCGAAAGCATCCAGGCTGGACGACAAGAAGACTGGCCCGGGGTGCTCGATCACCTGCGCGATTTGGTCAGCCAGATGCAAGGTCACCTCGAGACCATTGCCACAGCAGAAGCGGAGGAATGCAACGATGACTCCGTCGCGCTCGCCGGATCACGTGCCGAGCCTCCCGAGCAACAGTCAGAGGAACAACCGGCGAACCAAAGCGGTGCTCTGTCAGACGATTACCTCATTCCCAACCTCGATGAGGAGGTGCTTTCCTATTTCGGGCCTGAAGCAGAAGAATACCTCGACGACATGGAGGCCGCACTCCTTCGTTTGGAGAAGACTCCTCAGGATCCGGAAACCATTGCCCAGCTTTTTCGGACTGCCCATACGCTCAAGGGATCGGCCTATACCGTTGGCTTCGAGATCATTGGAGACCTCACCCACCCCGTTGAAGATCTCATGGGCGCCATCCGTGACGGTCATCTGCAAATCACAGCGGAGTCGATGGATTTGATCTTTCGGGCTGTAGATATCATCAGAGTCTTAATGAAACGCTCTCCCAGCCTGTTGCCCGAGACCAGATCGAGAGTGGCGAGCATACGGGAAGAACTCCGGCAGATGGAGCAACTCGCGGCGGGGACTGTCCTTCAGCCAACGACGGAGGTCGCTTCGATCCCTTCCTCCACGCCAACTCTTCCTGACGGACTGCAGGCTACCATCGACGTACCAGGAACCGATTCTCTCCCCAATAGCTACTTATTGCCAGAACTGGACGCGGAAGTTCTCTCGTATTTTTCGCCTGAGGCACAGGACGCCCTCACGACGATAGAATCGGCGCTCGCGGGTCTGGAGAAAGACCCCCAAGATCAGGAGAGCGTACAACTCCTTTGCCAGACTGCCGAGACTCTGAAACGAGCCGCCTATTCGGCGCGCTTCCAGGCCATCGGCGATATCACCCACCATGTGGCCGACATGATGGCCGCCGTGCTCGCAGGCCATGGCTACATCGAACCACGAGTAACAGATCTCCTCTTCCGCACCGTCGATACAGTACGCCTGCTCTTGAGGCGAGACCCCCGAACGCTGGATCAAACGCGTTCCAGCTTCACTGCCGTAATGCCCCAGCTGCGACAGATAACCCAGGAGCCCCCGCAGGATGTTCCTTCGGAGCAGACGGGCGGCAAACCTCAACCGGAGGTCTCCCGCACCCAATCACCCAGACCGGGGCAAGAGGCCGAACCTAAACCGACAGAGGATGCCTCTGTCATCCGGGTCAGCCAGGACCGGCTGGAACGATTGCTGAATCTGGTCGGGGAGTTGGTCATCGGTCGTGGTCGCCTGGATCAGCGGTTGAAGATGCTGGAGCAGTTGTCCGAACAGGTGATGTCCTATCGTCATCGGATGTTAGAGTCGGTGCAGGCGTTTGAATCGAAGCATGAGTTCACGTTGCCGAGCGATGAACCGGTGTCCGGGGACAGTCCTTCCCTGACCTATGAGGCCTTCTCCGAGTTTGGCAACCTTGAGTTCGATAAATACGACGACTTCAACATTTTCGCCCGTCGTATGGCCGAGGTCGCTTCCGATGTCAGCGAATCCATGTCCCAACTCAACAGCTCAATCCGCCAAGCCCGCGAGGATATGACTCACGTTCAACATCTCACCACCAGCATGCGGGATGAAGTTGCCCGCGCACGAATGGTACCGATCGGCACTCCGTTCCTTCGGTTTAGACGCGCGATACGCGAAATGGCCAGGGCGACTGGGAAGGAGGTGACCTTGGTCACCTCAGGGGAACAAACAGAGGTGGATACGGCGGTTGTGGAACGACTCGTGGATCCCCTGATTCACCTTGTGCGCAATGCCGTGTACCATGGCATTGAACCTTCTGCGGTCCGAATCGCTCGGGGCAAGCCCTCAATCGGCACGGTGTTTCTAAATGCCGCCCACCGCGGTAACACGGTGACCATCGAAGTCGAAGATGATGGAGCCGGCCTCGATCTCGAAAAAATTAAGACTCGAGCCATCCATCTCGGTCTCCTTCGTCCTGAGGCCGCAGCCAATCTCAGTCGATCCGACATCATCAACCTTATTTTCCTTCCCGCCTTCTCTACTGCCGATGCAGTAGGGGATCAAGCTGGTCGTGGGGTTGGGATGGACGTCGTGAAGCAGACCATCGAGGGGATGAGCGGCAACATCGAGGTCGAAACGGCACGGGGAGTGGGTACCAAGTTTACTCTGGAGCTTCCCTTGACCCTGCTGATCTCAACGGCTCTCTTACTCCGAGTCGGAGAACAGCGGTATGCCATCCCTCTGCCATCAGTCCGCGAGGTCATCCTTCCAGCTCCAGGGGAAATTCAGACACTCGGCGGTCGAGCCGTCCTCCAGGTGTGGGAGGACACGATTAATGTTGAGTACCTGGCCAAGCTCCTTCATCAAACACCCGTGTCTTCCGAGGAGCCACTCCCTATTGTGATCGCCCGCACACCATCCGGGCCTCTTGGACTCATTGTCGACGAGCTTCTTGGTCGCCAAGAAATCGTGATTAAAGGCTTAGGCCCCCTCAAGCCGCTTCAGAAATCTTTCTTTGGGGGAGCGACCATTGACCCCGAAGGACGGGTGATTCTCGTCCTCGATGTTGCGCGGCTGACGACACACGTCCATGAAGGCACCGTCGCCGTTTCTGTACGGCCGGAGGTGCCGTTACTCTCTGAACCTGAGATGGGGCTGAGACAGAGCCACCAGGACCAGCGGCAAGCGACTGCCTCTGTGTTGCTCATCGACGATTCGTTGAGTATTCGCAAGTTTGTCGGACGCATGTTGGAATCGGCCGGGTTTTCGGTAGACACGGCAATCGATGGTGAGGAAGGGCTCCGCAAGGCAGCGGAACATGCCTACCGATTAATCATTACAGATTTGGAAATGCCGAAAGTGAACGGATATGAGGTGATCCAGGCTCTCCGTAATCGTCCTCACACCCAAACAACCCCGATCATCGTGATGACGACCCGAGCCGGAGAAAAGCACCGCCAGGTCGCGCTGGGCATGGGAGCGACAGCCTATGTCGCCAAACCAGTCGAGGAACGCGCTTTGGTCTATGAGGTTAGTCGTCTGATTGGATCGGAGGTCGTTGTAAGACGATAGGTTCATCAGCGGGGCAGGTAGACGTTCGCATCCCACCGCTCCTAGAAACCGAATGGATCGTCGGTGGGAACATGAAAGGTGCCATGACACTACGCAGTCAGACACACAAGGTGACACCGCCCGGAACCTTTCTTCAGATCGTAGTGGTCGGGTATGGACCGTACTGCCTCGGCCTTCCAGCGGACACGATTCGGGGCATCAAACAGCCTGAAGAAATGGACGCGGACGGCTCAGTGACTCTGCTGGGGAATACCTATTCCAGAATTGATCTTCCCCAGGAATTCGGACTCACCAGGCATCCCACGACGTCAGAGGCGAGAGTCATTCTCTGCGGCAGAGGCTCAGTGTGCATAGCCATCGGTGTCGATCGAGTGTTCGGCCTGCAGGAACTCGACTCGCAGGCCCTTCGCCCACTCCCTCCGCACTTCCGAGGCTCTGAGCGGGATTGGTTTGCTGGGCTATTTCGCTTCCAACAGCAAGTCGCACTGTCCATCAATCCCGACTGGCTACTTCAGGACGAGAGGGCGTCAAGACCGCTCAGCGTAACGGGGGAAAACAGGCTCTCCCCCGCGGAAGTCAGCCAGAACTCCAGCCAGGCTGCAGGACAAGGGCGGGGCTAGTAAGGTGCGTATACCAGCAGACCGGAGTCGAAGATGAGTAACCGATTTCCTGAGTCAAGAATTCGCCCAAAGCCCCCGAGGGTCTGCTCATTGGTACTCTTCCGAGTCGGGGGAAGGCCCTTGCTTGCCAAGATGGAGGAGGTTGGCGGAGTTTGGCCTTGGCCTCAGGTTATCCCAATTCCCAGCCAAACTCCGTTTATCACAGGGATCATCTGCCACGGAGATGAGCTGTTTCCGGTGTTCGACCTCGCCGACAGCCTGAATCTGGCTGTGAGCGGAAGCACTCCGTTTTGCCTCGTCGCAAGGCACCGCAAAGGCTCAATGGCCGTGTGTATTGATGAAAATACCCCTTCATTACATACGGTCGAGCACAGCTCTATTCGACCAACTCCCGATGCAAATGCGGGGGTTATTGGCACATGTCTGCTTGGGACGGAAGAGGTGCCTGTTTTTTCATTTGACAGAATAGTGCATTAACGAGACACGCTGCCGGGACCCAGCATCACAGGAGCCCGGGGAAGGACGGTACATCTCATGGCAAAAGTGCTGGTCGCCGATGACAGTATTGCAGTCCGGAAGGTCGCCGAACGTCTCCTGACCGAGGCCGGTCTTGACGTCTCCCTGGCGGCAAGCGGGGACGAAGCCATGGCTCTCCTTAGCAGCGAGCGGCCTGATCTCATCGTGTGCGATGTGATCATGCCCGACAAAAGCGGCTATGAAGTATGTGCGTTCGTGAGAGCGCAACCGAATCTCGCCACCGTGCCGGTCCTGCTTGTCTCAGGGATTGTGAATGCGGAAGTGAACCGGCAGGCTGAATCGTGCCAGGCTGATAGCGTCCTGAAGAAGCCCTTTCAAGGCACATCCCTCAAGGATCGCGTGCTCGAACTCTTGGCCAAAGGTCCTGAGGGCCCTGCCGCACCCGCCCCAACCACATCAGCGGAAACCGAATCCGTTTCGGAACCGGAAAAAGGAAAGGTGTATCGCATCACGGAGGAGCAGCTTCAGGCCTTCCGTCAGGCCACCTCGAAAATTCAAGAATTGGAAAGCGCCCTCACCACTGAACAACAACGGTCATCCCAGCTCACCCACCAGCTTCAAGAAATGGATCAGCTTCGTGAACGTGTCGAAGAATTGGACATGGCGCTGAGGAACGAACGGGACGCGGCAGCGCAGCTCGTGAAGCAATTAGAGGAAACGGAGCAGCACTCAAGCAACGCGAAAGAGTTAAACGCCCTCTTGGCCAAAGAGCAAGAAGAAAAGACTAGAATGAGTCAAGAAGTCGTGGAGCTCCAGCAGGTCGCTGCACAAGTAAAAGAACTCGAGGGGCATCTGGAGAAGGAGCGGGAACGAAGTTCGAGACTCGATCAGCAGCTCGCTGACACTGCCATAGTGGCAGGAAAAGTCGAAGAACTCGAAACCGCCCTTGCAAAAGAACGCGAGCAAACAGCACACCTGACCCTACGAATAAAGGATTTGGAACCAACTGCCGCACGCGTGGAGGAATTAGAAGCCCTTCTTGCCCAAGAATGCGAACAGACCGCGGCAATGAGTCAACGAATAGCTGCAGCAGAGCTTTTCGCGGCCAAGGCTCAAGCCCGACAGGAAGAAGTAGCCCGAAAACTCGGCGAGATCGCGGATCTCTCAAAATGATCGAAGGGGCACGGTAGCCATCCAGGCAAGCCGTGTTTCAACATTCACGCCTCTGCCATCAGAACGGGGACACCCCTCATGTCCGTTGATATTCCCGATGATGAGTTTCAAAAAGAACTACTGGAGCTATTCTCCGTTGAGGCCCAGGAATGGCTCGAACAGGCACGGTCCGCCCTCGCGGAGCTAGAACATCTTCCAGATACAGCGGCGTCTTCCAAACACCTCGAGGTCATTCATCGTGGAATGACGAACCTCGGGGGATCGGCCGCCACGGTGGAGTTGCCTGACATCGAAGAAGCCGCCTACGCGATCCTCCCCCTTCTCGACACCCTGCGTAATCAGTCAGCAGGGCCGTCACCGACCCAATGTGCAACCCTGCGTGAACGCTTGAACACCATCACCGGAGCCATTGGACAGATCGGGGCAGCAGGCACCGCTGTGCCGCTAGGCGATTCCATTAGCCCTCTCGATGAATCGACTGAACTCACGATGTCACCGCCTAGTCCAGAAACACGTCGTAGTCCGCTGGACGCCCTGCTGCACCTACAAGAAAGTTTCGGGCAGAATGCTCACCCACATCGAAATGTTGTGGGATTGGTCATCGAAAAAGTGAAGGCAGAACGCCTTGACGAGCAAGACCCCCTCACCGTGAGCGTCATTACCCGATTCCTACGCGAACTGGAGGGAGTGGATGAAGAGTTCCTTGCCCTGGTCCAGAAGCAGATGCCCGACATCACAGAAGCGGTCTCTGCATTGAAGAGAATTCATCCAGAAGGGCCTGTGGTGAACGGAAGTCTAGAACCTATCCTCGGCGTCCTTCGAAATCTCGAGGAAAAGGCCCAGCATGTCCACGCGATGCCCCCGAGAGAATTTTTTGGAGGGTTGCACAGC
>JBFJQA010000059.1:0-15773 GCA_041616875.1 Nitrospiraceae bacterium | reverse complement strand
TGGCCAGGACTTGGTGCCGTGACCTGTTCCCCAACCCGTTCGACGATTCCTGCGACGTCAGAACCAGAAATGTGTGGGAGTGGTATCTGGTAGGCAGGAATCCCCTGCCTGATCCAAATATCCAGATGGTTCAATGCACAAGCCTTGACACGGACAAGGACTTCATGGGGTTTGCAAACTGGCAACGTCACGTCTTCGTATTTCAGTCGGTCAACCCCTCCGTGCTCCTGAAAGACCACGGCCTTCATCATAGTAGGTCTTGTCATCATAATGACGTGACACTTCCTCCGGCTTTACCCCAGAACGCCGTGCTGGCTAAAATGCCAACGTTCCCTCCAGGATCATGACCGCCTCCCCGCCAACCTTCACCTCCTGGATAACGTCATCATCTGACTCAACGACAATCAAGATCCTGGAGGGACGCTCTACTTCATAGCCCTGCTCGGCTATGATCTCTGTTCTCGGTGCGACCTCCACGACCCCGTTCTGAACGAGATAGGCGCCGAGCGCTCCGCTCGCACTTCCGGTGGCCGGGTCTTCCGGGACGCCAATAGAAGGGGCAAACACTCGTGTGTGGACTGCCGATGCTTCTTCCACCGTGACGGTGGTAAAGACCATCAGGCCCTTCGAACCGTGTCTGGCACATAACTCGTTGATGCCGGTGAGGTCCGGGCAGATCGAGCGCACCGCCGTCAAGGTTCGGACAGGTACGATCAGAATCGGCAGGCCAGTGGACACCACTTCAACAGGAAACCTCGTGTCCGTGATTTGGCTCTTGGGTAGCCCCAGCGCTCTTGCCACGTCGAACAGATCTTTGATGTCATCGACTGACCCTAGAAATTGCGGCTTTGGTTGTGTCATGACCACTTTGACGATTTCGCTCTCACGGACGTCAAGCTCGATTGGAAAGGAGCCCAGATTACATTCATAGGTAAGTCGAGACGCGTTCTCCTTCAGCGGTAGACGCCCGAGTTTCCCCAAGACATAAAAGGTGCCAATCACCGGATGGCCGGCAAACGGAATTTCCTGCGTTGGGGTGAAAATTCGAACTTTCGCGATGGCTGCCGGATCAGTCGGGGGGAACACGAATACTGTTTCTGAAAGGTTCATCTCTCGAGCGATCTGTTGAAGTTCCCTATCAGTCAGTCCTGTGGCCTCTGGCACGACGGCCACAGGATTTCCGCCGAACGGTTGGTCAGTAAAGACATCGGCCTGGTAGAACCTGAGATCCCTCCGTTCAGAAGTCATGATGAATGGCCCCCTGGACCGGGTAACAGTGGCCGCCCGTCATCTATGTAACTACATAAGACGGAAGGGGGCACCATATTGGGAACTGTACCCATCATGGTGAGAGTTAAGCAGGACGAGGAAGTGCTTCGTAGGTCTGCGTCAGGGGGTTTCGCAGGTAATCCTCAACGTAGTGTCGAAGCGATCCATTTCGGTACAGTCGTTGATTTGCGAATTTTGTGTCTACGCGGTGGAGAATCCTGACCTTGACCCCGGTTTTGTGCATAAACTCCTCGAGCGTCACGCCGGCGATATCTGTATAGGGGCCACGCCCAGATTGCATGATGCACTTCGGGATGTATACGACTTTCTCGTTGGTCAGCCGCTTAGAAATATCATCAAAGGTCAACAGAACCGTGCAATCAGAGTCGCCACCAAGCGTGGCATTCGGGACGTGGAGAAAACGCGCCCGGTTCTTACGGAACATCTCGAGAATCTTGTTCACACTGGCGGCCATGACGACCGCGTCTTTCTTGTGCAACTCAAGGGAGTCGAATAAACTCACGATGCGCTTCCGATTCAGAAATGCTGTAATCGAAGCCTCTGTGTGAATCGTGGTCATATTAGGGAGGTCGGCATCATAGATCCGCTCGGCCTCCTGCGGGAGAAACTTCCGACCTTGCCGCATCAAGCCAACGGTCTCATCTTTCAGACCCCGCACCGGAGTCAGGCATCCCATCCACAGCACGCAGTGCTGGTTAATTTTTGAGATGTGCAGGGCGTCATCCGACATGGTGTGATCGTCAAAGGTGTAGAAGTTAGCTGAGGACACCGCTGGACCATCCAAGACCTTCCTGAGGTGTTTGACTGAAGGGGCATGGGGCATGAGCCTTTGGCGGTAGCGCCCCATGGTAATGACCGAGAGTTCGAAATTGATCCGGCCGGGATACTGCGCGACCAGTTGGTGGATCTTGGGGACGTGCACGAACCCAACAGTAAAAAATTGAATATTCTTGTCCGTGTATTTGAGAAAGTCCTCCACCCATTCCATGGCCTTGGGGTGAAGAAATAAATCCGTCCACTCCATGTATTCATTCCCGCCCAGACACCAGAACTCGAGAGGATTGGTGGGCTTCCGGTTAATGTAATCAAGGATGAACTTCCAGTCTTCAGCGGTGGTCTTCGGAGGTTCGGAAGTCTCCCGATAGGAGTGGTCAAGTTCATAGCAAAATTCACACTGTACCGGACAGGCTTTTCCCAAACTAAGGGGAATCTTTCCGGCATCCATCTCTCGACGGAGCACCTCTCGGTAATCCTTTCCCGATAAGACTTTGGCTGGTTGAAGCAGAGGAAGAGGCCGGCTCATATGGAGCACTCCCACTTGCAAGGGGCCGTCGGGAGGGGCGATTGGGTGGGCCGACAAGCACGTACCATTGTTAAGGGCAGGCCAGGCGCAGCGTTGACAAGGTTCCTTCCCATTTGGCAGACTCCCTTCCTGGGAACTTGAATGGGCATGGGCGCCTCGTTAGGTATGAGAAAGGGAGATATCAACCATGCGCTCCAGATACTGGGGCTCTCTCTGCCGATAACCAGAGAGCGGCTGGCTGAAAAGCGGCGTGAGCTTTTGGCCACCTGGCATCCCCATCGGTACGCCAACCTGACCAATAATCCACGCAAGTATATGCAAATGTATACAAAAGGTGAAGCCATGACAAAAGAGATTGAGGAGGCCTATCTGATTTTGGCTGCGTCCTTGGTCTCTGGCGAGGAGGATGACGCCAAGGGAGGCCGCCACCCTTAAGATACCGCGTGACTGACCACCCGAGTCATAGAAGAGTCTCCCTCTTTCCCAGCCTCGGCATCCCCTCTTGCGACCGGCCACGTTACTAATCCTGCGATAGTGTTCCCTGCAATGGTGGCTGCACCTTCGTCACGCTTCGCGTAGATTTGCGGAAGCTGATTTGTCCCAAACTTAGAGATGTAGAGAAACACATGCTCCCGCGCGTTCACCCTGACGGCCCAAGGCTCAAAGTCATTCTTATAAAACTCCTCGCACAGCTGCATGGCGTCTAGGCATGAAATCCCACCCGGTTCGTTCAGCGTGTAATAAAAGTCCAGGGGGAGGTCGTATTCATCCTGCTTGTGGATTGTGATGCCGAATTTGTCGGGATTTCTAATCATCGGCGTGTGGCGGTAGGCCACGAAATAAAACAATTCGACCGAATGGATGTGCTCCCTGTTATCCAGGAGGAACTGGCGTGTTTCCTCGGCCTCCTCGCGTGTTTCTCCCGGGAATCCGTAGAAGGCCATGACGTGGTTCCAAATGCCAGCCTTGGCTGCCTCTCTGAGATTGTTTTCGATGACGGATTTCTTCACATGTTTATCCATCAGGTCTAGAACACGTTCGTTCGCCGATTCCATTCCATAGTACAGCGTACAACAACCCGATTTCACGGCTAGATCCCAGATGCCGGGGTCCTGCAACGTCTCTTCAAACCGAATCAAGGTCGTCCACTTGATGCCGACTTCCTGGTCAACCAGGAGTTGAGTCACCTTTTTCAGAAGGGCGGGTGGGTAAGACTCGTCGGCGAAGAGAAAATGCTCGGCCTGGTATCTGTCCTTGAGCGCCTTCACTTGCTGAACAACCTGTTGCGCGGGCATGCCCCGATACTGATCAAAATATCCTTGTCCGTGATCGCAAAACGTGCAACGGCCCCAATAGCAGCCGCGTGTGGCAAGGTAAGGCAGAATCCGCACAGGGACAAAATAACTGTCCAGGGGCAGACCGTCGAAGTCTGGAAGCGGGAGTGCAGTCGTCTTTTCGGTGAAAATTTCCTGATTGACGTGGATGCCGGCCTCATTGCGGTAGATGAGGTTGGGAACGGAATCCCAGCCCCGTTCTCCCCCGAGGGCCTCGAGGAGCCACAGCAGGGCGTGCTCTCCCTCGTACATGATGGCCGAATCGAAGACGGAGGTGAAGAAGCGGTCATGTTTCGGCAGTTCCTCTTGAAGTCTGGTGATGACATTCCCGCCGACGGTCACATGTATGTGGGGAAAATTCTCCTTGATCATTTTGCAGAAGGTCAGGCCTGCCAGCATCTGCATCTGGGTCCCAATGGAAACCCCGACGACATCGGGAGCCTCCCGGCTCACGGCCGGAAGGACGAGTTGGCGACAGACATCTCGATACACGTTGACCCGTTCATCGTCGAGGCAGGCGAAGACCTCCTTCGAGACGCCCGGACGATAGCCGAGGTTGCTTTCTAGGGGGTAGAAGACGATTGAGGCAGGATAGTAGGCCGCGGAGATGAATTGCATCACTTCACGAAAGGTGGTCAAGGCCCATTCGAGTTTCTCGGCGTCGTAAAAGTCCTCACCCCGAACGATGTGCTTAGCCATCTCGGCTCGCTCAATCAAATCAATAATGTCAACTTGAGCGTTGGCTTCCAATACCGCCCTTTGATCAAACTCCTGGTCAGTCAACGATCCAGCTTCTTCCTTCCCTTCCAACTCGTGGAGCTGCATGCCTATCCGAGCCTTCACCCACACGAGAAAGGCGTCACTGAAGAACAGGTCATACATTTCGATGTTGATGTCCTTTTGGACAACCGGATGGCCTGCCTCTCGCAAGATCGCCGTCAAGCACGGTAGGGCCAAATAGGGTGCAGTTGGTACCCATTCTGGAGGGAACAAGAGCATGGTTTTCAGTTTACGACCGTCGGGCTTTTCCTGAGTCAACCCGTCAATGTGAATGAGTTCCGTGCTCATCGTAGGCTGGTTTCCTATTCGGCTGCTTAACAGACCTTGGCTTCAATTCGGGACGGTTCGTCTCCGGTATAATGGGAGGGATTGAATTGGAGTCGCGAGACAGAGCTCGGACCATATCGGGCCACATAGAGGAAGACATATTCACGGATGAAGATTTTTAGATCCCATCCGGCATAGTGGTTGCGCTCAAATTCTTCAAACACCCGCTCCGCTTCCTCGATCCCGAGGCCTTCCTTCACCGTGTAGTAGTAGTCCAAGGCCAAATCCCATTCGGGGTTCTTGTAAGGTGTCACTCCGAACTTTTCAGGATGCTTTGCAACCGGAGTGTGTTTGCTGAGGTCGAACGTGCCGAATCCGATCGAGTGAACAAGGTGCTTGTTGTCTTCCAAGAACTGAATAGAGGACAGCGCGTCATCCCGTGTCTCCCCTGGGAACCCAAAAAAACCCATCACATGGTTCCAAATGCCTACCCCACTGGAAAGCGCGAGACTTCGTTGAATGATGTCGGTGGTCGTCGCCTTGTCCATCAATTTTAGGACGCGCTCATTGCCGGACTCATATCCAAAGTGCAAGTATTTACATCCAGATGCCGCCGCATCATCCCAAACAGCCTGATCGAGCAAGCTTTTCTCGAACCGCATGTGAGTAGTCCAGGCGATATTCATATCGGTTTCTACGAGGCGCCTGGTCAATTTTCGGAATAACGCCGGTGGATAGGATTCATCAGTGAAGTGGAAAAAGCGGGTCTGATAATGATCCCTGAGGTGTCGGACCTCCTCGACGATTTGATCGAGTTTCTTGGTGCGATAGCCAGCTGTATACCCCTCGCCGTGATCACAAAATTCGCAACGACCCCAATAGCAGCCCCTCGTAGCGAGGTAGGGAAGGATTCGATCTGGAACAAAATATCGGCTTAAGGGAAGTCCGTCAAAGTCAGGCGGCGGTAGCGAGGCCATGTCCTCCGAATACGTCAAGGGAGAAGTATGAATTCCACCCGTATCACGATAAATCAGGTTAGGTATGTCGACAAGGGCCCGACCTGCCCCGACAGCCTCGACCAATTGTAAGAACGCGGTCTCCCCTTCATACACGACGGCGCTGTCAAACAGCGAAAAAAGCTGTGGAGTCTCCGGCAAGACATCACGCAGGCGGGTGACGGTGTTGCCGCCGAGAGTGACGTGGATGTTGGGAAATTGCTCCTTGATCAGTGCGCAGAAGGTCATCGAGGAGAACAGTTGTTGCTGAAGGACAATCGAGATGCCAATCACATCCGGCTTTTCGGCGTCGATGGCCGGCTTCAGGATATGCTCGAATACGTCTCGATAGACATTGACTTGAGCGTCGTGCACGGCCTCCAAGACCTCTGAGGACTGGTAGACCTTGTAGGAAAGATCCGTTTCCATTGGTGGCATGCAGATGCGAGCTGGAGCGTAGACGAGGGAAATGGCGGCTGTCACCTCGCGGAACGCGTTCATGGCCCATTCCAGTTGGTCGCTGTCATAGCACTGTTCGCCCCGCACGATAGCCTTGGCTTGCTCCGCCTTCTTGGCCAGCCCTGAAATACGGTCTCGAGTTAAATCGCACAAAGCCTGCTGGAGGTCCTGCTCCCATTCTTCGAGTTCACGCCGCTTGCTAAGCTTACGCAGGCGATCGAGTTGTTGAGGCACTCTTCGAAGAACTCGCTTGAGAAAGTCCTCGCTGAAAAACCAGTCATACATCTCGAGATTGACGTCCTTCTGAACGACGTGATGTCCGGCGGCGCGAAGGACGGCTGTCAGTGTGGGGAGGCTCAGGTAAGGTTCAGACGGGTACCAATCGGGGGGAAAGACCAGCATGACGTTGGTCTTCCGCCCACCGACTGTTTCGGATTTCTTTCGCTGAAGCTGAATCAGTTCGGAGCTTGCTTTAATCCCTTTAGAATACTGGATCTTCATGAGTCCGGGTCCCTTCCTCTAGGGTCCGTACAGGACAGACCCCACGTCCGGCCAACGCTGTGGGACAAGGCTTCCAAGAAGGCTCATTCTATGCGCCGTCGAGAGGATTGGTCAAGAGCCCCAGCCGACGACACAATCGGAAAGACTAAGATCTGGCGCCTCCTGGTCGGTGAGATGTTTGCCCTTCCAGAAGCTCGTCGTAATACGCTTCCAGGAGACCCCCACGCGCCTGATCCATGATGACGAGCTGTCGTTGATCGAACGTGTTCGCACAGTAGAGGTATACGATCTCTGCGCTCCTTCCCAGCTCGATATGGAGCTGGCGGCCGTCGGTTCCCTCGTCGGTAACCTCCTTCAGAATGTGGTGTTTCGGCAGACTGGCCCAGACTTCTTGGGCGGCAAGGCAGTGATTTTCATATACCGGAGTTTCGGGAGCACTGAATTGGCTGTCTTGTAGAGGCATTGCCTCGTCCATAAAGACACGATCTCGGGGAGCAGCACCGTCATTCTGTGTAGTGATTGATTCGAACCAAGACTCGATCAGTGAGTGGCTCTTGGGGCCTCCCACCCACAGCCTCAGGAGATGGTCTCCCTCAGAGATGAACAAGTACCTCAAGCATTCAGCCGCGTTCCCCCACTCTGCCTGAACTGTCCCCAACCGCTGAACAATCCCGTCGCACCTGGTAATGATGTTCTTGCCGGGGAGGCGTTGCCAGACGTACTGGGCCGACCGCCCGCTGCAACTGTAGACCTCATCGACAGGGTCATAATGAGGAGATTCGTCCCAGTCCAATCCTATCTGGGGCGCGTATCCTGGTTGAACGCGCATGACCACGTACAAGGGACCATCATCGACCCGGTCCTCGAGGTCGCTGTAGCGAATAGGGCTCGGAGGCTCCAGCAACCGAAACCCTCGGGAGGCCAAGGCTCGTTGGAACGGGACACGTCGGCCAACATGATGGACCTTTTCTAGCACAATCATTCTTCCGCCGGGCTTCAAGCAGGCGGCAAGTGTCGCCAATTTCCGACTGAGTCCAGTCCGTTCTTCAAAGCTCGATTGAGCGGTCGCATCTTGCGCACGTTCTATGTTGCGCCAGGATTTGCTTGGGAGACCGGGATCACCCTCTGACTGCAAAAGGGCGTGCGAGGTCACCACAAGGTCATAATGTCCGGGCAGGCTGGAATGGCCAAGATTCAAGCAGGTAAATTGAACGTTCTTTAGTTCGAGTTGGGCAGCCCGTTGCCGTGCAGCCTGGAGACACGCCGGAGAGCGGTCGAGGCCTAGAAATGAACAGTCTGGAAGGTGCCGAGCGTACAAGGTGGTCAAAATTCCAGGGCCACAGCCGAAGTCTAAAATCGATCCGTGGTCCGGAAGACGTGTGATGACGGCATCCCCAATCGTGAGGTAATAATGGTACCGCTGGCTATAGAGGACAGGCAAAATCCCATCTTCAGCGGAGCAATCATAAAACATGACTTCGTCAGGTTCTGATAGGGAGGCCCGTCTTGCCTGGGCGAGGCGGTTCAGCGTGTGGATCTGATCGGGTGTGAGTGAGTCGCGCTGCCAGCGATCATACTCGGTGTGAGAAAGGAACTCTCGCAAGCCCCACCAAGCGAGATGCTCTTTGATGGCTTGGTACTGCGGCATGAAAGAGAAGCCGTGCCCACACAGGGTGGTTAGTTAGTGTTTCTTTAACATGATGGCGTCTTCGTAGGTCGTCGGGATGGGATGAGGTTGGCGAAGCTGTCCGGTTCCCAGCACGACGTATTTCTGACAGGTCAACTCTTCGAGACCAATGGGGCCGCGAGCATGGATCCGCATCGTGCTAATTCCGATATGTACCCCAAGCCCAAATTCCTCCGCGTCGTTCAGTCGTGTCGAAGCATTCACGGTCACCGCACTGGCGTCAACCTCCCTCGTAAACCGCATAGCCGCAGCGTAATCGCGGGTCACAATCGCCGCGGTATGCGCCGGACCGTACCGCGCAATGTGCGTCAGGGCCTCGTCAAGGTCGGTCACGACCTGAAGAGCAATGACGGAAGAGAGGAATTGTTGTCCCCAGTCGTCGTCCTTGGCGGGGATGATGGATTTGTAATTGGGGAACGCCGGAGTACCGGTAAGCGCCATGGTTTTGGGACAACCACGGACCTCAACTTTATAGTCATCCAAAAGCCGACGAACGAGTCCAGGGAGCAGGGCGCGAGAAATTCCCTGGTGGACCAACAAGGTATCCGCCGAATTCGAGGCAGTGGTGTGCTGAGCTTTGGAGTTGACGACGATATTTTGCGCCAAGGGCAGATCGGCATCGCCGTCCACGTACACATAGGACGTTCCCCCATCGTGGCAGAGAATGGGCATTTTGGCTTGCTCAGTCACGACTTTTCTTAACCCCGGGCCCCCACGAGGAATGACGGCTTCGATGAGCTTTGACAGACGGAGGAGTTCCAGGGCAGCTTCGCGTTCCGGCCGTTCTACAATAGTGAGGGCACCCTCGGGAATGGCTGACTCCTCCGCTGCCTCACGGAGCGCAGTGCCGACTACGGAATTCGTTTGTTCCCAATCAAAATGCGGTCGCAAGATGCAGACGTTCCCTGACTTGAAGCAGAGGGCTAGCGATTCAATTGCGACCGCAGGTCCAAAATCGCAGATCACCGCGATGACACCGATGGGGACACGGATCTTACTGACCTGCATGCTGTTTGGCCGTGTCCACATGTGGGTCACCTCACCAACCGGATCAGGCAAATCCGCAATTCCTCGCAACCCTTCTGCGATGTCTCGAAGGTCCTCGCGGGTGAGGCTGACGCGATCGACCGCTTCCCTGACTCTTTCTTTGTTCGGTTCGCCTTTCAAGGCGGTCCCGATTGTTTCGACATCTTGGCGGTTTGCTTCCAGGATCTGTTCTTCCCGCTCGAGAAGCCGATCCGCCATGGCCATGAGCGCCTTCGTTTTTATTTCCCCATCGATGGAGGACAGAGGTCTAGCGGCCTCACGGGCCCTTTTTGCGAGCTTTTCAATGTACAGTCGAACTGGAACTTCGCGCATGTGGTTGTTTCCCTAAATTGGACAGCCTGCAGAGCCCTACAGCCCAGTCAGGATGCCCACGAGTCCGAAACCTGTCAGATATGAAAATCTTGGCCCAACAGCGAGAGCAAGCGATGGACTATAGCACGCGGATTTTTGGGGAGTCAAAAAATGGGAGGCGACGCATGCCCAGGTTGCACCATTGCCCTCCTAGGATGTACATCGAACTATGCTCGCTCAACGGCCGTAGACAGGCTCAGCCTAGCCGCCCACCGAGAAAAGGTGAAAGAAGTAGGAACATAGCTGTATTCAGTGAGTACCCAGATTCGCAAAAACTGGGACGCGTGCAAGAGGCAGGAGTGAGACGCAACCATACGGCATGAAGCGCCATGCGAAGATGAGCTGTGAGCATCCTGCCCCGCGAAGTGTAGAGCTGGGAAAATCGTTGTTATCGGAGAACAGGTGAAAAGCCGTAAGACCGCCCGCTTCGGGAGAACGAAGCCCGAGTGAAAAGGTTATGCGGGCCTTGCATGTAGCAACCTTATCACTGGCGTTGTGCCAAGCCGAACGGTTCTCTTACAATAGGGTACAGATACGGCGTGATGTTTGGGGTGAGGGTATGATCGACCTGCGGAGCGATACGGTCACCAAACCGTCGGAGGCCATGCGAGAAGCCATGGCGCGGGCTGCTGTGGGTGATGACGTGTACGGGGAAGATCCTACCGTGAATCGATTACAGGGGATGGCGGCCACCTTGCTGGGTAAAGCAGGTGCTCTGTATGTACCCTCCGGTACAATGGGGAACCAACTCTCCATTCGTGCACTGACCCGACCCGGCGAGGAAGTGATTGTGGATACTAACGCCCATGTTGTTCGGTACGAACAGGGCGCAGGGGCGGCCCTGGCCGGGATCCAATTTCATTGGGTCCCGGGTATCCGCGGGATCATGTCGCCAGAACAGGTTGAAGCAGCTATCCGGCCCAGGGACGCCCATATCGTGCAGACCGGGCTCATCTCCCTTGAGAATACCCACAATGCTGGCGGTGGGTCCGTGTATCCGCTCCGGACCGTAGAACGAATTCGCGAGATTGCACTGAGGCACGAGCTTCCGATGCACTTGGATGGGGCGCGGCTGTTCAACGCGGTGGTGGCAACTGGTGGGGCAGCGGCCGAGTACGCGAGACATTTTGAGACCATCTCTTTCTGTCTCTCTAAAGGGCTTGGAGCGCCAGCCGGGTCCTTGATAGCGACGAATGATCTGTCTCTTTTGGCAAAGCTTCGGAGGTTTCGCCGCATGTACGGAGGAGCGATGAGACAAGCCGGCATCCTAGCGGCGGCTGGCATCTATGCCTTGGAACATAATATCCACCGGTTGACAGATGATCATTCGAACGCGCTGCGCCTGGCCGAGGTACTGAGACAGATCCCGACGGTTTCACTCACGCCGGAGCACGTCGAAACCAACATCGTCATATTTGAGGTGATCAATTCTCATCAGAAGTCCCGTGACATCCTACAGGCCCTGGAAGAGGAAGGACTCCTCATCAATTGCCTTGGTGGGTCGACCTTTCGTGCCGTGACCCATTTGGATGTGTCCCCCGTGGACATAGAGAAGGCGGGGCGTGCTCTCTTCACCGTCCTTTCCCGATAATTGTCCCGTTGTCTGTGATCCTCCGGTCCATTGACAGGGTATCCTGCCCAATTTAGAATGCCATCAAGTTGATCATGGCGCTCCCAGGGGAACAGTTTGTGAGGGATACCGTTTCCTTTCAGCAAATTAACCAAATTCTTGAGATAACGGACCAGATGGGTTTCAACCGGGAATGGGTTGAGATTCCCCTGTCCACGGCTACTCCTGGAAAAGTCCAAAAGTTGCCAAACGGGAAAATCGAAATCATTGTTGATGGAGAGGTTCCTTTTGATGAGTGGGTAGCCTCTCTTGGATCCCAGCTCAAACCTTTTGCCTCAAGTTAACTGATCGAACCCTGGCCGCCACCAGGCCGTAGGTACCCATTTTTCCTATGGATCAGCCCGCCACTCAGCCGCCGTGCGACGCCTCCCAGGAGATGCCGACCCGGGAGGAGCTTCAGGCCGAACTCGTGGATATCCCCGAGCCTCCTGAGCCACCGAATCCTATCGAGCCTCCTGGTCTGGAGTATGTTCTCGACGTTGCCTTAACCCATATTCGAGGACGGCGTGGAGGAGACTTACAGGCCATTCTCTTGGTGGGGTCAGGGGCGCGCCGGTTCATCACTCCCCACAGCGATATTGACCTCATTGCAGTCATCAAGGGAGAGGAAGAACGGGAGGAGATGATTCGGATTGCGGATCGCCAGGTCGAGATACGCTACCGAGGAGAGAAAGCCATTGAGCAGGAAATACCCTATACTCCCCGCTTACCTCCACTCCTGCGAAAAGCTCGCGTGCTGTTTGAGCATAACGCTGTTGGCACAAAACTGGTTGAAAAGGCTGCCCAACGGTTCCGTCAAGGCCCACCGCCCTCAACTCTGAACGAAAAAATTCGCCTAAAGGCTCAGTGCCTTCATTGGTTGGGCAAAGCCCAGGATCTTATCGATCAGCCGGCCACAGCGCACTACCTGCTTGGAATATTGGGAGACGACATGGTCCACGCGTTTTTTCGCTTGAGGGGATTGTGGCTGACGTCTCCGAGCGATACCCTGCGTTTCATTTCCTCGCGCGATTCAACGATGGGAAACCTCCTGTCACAATTCATGACGGCTCCTACCCTCGACCAGAAGCTTTATGTGGGCCGTCAACTCACCGATTTCCTATTCAAAGATGTCCCAAACCTTCCCAGGGTAGATTAATCTATATGTACACCGCGCTTCCTCCAGGTGCTGGGGTGTCTTACCGAATGGCTAGGCCTTAAGCGAGTGCCTTCACACCGCGGCATCGTGTGTACGAAAGGTAATGGAACCTAGGACGGTCGTGAGAGGGGGAGAGTCAGGATAATGTCTGAGATTCAGGCACAGCTGTCGGGAATCGAGCCTGCGCGCATCCTCCAGCCTGAACCCTGTACCTTGGTGATTTTCGGAGGCTCGGGAGACCTTGCCCGTCGCAAGTTGGTCCCTGCCTTGTATAACCTGCGTGTGGACGGGGTCCTACCTCCCAACTCCGCCGTGCTAGGAATTGGCCGGAAGCCACTCTCTGACGAGGACTTCAGGGCTACGACTCGTGCAGGCATCGAGGCATACTCTCGACAAGCTCTTGTCGAGTCGACCTGGTCTGAATTCCAAGAGTATCTGTTTTATCAAAACGGCGCCATTGACGATCCCACTGCCTACGCCCAAATCAAATCGAGACTGGAACAGATCGAGTCCCAGTTCAAATTGCCGGGTCATCGAATTTTCTACCTTGCGATTCCTCCTGCCAACTTTGCGGATGCGAGTGAAGGACTTCAGAGGGCTGGCCTGGTTCAGCCGCCGGATCCACAGCGACCCTCCTGTCGGGTAATTGTCGAAAAGCCAATTGGTCACGATTTGGATTCGGCCAGGCAGATTAACGAGACCGTCGGGAAGGTGTTCGACGAAACCCAGATCTTCAGAATTGATCACTACTTGGGCAAGGAAACGGTTCAAAACTTGATGGTCATTCGGTTCGCGAACAGCATCTTCGAACCGATCTGGAATCACAAGTACATTGACCATGTCCAAATTACCGTGAGCGAGGAAGAAGGGGTGGGAACCCGGGCTGCCTATTACGCAACTGCAGGCGCTCTCCGAGATATGGTGCAGAACCATATTCTTCAATTGCTCTGTCTGGTGGCGATGGAGCCACCATACTCCCTCGATCCCGATGTGGTCCGTAACGCCAGGATCGATGTCTTGCGCTGTCTCAAGCCGATAACCGGAAAAGATGTGGATCGGTACACCGTACGAGGCCAGTATACGCAGGGCGTGATTCATGGGTCACAAGCGCGGGGATTTCGGAATGAGCCGGGAATTCAGCCTGACTCGACGACGGAAACCTACGTCGCGCTCAAGCTGTTTGTCGAAAATTGGCGATGGGCTGGTGTGCCCTTTTACCTCAGGACCGGTAAAGCAATGCCAAAACGAGGGAGTGAGGTGGCCGTCCAGCTCAGAGAGATCCCTCAAATCCTCTTCAACGCAAACTCTGCTGCTCCGCAAGCTCCCAATGTTCTCGCTCTGCGCATACAGCCGGAAGAAGGTCTCTCGCTGCGCATTATGTCAAAAGTCCCCGGATCCAGGGCACAGACGAACCCCGTCGAAATGAATTTTGAATATGGTGATGCCTTCGGAGGCCAGTCGCCCGAAGCCTACGAGCGGCTGCTGCTTGACGTGATGGCGGGGGACGCCTCGCTCTTCATGCGTCGGGATGCAGTCGAGTGTTCCTGGGCATGGATTACACCCATCCTGGAGGGATGGAGGGCTTCCGGTGCCCGATGGCTTCCCGAATACCCAGCCGGAAGCTGGGGCCCCGTCGAGGCCGATCGCCTGATCGAAAGCGACGGCCGAATGTGGAGAAGGCTGTAGGGCGACAAGCACTAGGCTCGTGGTGATGGGTTTGGAACACGGTTTGGTCGAGGTACAAAGACACGTTCAGCTGGATGCAGCGACGTTGAGCTGTCTGAGAATTTCATTTTTCTTGCCAATCCCGCCGATAAAACGATCAAACTGACCCTCGCGATAGAGCGCCAAAGCGGGAAGGGAGGAGATCTCCAACTCAGCGGGGATCTGGAAGTTTTCCTGAACGTTCATCTTCAGAATGAGAATGCGGTCGCCGAGTTCGTCTTGAATGCGTCCGAGCTCGTTGAGCAGGGCCTGACACCCCCCACATCCAGGCTGCCAGAATTCGACCAACACCGGCACCGTTGATTGCTGGATTACTCGATCAAACTCAAAATCCGTGATGTCGGTAATCATTCTACCGTTCTCACACCTCAGAGAGCCCGGGATGTGGAGTGACGCGGCAGCCCAAATTGGGTGGCAAACACTTGATTATAGAGGAGGGCCGCAAGCGCTCGGTACCCTTCGGTCGTCAGGTGAAGCCCGTCGTTTGAGAATCGTGAAGCCAGAAGGAGGCTGCCGGGCTCACAGGTGGCCTTGAAGAGGTCCACCCAGCTCATCTGTTGGGAAATGCAATACTCTTCGATCATCCTGTTCAGGGACTGACGTCGAAGAATGTGATCCCGGATCCAAAGTTCCCCTTCTCCTTCACCAAGGTCCTCCGTTGGTCGGAGAGAGGGGATAGTGACCGCTACTGGCTCAACCCTTGCCCTTTTTGCAGACTCGTACATCTTCACGAGGTTTCTCATAACGTCGGAAGGGCCGGTATCCCACCCCAGGTCATTGGTACCGCCAAGAATTATGACAAATGACGGCTCATGGGCCAAAACGTCTCGCCGGAATCGCAGGGTCATTTCACTAGTAAGTTCTCCGCAGAGACCGCTCACCGACACTGTGGCTTTCCCGTCCAAGGCTTCTTGAAGGAAGGTACCATAAGGCGTTTCACGTATAGATGGATACTGTGGAATTGGGGATTGATATCCGGATGTCAAACTGTCGCCGAAGCAAATAATAAGAGGAACAGCGGTTGGTGTGCCCACAGAACATTCTCCTGTGTCTTCTGTTGCTGGAGTTCAAGGCCCACTGCATAAGCAATCCAAGAGGAGGCACCACAGCACAGGGCCAAGAAACACCTCGGGATGATACCGTGTCTCGCGGAGAATGACAAACAGCGTTCCGACTGCATCTCCCCGAATTGGTCTATTCTCCAAGACCTGAGCCAAGGAGTCTCTCTGGCAACTGGTATTTTCTTGACCCAAAATCAGGTTAGGG
>JBFJQA010000058.1:0-16000 GCA_041616875.1 Nitrospiraceae bacterium | reverse complement strand
TAGGCCGTTTTCTGCGCCATCCTAGCCTCCTCTGGAACAGATCCTAACCAGCTGCGGGCACTCGCCTGAGTCCCCCTGTTCTTCTGGACCCGGCCTAGCCACCGCTGCCTCTCCAACTGTAGACGATCTTCGGAAATCGACAACCCCGAAAAGGTAGGGGGTGACCGGGGTCGCAAGCCCCCCCTTCAGGTGTCCCTCGAAGGAATCCCTTGAACGGGGGGTGCGGTCGCAGTGGCGCCTGAAGAGTCTTCCTAGCGGCCGATCTCGGCCAAAGGGGTCTCTGTGACGAACAGAGCCCCACGAGGGTTGGCGGCGAAGTCGTTGGAACTGGTCAGCTGGGTCTGAGGGGGTGACGTTTGGCACTCTGGAGTGAGGACCAGCCCCCAGTGCAGATTATCCCGACAGGTGTTCTCGAGCACCATCGCTTGGGCATGATGGAACAATAGGATGCCACTGAGCATATTGTTTCGACACACATTACGAATAATGTCGGGGCGGGTCCCTGGATCCCACACAGCGATCCCGAAGTGGTGATTCCCGTAGCAGACATTTTGCGACAGATAGGGGCAAGCCCCAGCAAAGGAGAACATGCCAGATTCCCGATTAAAGCAGACCTCATTATGGCTCAAGGTTGGCCTGCACTGGGTCCCGTAAAGCACCACGCCGGAAAGAAGCCCTTCCATGGCCCGACAGCCCGTGATCGTGCAGGTGGAATCCATAATGTTGATGGCAGAATTCTGGTCGCTTCCCACATACCGAAAGGTGATACCTTCGATCCGTCCTTCAGGTACGCGTTGAAGATAGAGGGGACCACCTCGACGGCTGAAGACCTGCACCCTATCCCGACCGGCTCCGATTATGCGGATCGGCCGCTCAGTGACAAAAATCTTGTCCTCGTAGACCCCTGGCCTCAGAAAAACCTGGTCCTCAGGCCGAGCATCTTTCAAGGCAGCGCTTGGCCGAACATAGGCGTGGGTATCCTCAGGATCGACAATCAGCGTTCTGCCGCCCAACGGGTTGGAAGGAGCTTCATCGAGCCCAGTTAGCAGTCGGTCCGGTTGTTCCTGCTCGGGCTTGTCGCCATGCTGAGCTCGATCGTCATGAAACTGGTTGCCCACCGAGCGGTCCTCCCTTCCATTGGATCCGTGTATTCGTTCGAGCCTCGAGATGCGGCATTATTTCGCTCGCTTTTGGGAGGTGTCAAGATCAGGCTGCCCCCTCCTCGGGAGCGCTGCTCATCGTAGCGGGGGCCTACTCCGAACCTCCATTCAATGGAGCGAGAGAAGCTCCTACCCAAGAATCCGAATCTCCATGCAGGAGCCCCTTCCCCATGCTGTGGCCATTTCTGACCGGAGAGGAACTGGAATGAGAGGTGCGACACCTGTTCAGGCCAGGGAAAATGGAGGAGGCAATTTCCTAGTCCGGTCCAGCCCTCTGGCGGAGAGTAATGAAAAAATTATATATTTCAACAGGATAATAGGTCTTGTGTCAGGCACCTCGGACCTCTGCTACGTTCGGCCATGATCGGGAGGGCGAGGTGGTGAGGTTTTTGCTTGAAAATATTCCTCGCGACCTCAGAATCCCGTAAAAATCAACCACCGGAATCACGCCAGAACCATGGCTCACACGACGCGTATACGGAGAGGTGCAAGGGTACCCATTCGGACCGCCCTGATCCTCTTACTCCTTCTCCTTGGGGTCACACTGGGACAAGGGGACCTACTTGCGAAACCTAACCCCGCGGCGCGGCAACTCTACAACCGGGTGATGGAAGAATTTCGTAACAGGGATTACGAGGCTGCTCTTGCTGGGTTCCGCCTCTTTCTGGAAATCTACGATCGCTCACGCCTGGCCGCCAGCGCCCAATTCTGGAAAGGGGAGTGTGAATATCGACTCGCCCGTTATGAGGATGCGCTGGCCTCCTTTGAAAAGGTTCTCATTGATCATTCTGGCAGTTCCAAACGCCGGGGTGCCACCCTAAAAATAGGATTGATCTACGCCAAGGTAGGGCAGCGCGAGGAGGCTGGCATCTTGCTCAACCGCCTCTTGGTCGACTATCCTGACTCACCGGAGGCCGAAGCAGCCGAAAAAGCCATCCAGCGGTATAACCTTCACGTTGAGATGTCTCCCCCCATCCCTATAGAAGAGACGGTTTCTCTCAAGGTAGAAGACGAGCCAGCCTCTGAATAGGCACACTTCGTCCCACTCGCTTGAATTTCCTCCCGTAATCAGTCTCGAGGCTGGACTTCCAATAGGTTAGCCAAGGATGGCACAGTGAAGGCCTGCTCCGCGTTGAGCTTGACCCACTCAATCCCCGCCGTTTGAAAAATGACCCTGACCCACCGGTCTCGTGTGGATCGATGACCCCTTGCCTGGGCGGGATCATCCAACTCAACCACTTTTGCCACCGCGAGGGTACCAGGGTGGACCAAAACGAAGTCCACCCGTTGTTTGGAGATCTTATTCAGAAATGATGTCGCCACGGGAGAATCCTTGGGATCCTTGGCGCGGATATGGACAAGACTCCACAGAGGAACCTGGGCGAACACCAAATACTGTTCTTCGACGGCTAGGCGGAGGATATTGTAAAAGGCTGCCTGCGCCTTGGTTAACAGTGGCTGGCTTTGCAGAGAGAGTCCTTCTGGAATGCCGACTTCATGTCTGGGCCTTTGGGGAGGGATCCTTGGTGACCAGACATGCCAGCCCACCAAAATGAAGATGATCAGTGCCAAGACAATCAATAGTGTGCCCAGCATGAGACCTCCTGAATTTGGCAAAATGCTATCAAGCAAGGACGCCTTTCCATGGGCGGTGACCTGGCAGAACCGACCCTAAAACAACCGGCCGCTTTGCGCCAGTAGCGGAAGGCACATTGCCATACTCTCCATGAATGGTCTGGTACGCAAGGATGGCAAAGGCGACCGCTTCAAAGGCCTTGCTCGGCCAGCCGAGGGTCTCGAAGGTTGTCACTGGGATAGGGAGGAACCGCTCGGATAGGTTGCTCATCAGGGTGGCGTTCATCACCCCTCCCCCTCCGACAATGACCTGATCCACCTTCCCCTTCAGCCAGCGGCGTGAGTCGCCGATGGTTTCCGCCGTGAACCAGGAAGAGGTGGCAAGGACATCCTCGGCACTCAATCCAAACCGTCGCCCAAGTGCCAACACCTTCGACACGAAGGAGTCCCCGAACTCCTCTCTGCCGGTGGACTTTGGAGGGTGACGGTGCAAAAACGGGTGCTTGAGCAGCCTGGTCAACAGACGTGAATCCACCTTCCCTTTTGCCGCCAACCTTCCCCCCCGATCCATATGCTGCCGTCCATGGGTGAGATGGCTGACCAGGCCATCCAGGACCATGTTGCCTGGACCAGTATCGAACGCCTGTATGGATCTCGGTGTTCCCTTGGCCGGAAGATAGGTCACATTTCCAATCCCCCCGAGGTTGACGATGAGTCGAGAATGCCTCCGGTCATGGAACAGGAGGTAATGCGCGTAAGGGGTAAGGGGCGCTCCTTGCCCTCCCGCAGCCATATCTCGCGGGCGAAAATCTGCGACAGTAAGAATTCCAGTTTTCTCAGCGATGAGTGCTGGTTCGCCGATCTGTAGGGTTGAGCGAACCCATCCGACTCCCGGCTCTCGAACTGGATGAGGAAGGTGGTGAACGGTCTGGCCGTGCGAGCCGATCACATGCACCGCCGAAGGCCTCAGGCCAGCCCGCCGAACGACTTTGAGCGCTGCCTGGGCAAAGAGTGTTCCCAGCAGGGCGTTTAAATGACAGATATCGGCCACAGATCCCTGTGTTGACGCCATCAGGATTTGTTTTCGGAGAGCCGCCGAATAGGGGAGAGAGGAGAAGGCCTCAAATTTGACTCTAAGATTATGGGAATGTCCACGGATATCCACCAAGGCCGCATCAACCCCGTCGCTTGAAGTCCCAGACATCAGTCCAACAACTTTCATGCCAATTCGGGTCTCCGCCCAGGAATCGCTGTGACTTGAGTCATCGGTGGAGTTCGGAGTCGAGCTGGAATGGCTAAGCTTCTCGCACACTCACCGCCCACACGCTCACCTCTCTTGCGTCCGACTGAGGCGTGGGCTAAACGAGAATCGAGCCCTAGGCTGGCAACACTGAGTGGGAAAATCGACAGAACAGAGCCCTCCTCTATGGGCCCGGACGATCTCACCCCCGCGGGGTTTATTCTAGATACCCCTGCTTGGACCTGGCCCAGACCATCCCGGTTTGTTCCTTAGCGCTGAACCCAAGCTTCTCATAAAAGGATTGCTTATCTCGTGTGCAAAGCCAGAACAGCTCGACGCGTTTGAGAGCAGGGTGGTCGAGGATTCGTTGCATGATCTGCGTCCCGATATCCTGGCGCTGAAAGGCGGGGTCCACGATGACATCCCAGATGGAGGCTCGATAGACAAAGTCGGTCAGGACCCTGCCAAACCCAATCAGGTGTGGGCCATCCCAGGCGGAAAGCGCCAGGTCCGTGTTGGCGAGCATCTCGCGTATCTCCTCAAGCGTTCGCCCTTTTGACCAAGACGCGTAGTCGTAGAGCCGAACCAACTGTGCCGGGTCAAAATCCCTTTGATCTGAAAATGTGACCATGGACTTGAGAGGCAGATCTGCTTATATTAGATTACAAAGGAGAACTGGCAAAGAGCCAGCCGCTGCACGCTGAGCGGTTGCAGTAAAACCAGGAACGAGGATAGTTCAATGTCGACCAAAGTGCGAACGTGCCCCAAATGCTTTCGCCTGATGTGGATCAGGGACGAGGAGATCGAATATCTCGATGAAAACGCGTTCCGCGTCAAATGCCCACACTGCCAGGAGTCGGTCCGATTCACCTTGGTGACGGAAGGTTCCGTTTCCGCTGGCCCAAAGATGGGGCATTGACTTGGGACAGGCGAGGCGCAAGATACTGAGAACCCGTGTTTTCCCATAGTTTGTTGCCCATGGCTGCGTTCGATCCTTAGAGTCCTCTACCCGCACCCTTCAATTCCGGTTCATTTCCTGGGAGAATCTTGTGAAGGGTATTGCGGTATTCTCGAAGACGAGCTTCGTCAGTTGGTGTCATCGTGATGCTGTGTTCCCCCCCCATACGCTCCACATGATCCAGGATCGTGAGCAGCGTCTGAACCGCCCGTAGCACCCACCCGGACTCAAAGGCTTCGAGACTGTCAATAAAGAGGTCTGTGAGGCGGCGATAAATCGGCTCCCCGGCCTGCTCCCGAAAACGGGATACGGTGTGCTCGTAGTCCTCCACCGCTTCGGCGCTGGGTTTCAAGCCACCTGGTACAGATGCCGTTGGCACGATAGCCGGTATCTTCGAGCTGAAGGCTTTTACCTGGGATACAAGGCTTCCAACTACATCCAGTACTTTGTTCGTTTCCACGGGGTGCCTCTTTCACTCATGGACACATACCCTGGCGGTACGCGCCTGTCAAGCTCCGTGAAGGGCCTCTTTGCTTCGCCATACGGCATGCTTCCACCGGGACGGCCCCATCCGAGGCTTCGCGACCCATCGGCATGGGGACGAACATTGAAAAAATTGACCGATCAAGACATGACCCTTGACGCGAACCGTTTGGTCGAGAATGAGTCCCTGGAGAGTGCCGCCGTTGAAAACAGATGGCCTTCTATGCAAAAACTTGGCATCCAGCCTAGGGCCCCCTTGGCAGAAACAATAAGCTCACGACTGTTTTTAGACGTGGACCTTCTGAAAAGATTTGGCCATGGCCGGTGGTCAAACCGCCAAGACCTAGACTACGGGTGGCTTGAACGGCGGGCGCGCTCGGCAATTTTTCTTCGGAGGCGAGCTTTTTCTAGACTGACCTTGGCCGACTCTACTTCGGACGGGAGACCGCCTACTCTCAGCTGTTCCTCCGCCCTCGCCACCGCAGCTTCGGCTTGTTCGACATCAATGTCTTCAGCTTTTTCAGCGACCTCGGCCAGTATCGTGACTTTTCTTGGAGTAACCTGGGCGAACCCCCACAGAACCGACATATAGGAATCGATGTCTCCCACCCGATACCGAAGCTCACCAATTCTCAGGGTCGACATGAAATGACAGTGTCCGGGCAGGACTCCGAAGTCACCCTCACTCCCCGGTGCACTGACTTCATCGACCTCTTGGCTAAACAGCAATCGGTCTGGAGTGACGACTTCTAGCAACAACTTTCCAGCCATGGAGGGTTACCTTTGCTTTCCTACACGTGGACTATCTTCACAAGCCATCAGAATCGCGCTCAACTCTGTCCCCCATCAACATCCATCGACGTGCTTTCCCACACTCCTGTGCGCCCCTACCGAGTGGCGCGAGCTCACTCATTTTGCGCGCAACCGGCCAACACCGTTGTGTCATAAAGCTGCGATGGGCGAATCCGAATCACCGCGACAATACCTCAAGTCCCCTTGTGCCCGAGCTTCTCGGCCTTTGCCACAACTTCGTCAATGGAGCCCACCATGTAAAATGCTTGCTCAGGCAAATTGTCATACTTACCCTCGACGATTTCCTTGAAACTATGGACGGTGTCCTTTAGCTTCACATATTTGCCCGGTGATCCTGTGAAGGCCTCCGCCACGTGGAATGGTTGAGACAGGAATCGCTGAACCTTGCGAGCCCGCGCAACCACCATTTTGTCTTCTTCAGAGAGCTCATCCATGCCCAAAATGGCGATAATGTCCTGAAGGTCCTTGTAGCGTTGGAGGGTCGACTGGACCTTGCGGGCCACGGTGTAGTGCTCTTCTCCAATAATTTGTGGATCCAGAATTCGGGAAGTGGAATCCAGAGGATCGACTGCCGGATAAATACCCAATTCAGCTAATTGACGGGAAAGCACGGTCGTCGCATCAAGGTGAGCAAACGCAGTTGCCGGGGCAGGATCTGTCAAATCATCCGCAGGAACATAAATGGCTTGAACGGAAGTAATGGATCCCTTTTTCGTGGAGGTAATTCTCTCCTGTAACGTCCCCATTTCCGTACCCAGAGTTGGCTGATACCCTACGGCAGAGGGCATACGTCCAAGGAGCGCCGACACCTCGGACCCAGCCTGCGTAAAACGAAAGATGTTATCGATGAACAAGAGCACATCCTGGCTTTCTTCATCACGGAAATATTCCGCGATCGTCAGGCCGGTCAGACCAACTCGGAGCCGGGCGCCAGGAGGCTCGTTCATTTGACCATAGACGAGCGCCGCTTTGGATTTCGAAAAGTCTTTCGGGTCAATCACCTTGGATTCCTGCATCTCGTGCCAGAGGTCATTCCCCTCGCGCGTACGTTCACCCACGCCCGCAAACACGGAGAACCCACCGTGGTGCAGTGCGATATTGTTGATCAATTCCATAATGATGACCGTCTTGCCGACCCCTGCCCCGCCAAAGAGGCCAACTTTGCCACCCTTGGAGTAGGGTTCTAAGAGGTCAACCACCTTGATCCCGGTTTCCAACACTTCCGTCTTGGTTTCTTGTTCCTCGAGCGAAGGGGCAGGGCGATGAATCGAGTATGTCTTCTTCGAATTGATGGGCCCCATTTCGTCTACGGGTTCGCCTAACACATTGATTAAACGGCCCAGGGTTTCTCGGCCAACGGGCACGGAAATGGGTGCACCGGTGTCGTCGACAGGCATCCCACGAACCAGCCCGTCCGTGGAGGACATCGCAACCCCTCGCACGCGGTTTTCACCTAGGTGTTGGGCCACTTCTAGGGTAAGACTGACCTTGGGCTTCCCCGCTTTGAGATCTTCCTCCTGCTGGATTCGAAGCGCATTATAAATATAGGGCAGCTCCCCCTGGGGAAACTCGACGTCCACCACCGGACCGATGACCTGGATGACTTTCCCTGTGCTCACTGCTTACTCCTTCGTTAATGAATTAGCGCGTCGCGCCACCACAATCAAAATAATCCTTGACACCATTCTTTTCGTGAAGAGGAGCCTATTGTTCTCCCACTGGAAGCTCACAGGCAAGCGTGCCGAAACCTTCCCTTATTTCAATGCCTCTGCGCCACCAACGATATCCATCAATTCTTTGGTGATCGCAGCCTGCCGGGTCTTATTGTAGTAGAGCGTCACCTTCTTGATTAATTCCCCCGCATTCCTCGTCGCTCCGTCCATGGCCGCCATTCGAGCACCTTGCTCTGCCGCCGAGGATTCCAACAGGATTCGGAAGGTCTGGATTTCAAAATGTTTTGGCAGCAGGGCCTCCAGCAACTCATTCTCATCAGGCTCGTAAAGAAAGCTTCCACCCATTGAGACCGAGCTTGGCTCCCCGGGCTCCTCAAACGCCTCAACGGGAAAGAGTTTCTCGACGATCACGCGTTGCTGAATCGCCGACTTGAATTCATTATAAATCACGTGCAACTCATCGAAGGTGCCCTTGACGAACTCCTGTGTCAGGTCGCGGCCAATGTCGAGGGCGTGCTCATAGCTCAACCGATCAAAGACCTCTGTCCACTGCTGCCGAATGGGCCAAGGCCGACGCCGAAAGAAATCCCGTCCTTTGCGGCCAACCAGGCTCAGGGAGATCCTGGCTCCCTGAGATTCCCGTTCCCTGATGAATTCGACGGTCTTTCTCACAATGTTGGCATTAAACGCTCCAGCGAGACCACGATCACTGGTCACAACCAGGACTTCGACGAGATGGTCTCCTCGTTTTTGTAACAAAGGGTGGGAGGCGCGGTTCACCCGGTGGCTGAGGTCTCCGAGGACGCCCCTCATTTTGTGGGCATAAGGACGGGCGGCAAGGATGCGGTCCTGGGCGCGCTTGAGTTTTGCCGCCGCGACCATTTTCATGGCTTTGGTTATTTTTTGGGTGTTCTTGAAGGCGGCGATTTTTCGCCTGAGGGACTGGAGGCTAGGCATGCCGATTACTCAGCGGGGCTCACTTCAACGTGTTCCGCCGTACCCCATTTTTTGTTTGAAGGTCAAAAGAATTGTCTTCAACTCAGACCCAAGGGTCTCGTCGATTTTCTTTTTCGTGACGAGAGTTTGTTTGATTTGAGGATGATGTTCAGTGATGTATCGCAGGAGTTCATCTTCAAACTCGAGGATTTTTTCGGCGGGTACATCATCCACAAATCCATTCACTCCGGCATAAATCACCAACACCTGGTCGGCAACGGGCATCGGCTTGTATTGCCCCTGTTTGAGAAGCTCCACCATGCGAGCGCCTCGCGCCAGTTGTGCCTGGGTCGCTTTATCGAGCTCACTGCCAAACTGGGAAAAGGCAGCCATCTCGCGATACTGGGCGAGGTCTAGCCGAAGCGTTCCAGCCACCTGCTTCATCGTCTTGATCTGCGCAGCGCCACCGACACGAGACACGGAGAGCCCCACATTCACGGCCGGCCGAATGCCGGAATAGAACAGATCGCCCGCGAGATAAATCTGGCCATCCGTAATCGAAATGACATTGGTCGGAATATACGCGGATACATCCCCCGCCTGCGTCTCAATGATCGGAAGAGCTGTCAGGCTTCCGGCACCGAGTTTGTCGCTCAACTTCGCTGCGCGTTCCAACAAACGGGAGTGCAGATAAAACACATCCCCCGGGTAGGCTTCTCGACCCGGTGGCCGACGCAGCAACAGAGAGAGCTGCCGATAGGCGGTGGCGTGTTTCGACAGATCGTCGTACACAATCAACGCGTGTTTTCCGTTGTCCCGAAAGTATTCCCCGATCGCCACGCCGGCATAGGGAGCCAGGAACTGGAGGGAGGCCGCATCACTTGCGGTCGCAGAGACGACCACGCTGTAGTCCATCGCCCCATGATCTTCGAGGGTCTTGACCACGCGCGCAACCGTGGAACGCTTCTGTCCGATCGCCACATAGATGCAAAAGACGTCTAGACCTTTCTGATTAATGATGGTGTCGACCGCAATGGCTGTTTTCCCTGTCTGGCGATCTCCGATGATGAGCTCGCGCTGGCCACGCCCAATTGGAATCATGGCGTCAATGGCTTTGATCCCGGTCTGAAGCGGTTCGCTCACAGACTGGCGATCCACAACCCCAGGAGCTCGGACTTCAATCAGACTTGTCTCAGCCGCTTGTATCGGACCCTTTCCATCCAGGGGTACCCCGATCGCGTTCACGACTCGCCCAACGATGGCGTCCCCAACAGGAACTTCAGCAATACGACCGGTCCGCTTGACTGGGTCCCCCTCCTTGATTCCGGTGTCTTCGCCCATGAGCACGGCCCCAACACTGTCTTCCTCGAGATTCAGGGCAATGCCGTAGAGGTTCCCCGGAAATTCCAGCATCTCTCCGGCCATGGCTCCATCAAGGCCATAGACTTTGGCGATGCCGTCCCCAACCTGGATCACCGATCCCATTTCTTTCACCTCGACCTGCTTGTCGAAGTCCTTGATCTTTTCTTTAATGATGACGCTGATTTCTTCGGTCTTGATCTGCATGGCTACTCCTTGGCGAGTCGGGCACGTATCGAGTCCAGGCGATTTCTCGCCGTACAATCATACACGGTGCTGCCAATTTGAATACGTAGGCCTCCGAGAAGGGCTGGGTTCGTCTGATACGTCACCGACACCTGCCCCTTCATGAGTTCACTCAGACGTCGATCGATCTGGCGGCGCTCTTCCTTGGCCAGATCCGCAGGGGATGTGACCGTCACTTGCTTCGTACCCCTTGTCTGGTCCGCTAGGTCCGCGAAGGCTTCCGCAATTGCTGGAAGTTCGTCTACACGATTCTTGGCAACTAATTCACTCAGAAAAGCCCTCGCCAGTGACGGGCAACCGACACGCTCGCTGACTGAGGTCAGGACCTCCACTTTGTTCTCGATGCTAAAGGCTGGCGAGGCTATCACGTGTTTGAGGGCGGTCGACGCTGTGAGCACATCGCTCAAGCCTCGTAAACCGGCCCGCATGGGATCGATATCCGAGGCTTCCAAAAGCTCGAACAGAGCTTTGGCGTAACGGCGTGAGACAGCGCTCCTAATCACACTCCCTACCGCTGAATTCGGGGATGCACGGACAACGGTTACGTGCAGGTGGGCACAGAAAAACGTGCCAAGCTACCATTCACTACGTGGGCCTGTCAAGAAGGAACGGGGTGGGAACTCCGCTGAATGATCCCTCCGCCCAGAACTTCGTCCCCCTGGTAAAATACCGCTGACTGCCCAGGGCTGAGGGCTCGCTGCGGGCTGCGAAAACGTACACGAATGGTGTCCTCTCCCATCGGCTCCAACCTCGCGGGGGAGGCCGGCGTTGCGTAGCGTACCTTCACCTCTGCTTCCGAGGGTCCTTCTAGGAGAGAGGAATCGAAAAGATTGAGATCCGTGACGGTGCAATCCTGAAGTCGGAGCGCTTCTTCGGGCCCCAGGACAACCGTATTCCTCTCCGGAATGACCGTTTGGACATAGAGTCGGCGTCCTGTGGCAATACCCAGGCCTCGCCGCTGCCCAGGCGTGTAGAAGGCGATCCCGTCATGCCTTCCAAGGGGACGTCCATCCAGATCGGTGAAAGTGCCTGGTTGCTTTGCCTCTGGGGCTTCTCTTTCAAGGAATGACCGATAATTTCCTTCACTCACAAAGCAGATTTCCTGGCTTTCTTTTAGTTCATCAGCGGGCAGGTCTAACTGTTCAGCTCTCTCCCACACCTCAGCCTTTTGCATAGCCCCCACCGGAAAGAGCAGTCGGCGCAGCCAAGCAGGATCCGCCCGATACAGGAAATACGTTTGGTCCTTTAGGGTGTTGTTGGAGCGATGCAGAGCGCTTAGCCCCCGGCTATGGACGATTCTGGCATAGTGCCCCGTGGCCACAAAGTCCGCCCCCCTTTCCCTTGCGATGGCCCAGAGCGAACGCAACTTCACCCGCTCGTTGCACCTGACACAGGGGTTGGGGGTGGTGCCGGAGAGGTACCCCGACACAAAGTCTTCCACAACTCCTTGGCGAAAGCGTTGCCTGGTATCGATGACCTCGTGCCCTATGCCAAGCCGCTTGGCCACATATTTGGCGAGACCGACCTTGCAGCAACCCCGCTCCTGCCATCGCTTGGAAACCGGGGCTGATTCGTCTTCATGCTCCCACACCTGAAGCGTGATTCCGTGCACAGCATATCCTTGCTCCACAAGGATCGAGGCGGCAACAGAACTGTCGACGCCACCGCTCATTCCTAAGATCACAGTTGGTTGAGACATCTAGCAGATACCGTGTGAATGCCTTACAGATCCTGGGCGCGTACCTTGTGTCGGTGAGAGGCGAGGTCATGCACGTTCTCAGCCGCGAGTTGACTATCCTTTTCTGGCCGAGCCTCCTCCCACTTATTGGCCCCCATATCACACATCCCATGAAAGTGGGCCCCTTCCTCGACTGAAATAGCCGGGGTCCTTACGTCGCCGATAAGGATGGCCGGTTTGAGTAGCTGAACCTTCTCGCTGGCGGAAATACTTCCGTTAATCTTCCCGCTACTGACCAGGGTCCCCGCGGAGATGATCCCCTTGATGCTCGCAAGCTCCCCCACAACGAGGGTTCCGTTCGTATGAATCTCCCCCTCGAGCCGACCATCAATCCTTACCGTTCCTTCAAAGTTGACGATTCCCTTGAAATCAACCCCTTTCCCAAGGAAGGTAAAATTTTCGTCGCCACCGAGCGCGCTCGATTTCTTGTTGGTAGACGCCCACATAGAATCCTCCTCAAGCACTGTTCGTCAACACGTTTGGATTGCCCTCTTCGAATACAGTCTTGACCGTCCCCTTTACACGCAGACCAGCCCCGATAACCAAGCCGATCGATGGCTTGGGATCGCCCTCGCAGACTCTCTGCTTCACCCAGGCCCCTTAGGCGGTGCTGCGTTTGAGATTGCCGCCCTGCTGGCCCACAGGGTGAAGGACCTTTTCCCGTTGGTCTTTCCCACTCGGCTGCCTCATTGTGCAATTCCCGTTGAAAAAGACGCCCTCTTCCATCGAAAGCATAGGGCTCGTGACCGATCCGTTCAGAACGGCGGGAGAGCGAAGCTTGACTTTTTCCTTGGCCTCAATGTCACCAGTGATTTTCCCTTTGCAGATGATGGTTCCCGCAGTCACTTTAGCGTTAATGACGGCTTCTTCGCCTACCAGCAAGGTTCCCTCCGTATGAATTTCCCCCTCGAGAGCCCCATCGATCCGCACGGTGCCGTTATAAGAAATGATACCTTTGAATTCGACGCCTTTTCCTACGAACGCGTTGACCCCCTGTCCACTTTCAGTTCTGGGAACGGCTGGTTCGTGAGCTTCCGCTTCGACATGCTCCTCCGGTGAATCCCCCTTAGAATCGGGCTTGTCTTTCTTCCACATCTTGACACCTCCTCCCCCCTGGCTTGGATGATATGGCCTCTGTCCCTAGGTAGGCCACTCGTCATCAAGGAGCCCAGCCCAATTCTGCAAATCTGCAAATAAAAATGTTATGCAAAAGATGAGCCCCTGAGATCACGAGTAAGACCGTCCTAAAAACCGTTACACACGATTCAAATCTGTTGAGTGATGGATATGCGCCAGCCCGCTTTGAAGTTCGCTAGGTTAGCAGGACATCAAGGACTCTGTCTAATTCGGGAGGCGAAAAATAGTGTATCACAAGCCTGCCTCCCTTCCTCCCGTTTTCTTCGATGGTGACTTTGGTCCCCAGGCGTTTTTGAATGCGTTCGACCAGGTCGGGGTAGGGTTTTGCAGACGGTTTCTTCCTGGCTGCATTCCTCGTATTCAACTCCCTCTGTACCAGCCTCTCGGTCTCACGAACAGAAAGTTGGGCTTCCGCAATTCTTCGCGCTAATCGAACTTGCATGTCTGGCCCGTTCAGAGCGAGGAGAACCTTGGCATGACCAGTCGAGATCGCCCCAGATTGTACTAACTGCTGAATTTCGCTCGGTAAATTCACCAATCTGGCTAGATTTGCCACTGTAGACCGGTCTTTTCCCAGTTGCTGCGATATATCCTCCTGGGTCATTCCAAACTCTGTTGCCAAACGCTGGTAGGCTCGAGCAGTTTCCATCGGACTGAGGTCTTGACGCTGGAGATTTTCGACGAGCGCGAGAACCATCGCCTGATCGTCGCTACAATTCCGAACCATCGCAGGGATAGTGGCAAAGCCAGCCACCTTGGCGGCTCGCCATCGACGCTCCCCGGCAACTAATTCATAAAAACCATCTCCCTTCCTGCGGACCACAATGGGTTGGAGTACCCCAGTCTGCTGAAGGGAATCCGCCAGTTTTCGCAACTCGTCTTCCGCAAAGTCTTTCCGAGGCTGGTGGCGGCCTGGAATGACATGATGTACATCTATTGATATAATGCTTTGATTTTCTTCAGTTTTTAATTCATCGCCAACTGGAAGTAGAGCACCGAGCCCTCTACCGAGCGCTTTTTTCTCCATGATGTAAGAACTCCTTCGTAAGTTGGAGGTAGGCCTGCGAGCCCGCAGCGGCTACGTTGTATAGCATCACCGGGCGGCCATAACTAGGGGCTTCCGCAAGGGTTACGTTTCGCGGGATAACCGTCTCGTAGACCTTCTCCTTAAAATGTCCCCTCACTTCCTCCGCGACCTGCCTTGAGAGGCTATTGCGTGGGTCAAACATCGTCAAAAGTATTCCTTCCAGGTCTAAGGAAGGATTCAGAGACCTTCTGATCAGCTGCACATTCTCCATCAATCGGCCCAATCCCTCCATCGCGTAATATTCGCATTGGACTGGTACAAGCAGCGTGGATGCTGCAACCATGGAATTAATGGTCAAAAGCCCGAGCGCAGGTGGACAGTCAATAATAATGAAGTCATACAAGTTATTGATTTCATTAATGACATAGCTCAAGACCTTTTCTCGATCGGGAGTTTCGACCAATTCAACCTCAGCCCCTGCAAGATCGGCATTCGAGGGCAGAATGGAAAGCTTTGGGACGAGCGTCTCCATGATGACTTCGGAGACACCAGCCCTCTTAGCCAGGCAATCGTACACGCTGTGTGTGAGTTTTCTTGGATCAATCCATAGGCAGCTGGTAGCATTGGCTTGAGGGTCCATGTCAACCAGGATAACAGCTCGTTCGGCAATAGCCAGCGAGGCAGACAGGTTAACAGAAGTCGTTGTTTTTCCTACACCTCCTTTCTGATTGACCACTGCAATGGTTCTTCCCACTTCAGAATCCCGTTTGACTAGTGAGTGAAATGTTCCACGTGGAACAATTGCTCTTTCTCATAAAAATATCAAGCTCTGAGTGCTGCGGAAATCGCCCCTCATACTCTCGGCACGTCGGTGATGAGTGCCCAGGAGACCCCGCCCAAGTCCTAGCGAAGGATGCCTGACTGGTACGCAAGGTTCTGCTACCCGCATCGTGAATCATGGGTTGGCAGAGCAAGGAGGCCCGCTCAGACCTCTGGCGCAATTCTTTCCAAAACGGTCAAAACTCTATCCCCGTAGCCGAATGGCAGAGAATAGTGGACTTCACTGGATATTCTGAAACCGTCAAGATCTTGACTCGTCTCCATTGGCTTGGCGCGACAGAGGATCGCCTTTCCTTTTTCCGCAAGAATGCCCGAAAAATAAGGGAGGATTTTCGTCACACTGAGTGCCCGAGAGGTAATGTACGAGAATCGCATCCTGGCACCCTGTTTTTTGGAGAAATCATGAATGGTTTCAGAGATAGTCATGGCACCATTCAATCGGAGGCTCCCAATTATATGTCTGAGAAAAGCTGTTTTCTTTTGGTTAGGCTCAAGGAGCCATACCTCGAGGTCCTGATTCAATATTTTCAACGGAAGCCCAGGGAAGCCGGCCCCTGATCCTACGTCCAGCAATTGGACACTTCTGGTGAGATCGAGCGCCTGTCCGCAGAACATGGAGTCCAGAAAGTGTTTGACGACGAGTTCTCGATCATTTCTTGCCGCAGTCAAATTCACCTTCTTATTCCATTTTTCTAGCTCCCTTGCATAAAGAACGAGCTGGCTTATTTGAGCTTCTTTGAGGGGAATGTCAAGCTGTGCAGCTCCTACCCTGATCCAGTGAGCCACCGCCCCAGAATGTTCCACGTGGAACATTT
>JBFJQA010000057.1:0-16041 GCA_041616875.1 Nitrospiraceae bacterium | reverse complement strand
GCCTAGTGTTGCCCGACAGTGCGTGAATGCATTTCATCTCATTTCGCGGGTTCAATAATCCCGCAGGCGTCTCGTGAGCCGCCGGCGCACCCGGGACTCAGTTCGTCATTCTGGTCACAATACAGATCCTGTTTCGTGTGAATGATGAACGCACTGCCGTTTTCATCAAAAACACTGAGCCTGCCACTCGACAGCGTGACCCGGTTGGTTGTCGTGTGCAGTTTTCCAACGCCGTTCTTCACATCGATGTTGACCAAATCCCCCATGTGAAAAGGGTGGTTGTAGTCGGGCGCGTCCGGGGTAGACTTACCAAAGTCACCGGGATCGTGATGCCCTTTCGCCTCGCTACAGGGCTGGCAGGCTGCGGCTTCATGAATATGGACCGCATGTTTCCCGTCGGACAGTCCTTTGACCTCCATAACAACATAGACCATCTTTATTCCTTCTGACGACTCCAACTCCCTGAGCGTGGCCGTCCCGGTGATATTGGGGTCGGCACAGCCCTGGATCGTGGCTTGAGCCGTCTTTGCAATCGAGTGACGCCCATAGTGACTACATCCAACGATACTGAGCCCTAGAAGCAGTACACAGGAGACTAAGAAAACATTCCTCGTCAGTTGTTCTCTTTGCACGACACACCTCCAGGGGTGAAAATGAAATAATTTCTTGAATCGGCCAGGCATCATAACTGCAATGATCTTCTTGAGAATCGCCATCCTCCATATGGTCGTTCTGGTCATTCGTGCACGCTTCAGATCTGCAACAGAGTTGGAGCATTGAGTTTCCGATGCGGTAGTTTGCTGTGTCAACCGCGGCCGACATGACTTATTTCTTTAAGGTTCGCACGTAGGCCAACACGTCTAGCTTTTCCTGCTCTGAGAGTGCATTCTTCCAGGCAGGCATCGCCGTGGGCGGCTTGCCATTTCGAATGAGGGCGAGGAGTTTCTCATCTGATTTGCCTGTCGCGTTCTGATGCGTCAGGTCTGCGGCCGGCGGGATCAGCGCTGGCCCAATCGGTCCGTCGCCTTTTCCACTTCTGCCATGGCAGTTCACACAATGCCTTTCATAGACGGTTTTCCCACTTTGGGGATTGCCAGCGGTACCCGTCACAGCTACCGGCATATCAGGCTTCTTGAGGAGGTCCACTGACATCTCTGTATTCTGACTGACCAAGTACTCGACCAAAGGCCTGACCTGTTCATCCGGGACGGGGCAACCAAAGACATGTTTCATTTTGTGGACGATCTCCTTCCATCTGTCCGAGTCATGCGGCGGCTGCATATAGACATATTCGGCGGAGTGGCAGATCAGACAATATCCTGACGCGATCTCGCTCCCAGGCCCTGGCCTGAACCCCGCCGGGTCGTTAGGAAATGTGAAAGAAGCGGAGGATGTCGTCTGGTCCTCTGCACTCTCTCCGACAGTTGTTCCGGTAATCCCCAGTCCTAACACTATCCCAATTACGATCACTGATCTTCTCACGGTCGTAACCCTAGATCCCATTCACCCGAATCGTTTCGACCGCGTTTCGGAGGTACCCGCCGGGGTTCCACCGCGGGCTCGTGCGTTGGGCCTCACCAATTCGATTGATGGCAAGCGATTGCAAGTGGTAGGTGTCCTGTGCTGTGGGAGTGAAGCGCGCTTCCCAGGCACGAAAACTAAAGTTCCCATGGTCTTTTCCCAATTCAGCGGTTTGCCAGTGTCGACCTCCGTCCGCCGAGAACAGCACGCGATCAACCCCGTGTCCTTGGTCGAAGGCGATGCCTTTCACGGTCACCGACTGTCCGGTTGGGATCGACGCGCCATCTTGCCAATTCGTGATGAACGAACGGACGGTCATACGGCCAATCGGAACTGTCGCGCCGGGCTTCTGCCCAGGAGGAACGCATCCACACGGATCGGCCGGCACGCGATAGGCCTTGGCCATCCAAAACTCCTGATCAACCGAGTTGAGGACCTCGATCTCGTGTACCATCTTGATCCAATAGGTCGCGTACCAACCGGGCACCACCAACCGGAGTGGATAGCCATTGAGCCAAGGAAGGGGCTCGCCATTCATTTCGTAGGCGACCAGCACATGTTCACCAAGGGCAACCTCGACATCGAGAGACTTTCGAAAGTCTGGCGTCCCGTCAGCCACGGGCTCGTCCAGGCCATTGAATCGGATCTGAACTGCAGTCTTCTCTAGACCGGCCCGATCGAGAATGTCGCGCAGGCGGACTCCCTTCCATACGGCATTGCCCATCGCCCCATGACCCCATTGCCCCCCCGCGACTCTCGGCTCTGAAAACCCGCGACTGTTACCAGCACATTGGCACACGGCAGCCAGCTCGGTTTGTCCAAAGTTGTGTTTGAGATCATCAAGACTGAGGGAGAGCGGCCGCTGCACGCGACCAAAGATCTTGAGGCGAAACGAGTTGAGATCCAACGAGGTGGGAATTCCAGCCACATGCCAACGGACGAAAAAGGCATCGTTGGGAGTGAACACACCCTCATTAAATACCTGAAAGGGAGTTTCGAGCTGCGGCGGACGGGTCGTCATGACCATCAAGGGTCGCTTCTGTGGAAAAGCGACGAGTGGGCGACGCCCCCGTTCAAAAGGAAGGGTGATTGCCTCGGCAGCCTCGGCAACGAGACGGCCACCTTCTAGAAGACCTATCCCTCCAAAAATCAGAGCGGTCCGAAGAACATTCCGTCGCGTTAAGCCAGGGAGGGACTCTTTTAAATCGTTCATGAGCCACTCTTCCTCTCCTGCCTCAATCGCTATTGCGCCGATTCGCCCACTCTCCTCCTTGGAGGGAGACGGGACAGTAGAATCCGACTCCGGTGAGTTTCACTCTCATTGGACGACACACTACTTCCCCACCGCGCTGTCTACCCCGCAAAGGGCACCTCGTCGTCCAAGAATACCAGGGAACGCTTTCTTGCCGATCCTTACAAGCGATTGATCTCTCGCTGATCCATGGCCTTCGCGACGGCAGCTTGAAGCTTCTCACGTTCAACCGGCTTCACAAGGTATTCCACGATGCCTTGTCTTATGAACTTGGTGGCCATCTCCACATCCGGATACCCGGTTAACACGATGATTGGGACTCGTGGAAACTCCTTCTGAAAAAAGGAAATGGCTTCAACGCCATTTATCTTTGGCATCCGTATGTCCATGATGGCCACATCAAGAATCAAGGGGTTTTCGCCCGATCTGATCTCCGCTATGGCCTTTTCGCCGTCTTCGGCTTCGATGACATCATAGCCGGCTTTTTGCAACGTCATTCGCACCACTTTTCTGATGTCTGCTTCATCATCCACAACCAGCACGAGACCTTGTGACGACGTTCCCGCGCCAAACATGCTCGCTGTTTTCGTTTCTGTCATCACGATCCTCCTTTACGGTTAATGGGGGGGGCTGACCCGGGATCTTACAGAAAGATGCCCCTCCCCTCTGCGCTCTTCATGGGGCCCGCAACCATTATTTCTTTGGTCTATGGATCGGCAATCGAATATGAAAGGTCGATCCGACTCCCTCCTCACTTTCGACTGTGATGGTTCCGCCATGGGCATCCACGACGTCTTTGACGATCTTGGTCCCAAGCCCAGTTCCTCCCGCCTTGCGGCTGACAGTTTGAGTGGTAAACAAACTGTCTCTGACTTCCGGCGGCATTCCTCGACCGGTGTCAGCGATGGACAGCTGAATCATGTTGCCTTCCGATACCAGCTCGCCTCGAATCGTCACGGACCCTCCGGCTGGCATTTCGGGAATGGCGTTGTTGATGAGGTTGTAACATGCATTGAAGAGTCGCCGCTCGTCGGCTTCGATAGGCGGTAAGGCCTCCAAGCCTTCCGCATGCAGGGTCACACCTTTTTCGCTTGCGTACAGTCGCAGTGTTTCGATGACATCCGCGGCAACCTTCGTGAGGTGACAGGGGGCAAATTTCGGAGCACTCGTCACACCCTTCACCGCATCGGCGATTTCCCTGACTCGGTCCTGAATGCGCCGGGCATTATTCACGATCATTTCGATAATCTCTTTGGTCAGCTTCTGACTGGCTTCTACCCCTTCATCTCCATCGCTGCGCAACCGGCCCAGGATTTCCTGGAGTTCTTCCTGTAACAACCAGGCACCATTCAGCACGGGCATCAGCATGTTCTTAACGTCGTGGCCGACGTCCCCCAATACCCGCGTGACTTCAGCTAACTTAGCTTCCTCCAGCAGTTGAGCAGCCATTCGTTTGCGTTCAGTGATGTCTAGGAAGGTGACCACCGCGCCCACGAGTTCCCCGGCCTCATTGCGAATAGGTGTACTGGCGTACTGCGCCGGGAAGCTCGTCCCGTCCTTTCGCCAAAACACCTCGTCATCTCCGAAGTGAACCTGTCCGTCCTTGTAGGCTTTGTAGATTGGACACTCTTCACCAGGATAGGGGCTGCCATCAGGTTTGGTATGATGCCACATGCTGTGGCTATGCCGACCCAATAATTCTTCTCTGGTGTGACCCAGCATGCTCGCGGCCGCAGGATTCACGAAGGTGTGATGTCCTTGGAGATCCAGCCCGAAGATACCCTCTCCGGCTGCATTCAAAATCATCTCGTTGTGACGACTGAGCTGCGAAATTGCCTCCTCCGCCTTCTTCCGTGGTCTTACATCTCTCACAAATGCACAGGTATATTCCTTGCCTTCGAATTCAAGATAGTTGCTGGACACTTCAACAGGAATCGCCTCCCCGTTCTTTGCGCGCATCTGTGTCTCAAAGGTGCGCACCTTGCTTGCTCGCAAGTGCCCCCAGTGCTCCTCCCAACTCTCAGGAGGGTGGTCGGGACAGAAATCATGGATCTTCATCGATTGGAGTTCCTCACGGGAATACCCGAGCATTCGGCAGGCAGCTTCATTCACCCGCCGGCAGCGGGCTTCCGCATCGATCCAGAAGATGGCATCAGGTGCCCGATCAATCGTGAAGTGGGAAAATAACAGGTCGCGTTGAGCTTGGTCCACTTCTACATTTACATTCACGGGTTGCATCCCTTTCACCTTCCTGACCGAAGACCATTCATTCTCTGCTTACGCTGAAAACCCATCTGGTGAGGCTCGAAGCCCCTCGACTAACTACCGGGCCAGGCTCCGAATGTAGTGAATGAGCTTCCAGACTTCCTCATCCGGCATCCCCGCAAACGACATCATGCCCGTACCTGGTGATCCATTCTTGATGACCCAGAACAACTGCCCGTCTGGAAGGTCTTTCATCATGCTCCCACAGGTGAAGTTTCGGGGCGGTGGCATCAAGGCCGCTCCCATCATCCCCCGGCCATCCCCTTTGTTCCCATGACACTGTGCACAGGCTAAGGGCTTGGCAGTCTGGAGGAAGAGTGTCTCGCCCGCCTGAATATTTTGTTTTGAAGGCGGCAAAGGGTTCGTCATGTTCAGGAAGTTCGCCGGCGCCTTTACCGTTTTCCTGGCCTGGGGACAAACCCCCAGCGGCCCTCCATCCTTGACCGGGGGTGCCGCTTCCGCCGCTTGAGGTCCGCCTTTGAACGTGACCTTGAGATAGGCGATCACATCCGCCACACCCTGCTGCCTGATCGTGAGCCCCCAATATGGCATCGTGGGAGATTTCCCGACGCTGCGGCCACCATGATAAATCACATTGTAGAGATAATCCATCGGCAATTTTTCAAAGGGCATATTGGCATGGACAGCCGGCTTCGGCTCTAAGCCGGATGCTGCTGGCCCGTCTCCGCGTCCGGTCGCGCCGTGACACTGTGAGCAGTATTGCTTATAGAGGACTGTTCCTCGATCGACGCTCGCGCGACCGAATTCCTCACTCTTCCAGGGCTCATAGTACTGGAAGTCTTTCACGCCCTGAACTGCCAAGAACCCGATCACCGCGCGCAACTGCGGATCCGTCGCATCGGCAAGAAATTCTCCACTGTGGGGCGTAAAGTCTTGCGGGTTGAGTCCGAAACGATAGAGCCAATCCATGTTGTAGCGACGTCCGGCAGCAACGAGGGAGGCACTTTGGGGCCCGCCCACGACTTTTCCATTTTCTTCGATCTGGTGGCAGCCGATACAAGCATGCGCCGTGTACGCTTGTCGCCCGAATTCCACTTCCTTGGCGCTCACCTTCGAGGCGTCGAAGGCCCCGATTTCGACGCGAGGGTCCTTATACTGCTGTTCGAAATAGTCCGCGATGGCATTTGCTCAGACTCGGAGACGGCCATGTGCCTGGTCGGCACTTGGGCCTGATCCCATCGGTACCCTTTGGGATAGAGTGGCTCCTCCTTTCCCATGAGCCACCGGACGAGCCAGGACCGTTGATACTTGCTCCCACCCCACATCAAATCAGGGGCTTTCAGGTTGAACCGGGACTCTGGTTGTCCTTTGAACTTGTGGCAGGAGGCGCAGGTGTTCTGGATCAGATCTGCCGCACGCTGGTCATCCCGTGCTGATAAACCGGCCGGGAGGGTACTCGCCAGCATGACTATTCCTACTGTGGCAAGCACTGGCCATCGCCCTATTCTTATGCCGAAGAATCCCCTCTGATCCATAGGACCCCTCCCTCTTGCCCCGTGAAACCTTTTCAGACCGGCTTCGAAAAATAGAACAACCAAGCAGTCACCAGGTCTCATTCCTGGCGAACTGACGAATCCAAACCCTGCTCTTGCTTTTCCGCAAGTGTCGTGCCTGTGACAACTCGCCCAATACCGCAATCACCTTTCCTAATATCCAGCAATCCTGCCCGGCTGGCTTTACCAGAGCGTCGGGAAATGAGGTGAAAGGCAACAAAATATCCGCCGGCAATTGGGGCTGAATGCCACAGTTTCGACTAAGAACAGCGCTGCTCTACCCCTCGCACATGCCCACAAGACAAGGCGGGAGAATTCGTCAGCAAACCCTCTGAAGCAAGGGTTTTTCGTCGGAGAGATCGAGGACAATCATGTACCCTGAGTTATATGGCAGGCACGCCTTCAATCAGGCATGATGGTCATGAGGTTGGCATCGCACACGATCACAAACCACTACGCGTTCCCTGCAAACAGGTCTATCACCGCTGCCCGAACGAGCGAACATAGAGGAGAACTTGCCAGGCCTCTTCCTCGGTCAAGGTCAACGGAATAAATGCTGCCATATCCGTTCCTGGGCTCCCGTTCTTGAGGATCCACATGAGTTCTCCATCGGTTCGTTCGGCCTGCCAGCTTTTATCGGTGAAGTCTCGGGGGAGCTTCCCAACCAACCCAGGGATGTGGCCGAGGCCTCTCCCATCCATTCCGTGGCAGCTCAAACAGTATCCCTTCCCGTGAAAAATTGCTCTCCCTTTTTCCATATTCTCGGGCGTGGCCGGAAGTGGATTGTTGAGGGCCTTGGCGGCTTCGATCTGGTCAGGCGGAACACGGGCACGGAGAACCGCCGGATCAGCCGCCCTGCCGAGGTCCATGCCGAAACCCAGCATCGCTAAGCCCACCACGAACGCACGGGCTCCGTTCACGAACCGTTTCCGCATGAACCCTCCTCCTTCGCGATGGTTGAAAACACACTCTTCGCAAATAAAAACGCAGAAGGGCAATCTACTCAAACCCTCCTGCGTTGTCATGGGTTCTACTCAACTCTTGTGAACATGTGACCCAAGGACTGTGGAATCGTGACCCTTCCGTCAGGAATGACCTGGTCTTTGTGCCACAGGTGGAAAATGACCCCGTCCGTCTTGGATGCCGCCTCGGCCACAGCTTTAGCCTTCTCTTCAGGCATGTCGAGCACTTTTACCCGCCCGGTTGCAATCTCCACCTTGTGATCATGGAAATTCCTGTGCCACTTTATGAGGGGCACTTCTTTCCGAGAGACGGTCTTGGCGATGAAATATTCAATGGCGACCAGCTTTGCCTTTGGATCCGTTGATTCAAAGAGTAAGCACTGTAAGACTTCATCGGATATCGGCTTGCAGTAGTGGTGGAACGGGCCACCAACCTGGCCATCTGCCATAAGATGTGGCGCTTGAACATGAATGTCATACCCCTCAGCCGGTGATGTATGCTTGTGCAGGGGACTTTCCATCTCCGGTTCCCCACTCATCGCCTGGGCCGGCATCCACCCAAAGCCGATGAAGCTCATGACTACGACCAATCCTATGGAACGAAATAATCCATTCATGACAGCCTCCCTTATTGCTAGGGTCCTGTGATTGGAGGTCGTTCGCGCCTAGCCGCGAACACCCGCTTTCTTCATCTAAGCCTTTTCTGCGTGATTAGCCTGGCGAGTATTAATTCCGAACAGTTTCCAGGCCGGACAAAAACCCACGGCGCCGGTCACCAGGGCGATCGCCCCGATCACGCCCACCGTCAAGGCTCCTGCCGTCGGCATTCCGCCAAGCATGCCAAGTGCGAGGAGTAGCACTCCTACGAGGATGCGGATCGGCCGTTCGATTCCTCCCACATTACACGTCATGGCCCCACCTCCTTGCCTTCAGCCCTCAAGCCAACGCTTCTACAGTTGTGTTGACACGACCCCATGTTGCATGTCGCACTGGAGTCTTCCCGACTGATGTACTGTCTGAGAGTAAGGATTCAAGAAAAGGATTCAACAGACCTCTACAAATACGCGCAGATGACATGCGAGGGGATAATGTAATTGAGGAGGTCAGTTCGCGAAATGACGCCAACCAACTTCTTCTCCCGCACAACTGGCACGCGAAGTATGTTCCATTTGATCATCTGCTCTAGGACATGCTTTACCGCTGTCTCTTCCTCAACCGTAATCGGGGGCTTGGTCATGATGTCGTCTGCCTTGACCGTATCGAGGTCCTTCCCCTCCTGGACCGCCTTCAGCAAATCAAATTCAGAGACCACGCCCACCAACTCTCTATTGCTGGCCTCAATCACTGGCAATCCACTAAACATCCCGGACAAGAAATGCACAGCCATATCTCTACCTTTTGCTTGGCGCGTGGCTGTCATGACACGCGATTGCATCACGTCTTTCGCCTTCGCGTCCAGGCTTGGAACTTTCATCGTAGACCTCCTTTACCTCTCATCCTTCTACTTTGACTATGTTGAATGGTGCCCCTTGTCGGGGATCGTTCCGCCCTTGGCCATGCTGACAAGCTTTCCACGTCCGGCACACCGACTCGCTGGGAGCAGCCTGTGCCAGGAATGTGCCACTGACCCGGATGAAATCGCCTAGTGAAAATGCCTCTAGAAAAGGGAGGTTAGGGGACGAACCCTGAGGGCGAGAAAAGGAAAGTGTGGAGAAAGGCTACATGGCGACAACGCTATCTAGTGCTAGATGCCACACATATTTTCATTACGTAAGTCCAGGGTGACTCTCCTAAGGTGGAAACGGCTTTTAGGTGCGGGGTCAAGGGATACCTGCCGACACAGTCGCGTCCCTTTCACAGGATCGTGGTCTCTACCGTCACGACGCTCTTGACTGACTGGGAGATGAGGCAGTTGGCTTCAGCTTTTGTGATCAACTCCTTTGCCTTGCTCACATCCTCACCCGACTTTAGGGTGATGCGCGGCCTCAGAGTCATGCTACTCACTTGAAATTTGCCATCCACCAGTTCGACATGACCCTCCGCCTCACTCTCATAGGCCTGGAAGAGCAGACCTGCGCGTTCAGCGAAAGCCAGAAACGTGCTCATCACACACACATTGACCGATGCGACAAATAGATCCTCGGGAGACCAGATCCCTTCGTGACCTTTAAATTCCGGAGGGGTTGCCACCGGAAGGTCGGGTTTCCCCGAGGATGACATGACGCCTTTCTTCTGGTCTGTCCAATGCACTGCCGTGCGGTAGGTATAGCGCTTACTCCTGACCTCCATGGTTCTCCTCCCTTGGGTCTCACAACTCACCGACGATCGACCCCGGCCTCTATGGGCTCTGCCTCAAGCGGTGTTGGCGTTTCACTCCTCTATGAGTCCTGACAGTCCCAAAGGATTCGGGCAATCCCTCTCGCCCCTCACCCTTGTCCTCTCCCCTCGGCAGGGAGAGGAAAGGAGGGAGAAGGATGTCAGAAGCCAATCCCAACATATGCACCGACCGTGCCGTAATTGTTCACCGTGTCGGTCTGCCCTCCGGCCAAATGGAATCTCCCATCTGCTCCAACAGAGAGTTCCTTCCAGAGCCGGTACTCAAGGCCGCCGGCAAATTGCACGCCAAGATCCAGCACGGTCGTGTCGTTGGAGGGCGGGCTGATGACATGGAAGTCCAGCCCGACGGGAATAATCCAGGGACGTAGGCGGCCCCCCTCCATAAACTTGATCTTTGGGGAGAAACTGACGGTGAGCATGGTCAGCTGAACCTTGGTACTCAAATTCGCTGGACATGCTGTAATCCCTGCTACTGCACAGGTCGTCGGCACCGCTTGGGCAACTTCCTTTGATTCCCATCGCTTGAACTCCACGCCGACTTCTCCGAGCAACCACGTCTTGGAGAGCATCCCCCAAATGTCCTTGGTAAGGACCAGATCGAGCCCGGCCCCCACATACCAGCCCGTATCCCCGTTGTTCAAACCATTCACCCCGTACACGTCCGTAAACACTTCCCCTCCCCGATCGTTCGCAAGGAAGGCCCCGCCACCTCGGAAAAACAACACGTTGTCCGTGGCACCACCTGCCGAGCCGCCGCCGGCACTATGGGGATACTGGCGCTGTCCCTCGAGCCCCTGAACCCGTTCCTCGAGTTGTTGTAGGCGTTCCTGTGTGCCGGGCCCTTGCGCCCGGGCGACGGCGGACGGGCTGAGGAGGAAACCCGCCAACGCTGCTGATGCCAGGATCACGAATTTCGTGTTCCTCGCCTTCCAAATCTGATGTTTTTCTCGATCTCTCATTGCCATCCCTCCTTTGCCCGTGGCACGCGCGTCTGTCTTCGCCAGTCACACAGCAAGCATCTGTGCGGCGATCCGCCTTCTCTGCTGTGTGGCTAGACGCGTGCGTGCCAACACATGAATGACCCTTTCTTCGTGTTGAATATGGGCCCTGAACCGTTGCGTGAACTCCAGGACGAGGCTTCCAACTCTGGCGTTTGCCACTCGGTCGGACTCGCTCCGAGGGCGACCTCCTTGCTTCAGCAGCTGCGCTGCCTGCTGCTTGAGAGAGCGGTGCTCGATCGACAGGCTTTCGAGCGACTGCCTCCTGTTGCCGAGCTTAGGGGCGAGGCTTCGAAGGAGAATGGCCTCCCTCCGGAAATGCACGACGCAATCTCGAATTAGGGCGCGTAACACGCTTGACGATCCGCCATTCACAGTCTGTCCTAGCTCAAGCAGGCGCAGCTGGCCCAGCAGCGCCACGTGATCATTCCGCAACAGAGCAACTGGATCATCGGCAATTGTTTCTGATTGCAGGGCAGACCGGCTTGCTCGCCTCATCGCAAGGGATGATAGGCGCAACACGGACCTCGGTCACTGCCGGTGGGCAAGCCATCAGACGATTGTCATCAAGTTTTCCGGTAGGTCTTTCGGACTATTGTGAAGGTGCTAGCTTGGCCGAGTGGTAGGTGGCGATACAACGAATCTTCCGGAGAGCACTGCGAGGAGCTTGGGTGAATGTACACCGAGCAGTCCAGGGAGCCAGGGGGATGCGTGGGCGAGTTTCGACAGGAGAGGCCCCTTGGGGCTGCTCACTTAGCTAGGCGGGCAAGTCGCTCGGGCTTGAGGAGGGTGATGTGGCGACCCTTCATGTCTATGAAGTGGGAGGCCTGAAAGGCCTTCAAGGTCCGCACGGTCGTTTCGACGGTGGTCGCGGTCATCTGGGCTAGCTCCTCCCTCTTCAGCTGGATCGTGATTCGCCGGGCTCCCTGCTCGTGCTCACCATACCGCTCCGCTAACTCCAGCAGGAGCCGAGCGAGCCGTTCACGAGATGACGCGAAGGCGAATTGATCTATTTCATGCAAGGACACACACATTTCACGGCTCAGGAGCTTCAGGACCTTCACCGCTTGCTTGCCGTCTTGTTCCAGCAGCGCCAAATACGCGGCACGATCAATCACACAGACCTGTGAAGGCTCCAAAGCTTCACACGAGACTTCATGCAGCGCTCCATCCTGAAAGGTCTGTTTTTCAATCAGCATTCCAGGATCTACGATACCAACCAATCGACGCCGTCCCCCCGTCGTTGAACGAGTGAGCTTGAGCCGGCCAAGACACAAGATGTACAGGCCCAGTACGGCATGGCCTTCGTAAAACAGGAACTGGCCAGGCCGGTACAACAAGACCCGCCTCATTTTTTCAAACTCGACTGCTGCAGCTCCGTTGAGATTACAGAGGTCGGCGGCCCCTCGGCTTTGGCAGGTCCGACAATCGGCGAGCTGGGTTCGAGCCGGCATTCTCATTCAGAACGCTCATAGATCAGACAGGGGTACACGGAAGCAAACTGTTCTCCTCACCTAGACGAGCGACTGACATCCAGGCCAGGATAGCCCTCATCGTGAAGAATCTGTCCAAACCGCATTCACAGGAAATACTGCCTCATCCCGAATGAGCCGGCCTCAATCAATTGGGAATGAAATAATGATCCCTCCCATCACGTCGCCCAGCTTCCGATCACGCTTGGAGCTCAAGATATGCCCGTTGTGACACACCACACAGGCTTCGGAAATCGCTCTATCCGCGTACACCGCCTTGAAATAGGTTCGATCCCCCCTTTTGAGAAGGCCGGTGTACGGCTTACTAGAATCCTTTTCCACCGCTTGCAGCCCTTGTTCCTCGAAATCAGTTGCGGGTCCGTTCTTTTCGTAAATGGGGTAGAGGCTCGCCAGCCGGTATTGCAGGCCGATGCCCTGTCCCTCGACTTCGAGCCCCGCCAGCATGAGCATTTGGGCCGGAAGGGGTAACGCATTCCTTTTTTTCCAGCCTTCAGCCGCCATCACGATCCCGGCGTTTTGCATCCGAGCCACCACATGGGTCGTGTAAGTGGTTCGGTCGGCCTCAATAATGGCATGGACATAGTCTGCCACGACTTTCGGCGGGATCCCCACTAGTTCTTCGTCTGACAATTCATCGGCCCACACCACGTTTCCTCCGCCAGCGACCAATGCCACTGCGATGAAGATTCCCCCTAGAAGCATGTTCTTGATCATGGCAGACCTCCTTTTTTCCAACGGAGGAAGAGAACTGTTAGGGCTTTTGCAACCGGATCGAGGGAACAATCTCCACCCCCTCTCCTAGCAATTCTAATCCAAAACGAGGGTTGGCTTCTATTTCATGCACGCTCCGTCGGCCTTGTGGAGATTGATACTCAAATTGTGCCGATGCCGGCTGGTTGGCCTCTACCGTGACCTGTTGCTCCAAGAACTTGTTCATACCCGGGTGCCAGGTTACGAGAGTATACTCCCCTGGTGGAACATCGGTGATGGTGAATTTGCCATCCTCTTTCGTTATGGAATAGTACGGATTGTTGACCACCAATCCCCAGGAAAACATGTAGGGATGGAATCCACATTGCATCACAAACACATTTCGTCCTTTTTTCAAATGAATTTTTTCAACCATGGGTTCGCCGGCCAGGTATTTCTTGCCAAAAGCTCCAGCGATCTTCAAATACGGATTCATCGGCAACGGACGATTAAACAGCACCCGAGCCCCCCGGCTCCGAGCAGTCTCATACCCCTGAATATCATGCTCGACGGGATCCATATTGACGACTTCGATTTTACCTCGATCTTTTATGACATTGACGAATGGAATAAAGTCACAGTCTTTCGATTCGATCCTGACCTTCGGCAGTTTAAACGGCTTTCCTACCTTGACCTCCTTCAGAAAGACAACCACATCCTTGAGACCCTCATCCGGTCCGATGATAAAGTCCTCCACTATTCGCCACCCCGTACCGGTTGAAATGGTTCCACAAAACACCGGGTCGGGAATCGTCACCAGATTGAAGGCCATCGGTCTGGGTTTTCCCCCTTTGATCGTGACCTTTCCCTGAATGGTCCCTCCATTCGTGACACTCATTTCATCGTAGGGCCAGGCAGGCTGAGCGCACAGCGCCACGCTGAGCCCAAAGACAACGCTCCACACACCTTGAGACCTCATCTGTCCCCCCCTCTTACATCCTAGAACGTGACACGGTCTGCCACATTGTACCAGGACTCGACCCAAAAAAAACGGGGGAGCCGATCAAGGCTCCCCCGGAAAAAAACGCTGAGCGAAAAACCCTCAGGTTATTTTAGAGACGCCGGAGTCGGCTTAATGGACTCTGGCTGGCTTAATTCGGCTCTCTTGGTTCCAACCGCCGCTCCACTGAGAGGTTGGATTCTGGGGTCGCCCTTGGGGAGGACTCGGAAATACCCCCACTGGCCTGACTGGGCATAATTGAGCCGTCCGTTGGACCACACATAATCACCGCTGTTTGCATTCCGGCCGCCAGCCGATGACATAAACACATCCAACCCTTCGGAACTGGCAAATTCCACCGTGCTGATCATGTCCGCTCCTTCCATGAACGGTTCAATCGGCCATTCGTGATCCTCGACGGTGAACATGCCGTTTTGTTCGCTCGCTGCCCCAAACACGTGCACCCGCACCGGATCGCCTGCATGCGCTTCAATCGTCGGCGTCACCGGATCTTTCGGGTTATCGACGGAACACGGCTGGAACATCCGGCCAAGTGAACATCCTTCTTCCTCCCGGTACGGATATGGTTCCGACCTATAGTTCACGCCCGTCAGCCCCGCGACGTTCTGCACGTAGGGCATGAAGGCCGTCCCCATGATGTTGTCCTCGTCCTGGAAGTACAAGGCGGCGTCACGATAATTAGCCCGATTCTCATGGCCAGGGATGGTCCGATCCACAATGACGTCGGCCACCCAACTGTTCTTAAGGGAGATATCTGCGCCCGTTTTCGGATCACGATACTGCGACCCCTTCGGACCAATGATGACCCCGCCGAACAGCCCATTCCTGGGATTCATGGCCACGTTCCCGAAATCCCAGACCACCATTTGCATCTCCCCATTGAAAGGATCGGCGTAATACGTATACGTCCGGCTTCCACCTGGGGCCACGGTCTGATCCCCAGGATTATTTCCGAGGTTCAGCCCGAGAGAATCCTTGGGGTCAAACGCCATCCCGAACGCCGAGAACGACGCTCGGCTGTCTTTCATCTTGTTGGTGAGCTTTACCTTCATGCAATCGCCGACATTGACCCGGATGGTCAGAGGCATCGGTTGTGCGCCGCCTGCCGTTCTGGCCAGATCTTCCTCAAGGACAAAGATCTTGGCATCCTTATTCCGCAGCTCAATCTTTCGTTCGAAATCCACTTCAATGGCTTCAGGCGCATTCGGATTGAAGCTCATCTGCGGATAGTCAATCGCGACAACGTTGAACTGCTTCACCGGCGCATCGCTTGGACACACAGGTAGCGCCTCTGGGATTCCTTCCTTCCCAGTGGCTTGGTTCGGTAAGGGCTGGAGGTCCGGGACCGGCTTATCAAGAACCCGAATGATCCCCCAGGATCCTTCCGAAAACTTGGAAAATCTTCCGTTAAAGACGAGATAGTCCCCCGCCTGCCGACGCGGACCGCCCGCATCCGGAAGGACCAGGTCATACCGCTCGGCGATACCAATATGCAGCGAGTTCTTCCGGTTGGCATCAGGCGCATACCGTTCCGACCAGAAGGTATGCCCCGAGAGCGTCATGACATTGCTCTCGTTCATCGTGACGTCCAGCATCCGGAGGACCATGGTGTCTCCCACATAGGCCCGGAGCATCGGGGTATCCGGATCCCCGTGGACGCGACTACTAAAGAGCTTCGAAGTATCCGGATTATTGGACAACCGTTGGGCGAAGGGCTCCGCCCGCCAGTTGAATGTCCCGCCGGTCGTATGCGTCCCTCCGTTGAGGAAGGGCATTGGCGTCATTTTGATCATCTCGGTCGGGGGCATGATGAAGGCCACGGTCTTCCCCGCCTCCAATGCCACTTCCACCGGCTGCCCCGGCGGGTTGCCCGCGGTCACGACATTGACCGTATGAGGAACCGTGTCTTGGATATGCAGCATGTACTCTCGGAAGCTGCCCGCCACATCATGCCCGACACGCTCATTGGTGTGAATATCGGCGATCGG
>JBFJQA010000056.1:0-16064 GCA_041616875.1 Nitrospiraceae bacterium | reverse complement strand
GGATCCAGGTGCGTGGCATAAGGTTGGCTACCAGTGAGAAAGAGGCCTCACCCAACTCACGGATCCAAAAAGGTTCGAGCATCGGATGATGTAAGAGGGCGAAAGCCAACTTCTCCTCCAAGAATGGCTTAACCGGAGGAGTCACGGCAACGCGGTCCTTTTTGAGGCTGTACATCATCAACTCTGTTTTGGGCACATTTTTCAAATCGAACAATTCAAAAAACCGGTAGACCACCGAGACCGGAGGAAACCCTTCCTCCGCAGAGAGCACCAAGCCTTCTTCTGTGAAACGAATGCTCCGGGGCTCGACGCAGAACGCCTCGAGCCCCGACTCGCGCAGGCGAGCGGCCATCCACTGCATCTCTGGCCGGTAGTCCCGTGATTCCTCTGAGACCACAATGGCAACCACGCCGGGTCGGCTGCCCTGCTGTTCCCGTAGCATGGAGGCAAACCCTGTAATGAGCCCATCTGGGCCGCCAATAAGCTCGAGACCGTCAGCTGCTTCGCCTGCATAGGCGCGGGACAAGCTGGCCGTGAGGCCGATGCCTCCTGGGACAGAGTCTAATTCGGTGATCACCATGCCCTCTTCAGTAGGAATGATGTCCGGCCTGATGACCCCGGGCAGATGATCCCGGAAGCGCTTCATGCGGGCAAAGGACACGAGGCTCTCGGGCTTGCCTTGGTCGAAGTACGCGGCGACCCAGGAGGGCTGTTTCCCACGGACGCTTTCAAAATAGAGGCGGTTGCACGCTTGATAGAAGGCCAGTAAATGATTGCCAAGGGACTGGAAAAACATGAATTCGGCTGGGGAGAGGGTAAAGGGCTGACAGGTGATCCGCCATTCCTTGACGGCCTGGCCCCTTGGCGTGGAATCCGAAACCTTCCCCTCGAGCGAGGACTCGTAGAGACCGTCTCGACTCAGGGCCTCGCGAATTGTTTGGCAGGGATGCTGGGATATTTGTTTCACAGTGTGGCTTGAGGAGTTCTCATAACTGGCAACACCTGTGTAGAGTTCACGCCGTGATTCATGGGGTTGATAGAGATGAGAGGGTGTCGCTGCAGTTGCAAAATCTAATCGCGCAAATCGTAACACGGTTATGGACGACCAGACAAGAGGAAGCTCAGTTCCCTCTTCGTGCGTCACTCGCGTGCAGCTGGGGTACAGCCGAGCGTGTCATAGGGCGTCGTGTCCGGGTGATCGGACACGTAGGGACGAGAGGTTCACGCCGGATTGTTATGGACGACGGGGCCGCCACGGGACGTGAGCCAAGAATCCCTGACGGCACAGAAGGACGCTCCACCAACGAGAACTCCAAAGGGATTTCAAACAGGCTTTTCCCTTCTGTAGGAAAGCAAAACGATGCTACAATGCCCGACGTAGCACGAGACCTTACACTGCGGTCCCAATGCCTCCCACGCGTGAAATACGACTGACTCCTGTGGCGTCTCTTCCTCAGCTCGTGCCGAGTCACGCCTGTTTTCGCTGTGACGTGTGCTGCCGCTTCCCCGAGTCAGATAGCTTTCTGAGACCCTATTTCACCGGGGAGGAAACGCGCCGGGCAGTGGATGCCGGGCTTGACCCATCCTTCTTTCCTGATCCGGAGGGTGGGCAGATCGAACTCACGCCGAACCAACATGGGGAAGGATACCTCTGTCCGGCCTTCGACCCAGGGACCGCCCACTGTCGAATTTATGCCGTCCGGCCGCTGGATTGTCAGATATATCCCCTGGCGCTGATGTGGAATCAAGATCGGAGTCAGGTTGTGTTGGGCTGGGATCAAAAGTGCCCGTTTCTCGCGGGAGGTGCAGGAGATTCAGGCGCGCACCAACAGGCAACGGGCAGAGAGCCTCACGACGCAGGCAGCCCTGCTATGCAATCCGGCAGAGCCACGCCGCTCTCACCCAGTCCGTCTCTCGTCGAATATGCCGAGTCCATCGCGGAGAGGGTAGAGGGGGAAGACACGCTCAAGGCAATCATCGCGAACCCGCGACTGATTGGGCCCTACCAAGATGACGTGGTGATCCTGCGAAGGCTCCGACACCTCACCGCGGCGATTTCTGTTGCCCCCGCTCTCCCGCGCCGCAGCGCGAAGCTGACGGCGTTAACCCTTGACCACCGTCCCCTGGTGGAACAAGCCCTGATCTCTGCAGGGGAAACGATGGGCACAACTCTCTCCGCATACGCCTTCGCGCCACATTATATTTGGCGTTCCCTATTCAGGTACTGGTGGGCAGAAATCGAAGAGCATCTCTGCCTGTTCGCAGAACACGAAGATGGTCTGTTTATGGTGCTGCCCCCCCTCGGTCCCGGGCCGCTCTCCCTGCCGTTAGCGGGGGCCTTTGACCTAATGCGGGAGCACAATCACGGTTCCGGCGTGACCCGCGTAGAAAATATCCCCGAAGAATTGAAGCCGACCTTCGAAGCCCTTGGCTACCGTGTCGATCCGAAGGATCCAGACTTTCTCTACGGTGCGGCCGATTTGGTGGCGTTGGCGGGCGACGCGTACAAGTCGCAGCGTGCTGACTGCAACCGGTTGGCGCGAACCGGTCAGATTCAGTACGAACCGTTTTGTGACAGAGACCTGCAGCCCTGTCTTGCGCTGCTTCACCTGTGGCGGAGGCAAAAATCCGCGACGGGCCTGGAGACGATTGGGCGTCACATGCTGAACGACGCCGAGGCGGCCCATCGAGAAGCACTTCTCCACCATAGGGCACTGGGGTTAATCGGCAGAGTACTCCGTGTGAATGGGGCTCTTCAAGGGTATACGTTCGGGTACGAGCGGTCCCCCTCGGTGTTTTGTGTCTTACTAGAAATCGCGGATCGAACCGTGAGGGGAGTGGCTCAGACGCTCTTTCGCGAGTTCTGCCGGGAAGCAGTCGACCGCGGCTATCAGTTCATCAATACCATGGATGCATGTGGTCTCCCGAGTGTGGCCCAGTCAAAGCGTGCCTACCGGCCCATTGCCATGGTGCCAAGCTACACGGCCAGCGAACAGCGATGAGCGGACAGAGCCCACAGCCCCAAGGACGGCGCCAGTCATACATCTGGATCTACGGCCTTTTCATGGCCCTGGCCCTAGGATCCTTAGGAGTTGGAATATTCTTCTTCTCCCGCTTAGAGAATCGGCTCATCGCTACTGCGGGAGCCGGTCTCAGCTTGGCGGCGACGGAGGTCGCGCACACACTGGACCACATGGCCTTTGAGCGGGCGAGTGAGCTCCGGATCATCGCCCAGACTTTCGGGCGGGAAAAACTTTCCACTGCCGCCATGACCCAAACCCTCGTGTCCGCGAAAGAGGCGTCTTCCTACGCCCCGTGGATGGGAGTGACCAATCGGCAGGGCCGGTTGGCAGCGGCGACCGATCCAGCCTTGCTAGGACAGGATTTCAGCAGCAGGCAATGGTTCCAACTCGCAGAGAGGGACAGCCAGGGGCGAGTGACACTGGTGGTAGACCAGCAGGGAGAGAAGGGGGCGCTGTCTGCGGGGCCCTTCGTGGCGTGGTCCACTCCTATCCTGAACGAACGCGGTGCGGTGCAGGGTGTCCTCGTCGCACGCCTTGAGCCTTCCGTACTCGGGCGAGTTCTGTCGGAAGCCCTGCAGGATGTGGAATCCCAGTTTCCCTTCTTGAGGAACGGGGGACGCGCCCTAGAGTATGCGGTACTCACCCGAGAGGGGCTGACGGTTCTTGCATCCGACCCCCAACAACAAGGAGCGATGAATCCTCAGGCCTTGGCCACTGAATCTGCGAGGGTAGGGCAAAAGCAGGGGCCAGGGTATGTGGAGGAAACGCATTGGCGTCGCCACGTTCCGGTGCTCACAGGCTATGCCCGAACGCGTGGACGGGCGGAACGTGCCGGCCTGGATTGGGCTGTACGGGTGAGGGCGGACAGGAGTCATGTCCTGGCGCCTAGCCGCGATCTTGCCTGGAAGCTGGGTCTCGGGTGGGCCCTGGTTGGATTGTCCGCCGTAGGGGTGCTGCTGTGGGCTCGGACTCGCTTGCAACGGGATTATGCGGCGGCCCAACAGGAGAGCCTCCGAGCACAGAAAGCCGAGCAGGAGTTAGCGGATCGTGAAGAGCGAACTCGACTGATAGTGAACACACCGCTGGATGCGTGGATCACCTTTGATCAGGGAGGGCAGATCCTTGACTGGAATCTGCAAGCGGAACGGCTATTCGGATGGTCACGCGCAGAGGCGCTTCAACTGAAGCTGTGGAACACGATCATTCCTGCTCCGTCTCGAGCACCTGTGGAAGAGAGTTTCAGGCGGATGCTCCATCTTCAGGAAGGGCCGATCGTAGGGCAGCGGTTGGAAGTCCTCGTCGGTCGCCGAGATGGAGGTCGATTCACTGCCGAGGTGGCAGTCTCGCCAGCCCGGATCGGAAATCAGTATGTCTTTAGTGCCTTCCTCCGTGACATCACCGAGCAAAAACTTCGAGAACGACGAATGGACTTGCAATATACGGTCAGCCGGGAGCTTTCGGAGGCGACGACGATTCAGGAGGCCAGTCGGAGAATTTTGCAAACCCTCTGTGAATATTTGGAATGGGAGCTCGGGATTTTTTGGAGACTGGATCCTCAGGCTCAGGTCCTTCGGTTAATTGAAATCTGGCATGCAAGGGTCGTCAGTCCAGGCGCATTTGCCGCAGCAAGTCGAGACGTATCCCTGTCTCCTGGGGTTGAGCTTCCCGGACGGGCCTGGATGCAAGGCGAGCCCTGCTGGATTTCTGACGTCGCGAAGGAGACACACGTATCTCGGGCAAAGGAGGCTGCAAAGGTCGGGCTGCGCGGCGCCTTCGCCTTCCCCATCCGTGTGGGGGACAAGGTTCATGGCGTGCTTGAATTTTTCAGTCATGAAATTGGGGAGCCAGACCAGGCTCTTCTCCAGATCGTGCAGGACATCGGGATTAAGGTCGGGCAGTTTGTGGAGAGGAAAGAGGCCGAGGCCGCGCTGAGGGGAGCCGAAGCACAACTGCGGCAGTCACAGAAAATGGAAGCGATCGGCCGGCTGGCAGGCGGCGTGGCCCATGATTTCAATAATCTTCTCACCGTCATTAATGGCTACAGTCAACTGTTACTCGCTCAAATGAGTGAGCAGGACGCGATGCGAACCGAACTGGAGGAAATCAAGAAAGCGGGGGTCCGGGCCGCCGCGTTGACGGGACAGCTGCTCGCCTTCAGTCGACGACAAGTCACTGCCCCACAGGTTCTTGACCTCAACGCCGTGGTGAACAACATGGAAGTGATGTTGCGGCGCTTGCTGGGGGAGGACATCATTGAGCTGGTAACGGTCCAGGCTCCAGACCTCGGAATGATCAAGGCCGATCCAGGACAATTGGACCAGGTGATGATGAACCTGGCTGTGAATGCCCGAGACGCCATGCCGAATGGAGGACGATTAGCCATCGAAACCTCAAACGTGAAACTCACGCCCGAAGAGGCCCGCCGGGCTGGTCCTCTGGAGTCTGGCTCCTACATCCTCGTGACCGTGTCCGACACCGGGTGTGGCATGGATGACGAAACCCTCTCTCAAATATTTGAGCCGTTCTTTACAACCAAAGAGAAGGGGAAGGGGACAGGTCTCGGGCTCTCGACCGTCTATGGAATTGTGAAACAGAACGGCGCCCATATCATGGCTGAGAGCCAACTCGGCAAGGGCACGACATTCAAAATTTATTTTCCCCGGGTGGACCAGGTCGCGGCCGAGGAAGGGAAGGGTCCTCAGGCTCAAGACCCTCAAGAAACCGGTGAAACGATCCTTGTGGTCGAAGATGAACCGGGCGTCCGCGGGCTGGTTCGTGATATGCTCAGGCACCATGGCTATAACGTCTTAGAAGCGAGGGACGGAATCCATGCACAAGTGGTCAGCAAGGGCCACTTTGGACCGATTGACCTCCTTCTGACCGACGTGGTGATGCCCCAGAAAAGCGGACCGGAGGTGGCCAAGGAGCTTCTCGTGGAACGTCCAACTATGAAAGTGCTCTACATGTCGGGGTATCCGGACCACGCGGTCTTTTCTCAAGGTCCTATGGATAAGGGAAAGCTTCTCTTGCAGAAACCCTTCGTGCCAGAAGCTCTGACCCGGATGGTCCGGGGAGTTCTGGAAATGCCCCCTGAAGAGTTCAAGCACATTCATCCCTTCAACTAAATTCTCACAAACGCTCCTCCCTCTCTTGATCAAATGGCTGAATTCGGTTATTGGTGAGGGGAGACGGAACGGCGGAAGTAAAACGGGGGAAGGCCTCTCCCTGGCAGAACCCCCGCCGCCTCCCCAGAATATGTTGGGAACCTGACGTCAGTGGAAACAGGGATCACAAAGGGTCGCGAGGTTGAGATCGACCGCTATCGGCTCGATCGGGAACCCTATTACGCCGAGGTGGGGCAGGAAATCAGTCTGTTTCAAACCGCTGCCGAACAACGCATGCCGGTGATGCTCAAGGGCCCAACGGGATGTGGAAAAACACGGTTCGTGCACCACATGGCCTACAGACTGAAACGACCGCTCATTACCGTCGCCTGCCATGAAGATCTCACCGCCTCCGACCTCGTCGGGCGCTATCTCCTCAAGGGTGAGGAAACAGTCTGGATGGATGGCCCCCTGACCCTGGGAGTCAAACACGGAGCCATCGTCTATCTGGATGAGATCGTGGAGGCAAGGAAGGACACGACGGTGCTCATTCATCCCCTGAGCGATGACCGCCGTATTCTGCCAATTGAAAAAAAAGGTCAGATCGTCGAGGCCGTGGACGAGTTCATGCTTGTGATCTCATACAATCCTGGCTATCAAAGTGTGCTCAAAGATCTCAAGCAGAGTACCAAGCAACGGTTCATGGCGATCGAATTTGGCTATCCACCCGGAGAGCTCGAGGCCAAGGTGATCGCGCATGAAGCCCGTGTCGACCAGGAGGTCGCCAGGCGCCTCGTCAAACTGGGGGAGAAAGTCAGGAACCTGAGAAGCCATGGGTTAGAAGAGGGCGTGAGTACCAGATTGTTAATTTACGCCGGCACGCTGATTCGGCAGGGGGTGCTGCCGGCACGGGCCTGCGAGGCCGCGGTGACGACGCCCATCACCGATGACCCTGATATGCAGCGCAGTATCGCAGAACTGGTGAAGGCAATTTTTTAAAAGAAGGTCCGAGGCGGAGCGTCGAACGAAAGGGTAAGCGACATGAATCAGGAAAGAGCCAAGAACGATACCACGGTCTCCCCCTTCGGATCGCGCGCGCGTGTGTGTGCCGTCGCCTGCCTCTCTCTTCTGCTGGTGCTTTCCGGTTGCAGCCGATTCATGCACCCCAAAGCCGCTGAATACCTTGAGCAAGCCAAAGGAAAGACTGGAGTCGAGACCCTGACAAATCTCACGTCTATGATGGAAGCGACGCTCCCCGAGGCCAGGGACCCACAGGCCTACCAAGCGGGGTTGGACAAACTGCACGATCAGTTCCATGCCCTTAAAGATGGGTTTTGTGATGTCACGGAGGAACAGGCGGCCCACCCATCCTACGTCAAGGCAGCAACGATCAGACGAGAGACGCGGACGGTATTCCACCGGCTCTGGAAGTACCGGGATGACCAAGCCCTTCGCGACGCGCATTTGGACCTCTTCGCCACGCGTCTGCAGGAACTGCGGAACGCCTTGCAGGCCATCTAACACCTGGAACCCGTTTCCCCCTCCCTTTTTCATATGCTCCATCGGGTGAGGAGGCCGCCATTCCTCGATGTATTGAAGCATGGTCAAGGATACTCCCGAAGGCGTGCTCCTCACTGTGTACGTTCAGCCCAAGGCGGCACGCACAGAATACGTCGGTATTCACGGTCAGGCGCTGAAGTTTCGGGTAGCCGCCCCACCGGTCGAGGGGGCGGCCAACGAAGAACTCTGCCGTTACCTGGCCAAGAAATATAGCGTGCCGGTTGGCAGTGTGGTCATCCGGGCCGGTCGGGGAGCTCGACACAAACAGGTTTTATTGAAACGGGTGAAAGCCCAGCACGTCCTCGACTCTTTGGGTGGCGGTGCCCCTTCCTGAATCGATGCCAGCAGAGTGACGCATACCCGTGTTTCGCCTCGGCAAACTTCCAGCCCCTCTCCTCCGAAAACTCTTGGCCCAATACGAAGGCACGCGGGATTCACGAGTGGTTGTGGGGCCTGGTATTGGGATGGATGCCGCGGCCATTGACTTCGGGACGCGCTATGTCCTCGCCAAGACGGACCCCATTACCCTGGTGGGTGAGGAAGTTGGTGCCTACGCGCTCACGATCAATGCCAACGATCTCGCCACCATGGGAGCGAGACCTCGATGGTTTCTTGTCACCATTCTTCTTCCCCCCCGGACCACAAAGCGGGGAGTTTTCCGTTTGATGGCCCAGCTCGACCGGGAATGCCGTCGATTGAGGGTCGCACTCTGTGGAGGACATACGGAGATCACGGACGCCGTGACACGGCCGGTGGTCGTGGGCAGCCTCCTCGGAGAGTGTCCCCGGGAACAGTTGATTTCCACCGCAGGCGCACGACCAGGAGACGTGATTCTCCTCACGAAGGGCATCCCCATTGAGGCGGTCTCGATCCTGGCTCGCGAAAAAACCGACGAGCTCCGCCGGCATTATTCCGGTCGCTTTGTCAGTCGCTGCCGTCGGTATCTTGCCGACCCGGGAATCAGCGTGGTGCGGGACGCCCAAGTGGCGATGAGAGCCGGCGGTGTTCATGCCATGCACGATCCAACAGAGGGGGGCTTGAGCTCAGCACTGTACGAGCTCGCCGAAGCCGCGGGTGTGGGTGTCTTGGTAGAGGAGGCTGCGATTCGAGTGCTCCCGGAAGGAGCGAAGCTCTGTGCCCACTTTGATCTGAATCCCCTCGGCGCCATTGCCTCTGGGGCACTCCTCATCTGTGCCGAGCCAGAGTCTGAGGGCGTCATCCTTCGCCGACTCTCCAGAGCTGGGATACAGGCAATGCGCATTGGTACTGTGGTTCCGTCTGGAGACGGTGTCCGCATGCGCGCCAAGCGAGGACGTGTCCACCCCATGCCGCGGTTTCTGGTGGATGAGATTGCGCGGCTCTTCAGTACGTCCAGGCGGAGACCTGCCCCTAGAGCAAAAAACAGGCGGGGAAATCGGCTACCAAACACTGCATCCTGAGAGATATTCGCTCAAGCCTCTTGATGGCATCCGCGGAAGTGACACTCGGATCCAATTGCCGAAGCCATTCGTCGTCACGCTGTACCTTCCAAAACGATAGCATGGACGTATTGGGGATCCGACTGTTCCACTGAGCGGCTTTGGCCACAAGCGGACGAAAGCTTGCCACTTCATCTGCAAATTCTAGCCCGTCGGGTACAAACTCGTAGGGCCTTGTATCCTGGTCAACCACACCCAGAAGCTGTTGGAGCCACCGTACCGTGACCGCCATCCGCTCATAGTGCAGCGTGTCCGGTAAATCCGAGGTTTGATGATACCGTGGCGTCCGACCAGCCGACAGAAAGAGGAAGGGGACTCCGGCATTGCGAAAGGCATCGTAATCGCTGAAGGAAACCTGCCCAACGAGGGGAATTTCTTCGATCACATGCATGCCAACGGGCAAAACGGATAAGTGGCAGGGGCTGGGTGTGGAAGACGGCGTAGGGGTCCAAGAAAGAGGCTCTCCATCCCTTGCCCTTGCCGGTGGCGGTCCGCACTCACCCTCGGGTTGGAATTGCGCAATCGCGTCTTTGACGCGTCGATACAAGTTCGGGGCCTTCTCGGCCCCAGCTGCGAAGATGACATCGCGGAGGGGTTCCCAATGGACGCCTCCCATCAAATCCATGATGAGGGCCGCCTGGATTCCTCCCGGGGCACCGATTTCGAGGGGTAGGTGGTCGACGAAGTGCTGGGAGCCCATGAGCGGCGTCCGAATATACGGCGGCTCTTCGGTGTTAAAGGTCACGAACACGACATGGTGATGCGCAAGAGACGGGAGAGCGTCAGCCGTCTCGAGCAGAATGGCGACCGCCGCTGCATTGTCGTCGGCTCCTAGAAAGTTTCCCCCAAGGTGGTCATAGTGGGCACCGAGCAAGAGCCAGGGTGATGAGGCGAGAGATGTGGTCGCCTCACGGACCCCTATTATATTGTCTCCGAGTTCTGGGGTGACGGGTTGGCCGAACCCGCCCAGTGACGGCAGCGGGGTGAGGCCAGCTTCACGGAAGCGTTCCTTGATGTACTCTGCGGCCGCGCGGTTTCCTGCCGTGCCGGGTTGGCGCCCCTTCAGATCAGGACTGGCCAAGTACTCAACATGGTGTTTGAGCCGACTGGCCAGTTTGCTCGAAACGGGGAGGGTCGTTGGATCTCTCTTCGCGGGAACGGGAGGAGTCATGGCGATCAACGCGACAGTCAGCACGGCAAGACCGAGACAACAGAGGAGCCCGCTGCAGTAGCGGAGGACCCGTTCAGTCAAGATTTCGGCTCGACCTGGGACTCCGTAGACACCAAAGTCCCCGGACGCTCCGAGGTTGATGCGCTCCCGGTGGCCCTGTGACGGCATGCTCGGCCCTTGTCGGGAGTCGGATCTGGGATCAGCCCATAGATCTCTCGACCTTCATGGTCCTCCGGGAGATACTCGGTAATGGGCATGCCATCTTCCCGCACGAACAGCAAGCAGTGGCAATACTTGTAAATCTGCATCTCATCGCAGGCGCAGATCCAACGCCGGAGTTTGGCTTCTGCCTGTTTATCCGGATAGAAGTTGCAGGGGCACAGGGGCTTGCCGAGTTCATCCACGTGGGCGGCGAGCCCCTTGACGACCGCCTCGGTGACCGTGGGATTCGGATGAAAGGCGGTCCCGCTCTTCTGAGCGAATCCTTTCACAAACCTCCACATTCTTGCCAAGGTCGCTTGATCCGGTTCGGCCATGGTGCGTCCTCTTGGGTTGGAGATGCCGCCTCTCTTGCAGCGTCGAAGGGGCCTAGAGGCCGACAGTTTACAAGCACCCACGCCTTCTTTACAATCAGCTCCTTTATCTGAGGATCTTTGGCGGATTGGCAGGAAGAGGAGGAACGGGAGCAATGGTGGGTTCACAGCACCTAGGCAGTGAGCCGATGGGATTGGAACCGTGAGCATGCACGACGTGGTACGTGAACGGCTGGGCGCATTTCTCGACCAACCGACTGCTGAGCGTGTGGCTCGCGAACTGCATCAGAGAGGATCCGCCTCCCTGATCCTCGATCTCCTGGATGAGCTTCGGGACGCTTCAAAAAAAATTGCCCAGGTGGCGGTGGAGGCAATGCCGGAGTTACAGCGTCGGGCCGGCCTGGCGGATGCCGTGGCGTGGTTGGATCTGGGGATCGCCCTTGCCGGGTCCTCCGGCGCCGTGGCCATGAAGTATTTCAAAGAAAGCCCGCTCCTCTTAGGTGTGATTGAAGAGGTGCCGGCCCGAAGCCATGTCCTGGCGATATCGTTAGACCTGGCTGACAGTGATTCGAATGTGGCGCTGGAATTCTTCCGAAAGGCACCCGAGTTAGTGACGGTGCTCCCCCTTGTGGAAGTGCCGAGGTGGGCAGAAATTGGACTGGAGCTTTCGCGTGTCGATTTTGTATTGGGCATCGAATTCCTGCGCCAGGTTCCTGCTGTCGCATCAGTGCTTCCTCTCGATCAGGTCCGTTCCTGGGTCGCCTTTGGGACGAAGTTGATCACGCAGAACAGTTTGGGCAAGACCGACTATCTGGGGACCATGGAGTTTTTCCGAACGAGTCCGATGATTCTGAGCGAACTGGGAGAGAGGGAAGTCAGAGTAGAAGTAGTGGCGCTTGGAAATACCATGGCAGAGCGATCGCCACCAGCCGCGATTACGTTCCTGGCTGAATCTCCTGCGTTGGTAAGGCGTATGCCCTCGCCGGATTGGGCCTTGCGCGTTCTGCAGTATGGCCACCTCGTCGCGGGGCGCGACGCGGAGACAGCGCTGGTGTACCTGAGACGATGCCCGGAGGTGTTGAGCCTGGTTGGCGATGTGGCCGTAGCCAAAGAGAGGTTCGAACAGTGGTTCAAAGCCGGCATGGAGGTGCTTGAATACAGTCCGGAAGGCGCGCAGGCGTACTTCGCGCTAGAAACCAAGAAGGCGCTGGCCTCGCTTGAGGAAGCCATGAGTGGAGTCCCGTTACGGCACATTGCCCGTTCCCTCACGCTCTTTGTCGAGGGGCTCTGTGGGCTGGATGTCTCTCTTGAATCCCTGCCTGAGCCGAGCGGAGCGGAAGCCGACGGCAAAGGGCTGCGGCGAGCCACGGTGAGTGCCGATGGCAGGACCATCCTGCTGCCGTCTGTTCTACGGCATTATCCCACGCGTGAAGAAAACCTCCGGCTCTATACGGTGATGGCCGCCCATGAGGCTGGGCATCTTGAATTTGGGACCTACGGGTTCAATCTCGACGACCTGGCAGACCTCATTCTGGCGATCCAAGAACGGTACCACCACTCCCCTCCCATCTCGAGTGCTGAGCATGACGCCTCGCCTTTCTCGTCTTCCCCTCCGAAAGCGGAGCCAGGGCGTGCGATTCCCGACAGGGAACAACAGGGGGAAGCCTCGGTACGGAGTCTGGAGGACCTCTTTTATCTCTACCCCCAGCCCGCACTCATCAAGGATCTGTGGACCCTCCTGGAAGATGCGAGGGTCGAGTATCATCTTCGACGGGAATACCCCGGACTGCGCACCGACCTGGCGATCTTGGCCAAGGACACCGTGACGACCAGGTCCTTGTCGCACGGCATGTCGGTCCGTGAAATGGTGGTGGATGCGCTCCTCTTACTCTGTTCAGACGATCCAGGCACGGTCCCGATCCCGGATGCGATTGCGGAGGTTGTGGAGAGAGCGTGGGGGGTGGCCAAAACGCTATGGCGTCCTGACGCCAAGGCAGAGGAGTCAGTGCGTGTTGCCGATCGGCTCTATGTGTACCTTGAAGAGATGATCGAGCAACGTAATGCTGCCAACGAGCCGGAAGGGGCTTCAGAAACACCTTCCGGGGTTGGCCCGTCAGCCTCGGACGCAGTATCGAGGGCCTATCAACCGATCACCAACTGGGGCTATCGCGGCATGATGAATCCGAACCTGATCACGCGGCGGGCGGCTTCTGATGGTGATGCTGAAATGACCCAGGATCAGGAACAAGGAACTCTCCCCTCCTCGGGCCTCCAGCCCGACCGTCAGGGGCATGTGGAGGAAGGACAGCAAGGCAACCTCATGGAGGAGACTCGGGCCGCCTCGGATTCCGAGCTGGAGCCAGTTCCTGATTCACGCATAGATCAGTTTCTGGCGGTTCAGGACGAAAGGCGTGGTCGGCATGTGGAGGTTCCATCTGCGGACCGTACCTTTTCCTATGATGAATGGGATGGAACGATTCAAGATTATCGTACGAGGTGGTGCCGCGTAGTCGAACAGACGGCGCCGGAAGGCTTGTCGGATTTTGCTGGAGCCGTGCTCACAGAACATGGAGCGGTGGTCCGGCTCCTCCGTCGCTATTTTGAGGGCATCCGTCCGCCCGGATTACGTCGCATGCCAGCACAGGCCGATGGCGAAGAACTGGATCTCGATGCCATCATTCGGCGGCGGGCGGAGTATGTGGCTGGAGCCGAGCCGACCGACCGAATCTACGTTCGGCGTGAACGCCGCGAACGGGATGTGGCAGTTGCGTTCTTGGTGGATCTCAGTGGGTCGACGAGCCGGCATATCCAAGAGGACGGCCGTCGGGTCATTGATGTGGAAAAGGAAGGGCTGGTGTTGTTGACCGAAGCCTTGGAAGCGGTCGGTGATCACTATGCGGTCTATGGGTTTTCTGGGCAGGGGCGGCGCCACGTTGACTTCGTGATACTCAAGGATTTTCGCGAGTCAGGCCGAGGACGGGCGACGAACCGGATTGGTTCGCTGGAGCCACGTCATCAAAATCGGGATGGGGCGGCCATTCGGCATGCCGTGCGGAAGGTGATGGAGGAGCCTGCCAAGGTACGGCTGCTCGTCCTCATCAGCGATGGCAAACCGCTGGATGACGGGTACGCCGACGAATATTCCCTGGAAGACACCAAGATGGCCCTGAGGGAGGGTCGCATGCGAGGCGTGCATCCCTTCTGCATCACAGTGGATGCGCATGCTGACAACTATCTCCGGCGGATGTATGGCGAAGTCCGCTATATGATCATCGATCGCGTCGCGTCATTGCCTGAACGGCTGCCAAGGATATATCAACGCCTTACGGCGTAGAGCGGGCGTCACGCGGAACCGCGGGGGAGAAGGCTCGGTCTGCCCCGCCGGGACGTGGTCTACTTCCGGACCCATTCTCTGAAAGCTGGACGATGTCAGATCCTTCGCAAGAAAAAGTCGTCCCACCATGGCTCTACAAGCTCTTTACCGGACACCAATACCCCTACGTCCGACGTCAGGCGAAGTTTGCCAACAAGAGTGTGGGGCCAGGCGAGCAGCGGGGTGAACCGACGAAAGAAGAAATCGATGCGAAGTTCTGGGAGATCTATCCACGCTGCTGGGTCAAAATACTCCAAGAGGTCAAAGAAGGCATGATTGTGACCTTTAAAGAACTCGGGACCTACCCGGCCGGAGAGTACCAAGACTTAATTGAGAATCCGGAGGAGTTCCTTTCCAAGATCTATGGAAAGAAAAAAATCAAGGTCAACTTCTACCAGGGTGATAATTTTGTCTGCACGATCAACTTCAAGGTCGGCGGATGGACGGAGCATACGGGATGAGATGCACGGAAGGATCTCAGCAGTGCCTGCGCAGGCGAGACGGATGCCTCGATGGGATGTGGACGAGTCGGCAAGGGCACAGTGCTTTGGTAAGGTGATTTTCTGAGGTGACGCTATGGCACGACCGAAGGTCACAGTGGTTGGGGCGGGGAATGTCGGCGGGACGACCGCGCAGCGGCTGGCGGAGAGCAACTGCTACGATGTGGTATTGGTGGACATCGTAGAGGGAATGCCGCAAGGGAAGGCGCTGGACCTCGCGCAAGCGGGACCGGTCTGTGGGTACGACACGCGGATCGTCGGGACAAACGGATATGACGAAACGACAGGGTCGGCCGTGGCGGTGATCACCTCTGGGATGCCTCGGAAACCCGGGATGAGCCGCGATGAGCTGCTGGGCACGAATGCCAAGATTGTGGCCGGCGTGGTGAAGGAGCTTGTCACACGATCGCCCGACACCATTCTGATGCTGGTGACAAACCCACTCGATGTGATGGTTCATGTAGCCAGGAAGGTGAGTCGGTTGCCGAAGGCTCGTGTGGTGGGAATGGCAGGGGTGCTGGATTCTGCTAGACTGCGAACCTTCGTCGCTGAGGAGCTTCGCGTCTCGGTCACTGACGTGCAGGCGATGGTCCTTGGCGGGCACGGGGATACCATGGTGCCGCTGTTACGCTACACGACCGTGGCGGGGAGGCCCCTTGCCGAGTGGCTTGCAAAAGATCGGTTGGAGGCCTTGGTGCAGCGCACGCGTGACGGGGGCGCGGAGATCGTGAAGCTGCTCAAGGCCGGGAGTGCCTTCTATGCTCCATCGGCGGCCGCCGTACAGATGGTGGAGGCCATCATGAAGGACCAAAAACGAATCCTGCCCTGCGCCGCTCACTGTGACGGCGAATATGGGTTGCATGACGTCGTGGTTGGGGTGCCGGTCAAGCTTGGACGTGCAGGAGCAGAGCAAATAGTTGAGTATGACCTCACGCCGGATGAGCGTGCGGCATTGACCCAGTCGGCCGTTGCCGTCCGCGAACTGTGTGAAGTGGTAGACCGGTTGGTGAAAGACTAGTGAGGCACGAAGACGCGCGCTCACGATCACTCCGGTGTTTCCCTTCCATGGAGAGGGTGACACGAGTGAAACCCTTGACAATCTGCTTCTACCTCCTGTAGACAACCCCATGCGTAAAGAACCCAAGTGCAAAAAATTCTAACGAAGGTGCCGTCATGAAATTTCTCGAGAATCCTTTCCAAACGGCGGGGGCTGGATTTGCTCTGACAATCGTGTTGGTGATTGTGTGGCTCGCCATTCGATGAGCAGTTTGGCTTTCCGTGGTGTCCCTTCCATTCGACACTAGTACGAATCACCGACGTTT
>JBFJQA010000055.1:0-16259 GCA_041616875.1 Nitrospiraceae bacterium | reverse complement strand
GGTTCCACCGGTGGCGGCTCGACCGGAGGGGGCTCTACCGGAGGGGGCTCCACCGGTGGCGCGGCATCCAGAGCTCGACGTATAGAAGTTAGAGAGGTCAGATTACCCTTGAGAGACACTAATACCGCGTCAAACCGGTCTCGTAGGTCATCCACTCTCTGTCTCCTGATCGGTAGATGCGGCCAGTGTACATCTACCCAGTTGACTTTCCTCTCAACTGTGTGTTGATATGTCCCCTCGAATAGTTGTTAAAAGGGGTTTGAAATGTCGTACGAATGGGTCATCGTTGCTTTCGGTAGTCTGGTCACTCAGCTGGGCCGAGTAGAGGCAGCCAATGCTTCGATCTTGGAGGTTCGAATCTGGGACGAGAAGAAGAACCGTCCCCGCTTCAAACACACTCGGCGTGTTGCTCGAGCCCGAGTGCTGGTCTCTATGGGACATAGCACAGAGCCTCCTCCTCCTTCTGTCATTCAGAACGCACGCCAGAGGGCTCGTCAGGTCCTGAAAGACGAAGTCGTGGACAAAGGGGGACACCATGCAGTGTCCTGAACTCTCTAACTATCTACTGTTCTTCATCGCGGTGGGGGTGATCGCCACCGCATGCACTGTGGTGCTCTGCCTTGTAGCTGTCCTCAACTGGGTCTCTGATATCGATGATGAAGAGATGAGAGACGAACAAGTATGGGGACCGGAACGGCGGAAAGGAAGGCAGGGTCCACCTCCTAGATGGATGTGAGAACATGGAAGACCTTATATTTGTCAGAGCTGGTATGCATCTTGATTCTAGTTGGATGTGTTTTTTCTGTGGCATGGGTTTTGGATTTTGAGATAAGAAAACTGAAAACAAGAATTCAGGTTTTGGAGTCCAAAGTAGCTTCAATGGAACTTCCACAATCGAGGCCTCCAATCGTCCAATACCTCATCCCTAAATGTTGACTCCGTGTTCACTGAAATAGACATCAACTGGGCCATCGTCCTCGTTGTATTCGGGCTCGCTTTCTTGGTGTGGGCGGTGGTCTGGTGGGACTGAAGGAAAGGATAAACAAATGGGCATTAGTACTTGGCGGCAATTAATTGAAGAAGAGATGAGACGCCACGGGGAAACCTTCGAGGACGTAGTAAGCTGCACTCTTTCTGAAGAAGAGTTGGATGAAAAGTTCAATGATGGATTTGGGACGGAAGAAGGAGTTCCTTTCAGTTTGTGGACTCATAAGCGGGTGTACTTTCCGGTTGTCTACGATGGTTCAGAGTGGACAACATCAGTATCAAGACACCCTGATGAGCGTCCACAAGGTCATGTGGGAGGAGGATGAACGTGCAAATTTACAGCGTCAGAATATCAATGGACTCCGAGCGATACACCCGGCATCGTAGCCTGAATGTGATCGCCGTTGATTTGATGGATGCCGCCGAGTTCGTGCGCGAGGAATATCCGGACGCGCATATCTGGACCATCGCGCACAAAGGAGCGCTCGACGTGAATCATGTTTCGTTTCGCGCTTTCGTTGATATCGAGCTTGCCGCGCGCACTCCCGCGCTTGGGAAGCCGTGAACATCGCACAGCCGGTGAGGATGGGGCAGGGGCGGTAACGGGGGATTCAGAATGTCAAAGCAGCCAATAGAAGCACAGTATCGAGACGCGATGAATGCAATCGCTGAGGTTCTGAGCGAGGCGCTAGAGGGGCAAGGATTCGCATTGCTGGTGTTCGATTTCGGCGACAAGGGCCGCATGAATTACATATCGAACGCGCGGCGCGAAGACATGATCGTTGCGATGAAGGAGTTTATCAGTCGTAACGAATTTGGGGACCAACCGGAACAGGAGCAATGATGGACAATCAACACCGGAAGATCAGCGGGTATCGGGAACTGTCGCAGGATGAGATCGATCTGATGAACTCGATCAAGGAGCTCGGGCATGCTCTCGGCGAAATGGTGGAAGATTTGCGCTCGCGCGAAGGCTTGGATGGCCGATGGGTGTCTATCGGTGCGACACACCTCCAGCAAGGGCTGATGGCGCTGACGCGCGCCGTGGCGAAGCCGGATTTTTTCTAGGAGACAATCATGGCAAAGCTGAAATACCGAGAAGGCGACGAGCTGCGGCTTATCGACGACTGCGCGGCGCACTGCTTGCGGCAAAAGGTGCAGAGCTTTAGCGAGGACGGCGACTGCAGGTATCGCGGGCCTAATGGGCTGTCTTGCGCGATCGGGTGGCTGATGACCGACGAGGATGCTCGGCGCTGCGAGGGGAAAGCAGCCGAGGAAATGGACGTTTTGCAGGCCGCAGGAATTGCAGGCGATCTCGCGAGAGTGGCGCAAGATATCCAGGAAATCCACGATCACTTCAAGCCGCGGTATTGGCACAGCAGGTTCCGCCGCCTGCGAAATTTGTGGGAGGAGGAATTGAACCGGGAAGATGCTGTTTGACCCAAAACCTTCTACACTGTGAGGTATTTCGACGCAGAGTCTCACGATGCCTCGTTCTCTTCTCCTCGGTACCTTGCTGGTCCTGGCTATTCGTGAAGGGACCGCTCAACTCACTCATCCTCAAGCACAACAGGCTATTGACACAATAGCCGGGACCCGCCTCGAGATTCTCGAACTCGAAAGCTCCCTGTCTATTCAACTGAGCACTCTATCTACTCAACTTGAGGAAGCCCTCGTCATTCTCCAGGCATACCGTAATTCTTGCCGTTTGCCTCCATCTCTCGCACACTTACCTCCGTATCGAACCCTTCCTCGATTTGAGGGAGCTTTGGCGCGTCCAAAACTGAAGTAAGGAGGCAAGTTCATGCCTTTCGATCGCACCAATCAAACACACCTCACCGCGCTAAAGAACGAGGTCACTCAAGACCCCCTGGCGATGGGGTACGCTGCTATCAGCAATGTAAACAAGCTCGTAGACCTCTTGAACTCGGGCCCCGGAAACAAGGGAGGAGAGACAATTGGGGCGCCCTTTACTCCACGGGTCATTGCGGAACTGATGTTGAAGTACCCAACAAGGTTCAACCCGAGCGGACAGTTCACTCAGGGGCATCTCGAAGCGGTGAAAGCTCTATTGGAGATCGCTGCATTCACCGAAGACGACCTCAACTGGGCGAGACCAGGATTTAGAGCTCTGTTCCCATCGAATTACACAGACCTGCTCTCTGACTTGGATGCAAGGACACGACCACTGTCCAGAGCTGAAGTGCTGTTCGGTGCAGGTACCCAGCTGACTGTGACCGATTGGATAGTGGCGCGTGATAACGGTTGAGGATTAGACCATGCCTCTTGTCTATGCCAGCCCTGAAAACATCACCATTACAATGACGAGCCTGGCCAGCGGCTCTTGGAGACAATCTGCTTCAGTATCCAATGCGGTAAATCTTTACCTGGACGCACTCATTGGTGGATCTATCCAGGTGGGCGCTAGCCCCACCAACGGGAGCACCTTTGACATCTATGCTTACGGCACCTTCGATGCCGGTACCAACTTCACCGCGGGTGCTTCAGGTACCAATTCCGCATATACCGCAGATGGAGAAGAAGGGCTTTTTCCCTTACTGCGTGTGATCACGGTAGACGCTACGTCCAATGAGAACTACGTGTGGGGACCGGTCAGCTTAGCTGCCGCGTTTGGAGGATGGATGCCAGTCACCTGGGGCGTAGTGGTGAACAATAATACCGGCGTAATCACGCATGCAACTGGCACAAATAACAAGGTAACTTTCCAAGGCGTCAAGGTGTGACAAATCTCGTATGGGGGACAAGGCGCAGACATGATGGGCGTGCCCCAACAGGGCGTGCAGGATTCAACTCTTCATCCCCCGTCGCAAACGGTTGCAAGTTCCTCTGGTTAGATAATCGAAGAAGAGGAAATCTTCTTTCAAAAAGATATAATCTGACCCCGCATCCCCCCTATGCGTTCACAACTCAGGTGGACATGACAGGGGGCACTTCTTTTTCCATAGGCCCACACGGCACAATCGGCCCCTACAAGAGAGGGAGTTATGGGGATTCAGGTAACAACGTTGCCACTGGATCTGCTTTCACTATTGCGGGTTGGGCCTACTACCCTACTGCCGAGCTAAAAGTACATGCTGGGTTGTTCGGGAATCTCACTACATCAGGATGGTCCCTAGCGTCTAACTGGTCCGCAACTCGTGGGTTGCTTGCTTACGTAGGTTCGACTGGATATTGCTACAACTTGGGCACTATTCTTCCGGTGGACCGTCCGTTCCATTGGGCGTTACGAGTAGATGTCAATCAATCCACCAACGCGGAAAAAGTGCAAATATGGATCGATGGGGCATCTCAAACTCTTACGTTTGCAGGTAGTGCTCCAGCAGTAAACACGATACAGAAATTCACAGTGGGACAAGGAACATCTATTGCCTCTTCTAATACCTGGCCAGGATGGATCTGGGCTGTAGCGGCTTGGAACCGTAGACTTGCTCCCGCTGAGATTGCCTATCTCGTTCGCCCCCAAAGTCGGTATGATCTCTTCCAACCGCATCGAATGGAGGGATTCCTGCCGACAACGGCAGACTCAGCATTACTGAGTGTTGATGACCTCCTACATGCCCACAGTATTGATGCCCCTATACCTACGTTTGCTGGCAATCTGGTTGTCGATGCCCTGGACCATGCTCACGAAATTGAGGCTCCCACGCTTTCAGCAGCAAGCAACCTGGTTGTCGATGCCCTGGACCACACGCATACCTTAGATGCTCCTGTAGCCACTTTCGCCGGCACCCTGACCATTGACGAGCTCACCCACGCTCACACCATTGACGAGGTGACCTTGGCTTCGGCCTCAGCGGTGTTCGATGCGTCTGCCGTCTTGACAGAAACCACGCTCAGTGGCAAGAAGCTAAGAATCACATTGACAGGCGCTACTTGGATCAACTGATGAGGGCCACGTGAATGGCTGACAACGTAACCAATGACGGGACAGTCTATGTGTGGCGTTCCACGGACAACGGCGGGGTTCACAGCCCACACAGTAAGATCGAATTCGATGATGGCGGCACCGTCCGACCGGTCTCCTCAACCAATCCTCTCCCGGTCAGCACGGACGTAGACCCACCGGTACGGGACGCAGGGAGCGCAAATGCGCACCTGGTCAACATTACCGGTGTCAAGACCCTTCGTTTTGATGCCCCTGACCTTACGGAGCAAGCTATCGGAGCTCCACTGAGCCTTGGCGTTCCTTGTTACATCTTCGGCATGGAAACCAACACAAGCCACGCAGGTACAATCTCTCTTCGCGATGCTGCTGCCCTAGGAGGTGGATCGGAACCGGTATTCGCTCGTTCAAGTAGCTTCAATATGCAGTGGGGCGTGCAGTTCGAAAATGGTGTCACGATACAGGCCAGCGATGCAGCTGGAGACGTGTACATCTTCTACAAGGTGCTGGGTACTGCGCCATGAGTCACTATCTTGTAAGAGAGCCTCAGACGCTCATCGATTGGAGCACGAATGGGTCTCCGGTGTGGCCCGAGACAAACACACTGCCTTGGAACAACGGCAACTTCGCTGTCACCCCCAGTATTGTGGCTACGCCTTCCATCCGCGGCACGGGTGCGCTCAAGCTCACTATCGCGGATAACAATGACCTGCAAGCAACAACCGGGAACGGGAAAACAGGATCCATTCGAATCCGCAGTTCCAACGAGTACCCGTCCTTCGGGTATGACGTATTCGGTCAAAAACTGGGCATCTGGATACGAGTCAAATGGAACGACCTGAACAAGATGTCAGCGACCGCGAACATGCAGGTCTACTTTCTACGTTCTCAAACTGGTGCCACCTTTGTCGGCTCTCCAACTCCTGAACAAGAACACCATCACGTCGTTGTCAATAACAATCATCTACTCGACGGGTGGGAACAAGATGGAGAGTACTCTTGGAACTATGTCCAAATCCATTTCGCAGATCCCTTGTATTGGAGCGCATCCGGTCCTCTGGGCACGGACTCGAGCCCTACCACTGGACTGAAGCCAGTACCCTGGATGACCTGGAACCGTTCTCATGGTACTACGGGCTTTGATGCTAGCGCAGGACCCATGCGTTCGATGCAGATTCAATTCGGCGGGTTTACCGTCAATGATGAGATCTACCTCGACTCTTTAGAGCTCGGCCACTACAGCAAACCACAGGTTGTCATCGGGTTCGACTCTTCGAACGTGGATATCGTGAACGAAGCCGAGCCGGCTATGACGCCGAAAAAGTTTCCAGGCTACGGCGTCATTACTGAAGCCTCCACGGACACCGAAGGTGAACGGACTCAGCTGACTAACTTGAAGAACAACTCTGTTCCCTGGGTACATGTGGCGCACTCCAAGACGCACCCTGTAGGGGGCATGGCAGCAATCACCCAGGACAACGCCTCCTATCAGACCGAGATCGGGTTCTGTTACGACCAGCAGGAGACCTACGGCCTGTGGGGACCCGGCAAGGTTCAATACTATGCACTGCCGGAGAATCAATCTGACGCGCGCGTCAAGGGATTCATGGTGGCGAACTACCCCAACATACGTTTGTGCCGCGGCGTCGCCTCGAGGTGGTGTGCCTTTCACCCTTTGTGTGGGGATTCACTGGTGCCCGACCGCTACGAGGTAGGGTGCTTTGCCTTTGGAGAAGGACACTCTTTCAATCAGTGGAAAGCAGTGCTCGAGTACGCAATCTTATTCGGCACCTCCGTGTTCTTCTATGGGCACCTTTTTGAGACTGTGGAGGTCCCTGCGAACTACGACTCAGTGCCTGCTGCAGGAGCGCTGTATCACTTTGAACCGCACTTCAATGACTTCATGGACCTGCTCGAAGTGTACCAGAAAGCCGGGGTCATCGATGTGCCGGACATGCATACCCTATGCTCGAAAGCCTTGTACAAGAAGCCTCGTACATTGAACGGTGGAACGTGGATTAGCGCTCCGTGAACACGACCCATTGGTTCCACTTCTTCTCGGGTGGCTTCAGTGCCATCCGACAGGACATCATCAATGCGATTGATGGTGACCGGGATGTGGACCCTAACGGGTGGGACGGGATCAAAGGGGGCATTCCTGCCTCTGCAGTGACCCGTGTGTCTGACACCCTGGTCGAGATTGATCTCACTTCGATTGCCGGCACCTACAACATCACTGCAGATGAGACCCTGTCCCTGGCTCAGGTGCTCAGTGCTTGGACAGTAGAGGACTCAGGCAACGTCCCCGTCTCAGGCACCGTTCTCATCTCCTTCGTGGCCGCGGACGTGTTGAGCGTAGATGACCTGCTTCATGCTCACACGCTCGACTCCCCCACTCCCACGTTTGCCGGCAACCTGCTACCAGATGACCTCGATCACACGCACACCCTTGACGAGGTGACACTGAGTGCCGGGGACAATCTCATCGTGCAGGCACTGGATCATGCTCACACGCTCGACTCGCCCACTCCAACGTTCGCCGGCAACTTGGTTGTCGATGCTCTGGACCATGGCCATACTATTGATGAGTTGACCCTCACCACTGGCGAGAACCTCGACGTACAGGAACTGCTCCACGGGCACACCCTCGATGCCCCCGTCCCCACGTTCGCCGGGGTGCTGGTAGTCAATGCCCTGGACCATGCCCACGAGCTCGAGTCCCCCACCGCGACGTTCAGCGGCACCCTGGTGGTGTTCGACCTGGACCACGCTCACACGCTCGAAGAGGTGACCCTCTCAGAGGCCCAGCAACTGAGTGTGGGGAACCTCCTACATGCTCATGCGCTGGATGAGAACCTGGTCCTGACCGGGGGGTGGGTACTGGTTCCAGACAGTTTGCTGCATGGGCACACCGTAGACGGTGTAGTGCTCACCGCAGCTTTGAACTTGTCAATCAATGACTTGCATCATCTGCACACGATTGACGCGGCGAGCCCTTATAACCCCGCTGCCTTGATTTCACCCACCGAAGGCAGGACAATCGATGTGATGGCGCCCGTGCGCCTCATTGTCGTTATCACGTGACAAAGCAACGACTTAGGAGGTCGTAACATGATGGACAAGGCGCCAGCTGGACAGATGTGGATCAAGGTGCTCGAGGAAAGCGGGATCAAGCACGACCCCTACGGTCACCTCCTGAAGGACGAGGTACGACTCGTGAGCGAGGAGGATGGCAAGTACTTCGTCGGCAATGGTTGGGCCGAGGACACGGACGGCAAGGTGCCCACGGGAGAACGGGACCTCCGGCCCAAGGTGGCCGCTCCCGCGAGCCTCAAGCACGACCTCAAGACCTCGAAGCCGGGGGGCTGATCGCTCTTTCGGTGCGAATGGAATGAACTGAACCGGCGCTGCATCATTTAGAAGGAACGCCACCATGGCAAAAAAAGTCGAGGACGCAGTGTTGGATGGTGCGCTAGATGTCACCGCTACCAGTGTCATCCAGCGCGTGTGCGCCTCCGAGCCCGCAGACCGTACCGCGGCGATTGCCGCAACTCTGGCCTCCGTGGCCCTCACCCCCGGAGACGGCAATGGCGACTTCACGATCGCGAACGGAGATGTGAGCGGGCGTAAGGTTACCATCACCCAGCAATCCGATGTGCCGGTGACGACGACAGGTACCGCGACTCACGTGGCCTACGATGACGGAGCCGTTCTCACCATCGTGACAACGTGTGCATCGCTGGCTCTGACCTCCGGTGGCACGGTGACGGTGCCGGCACACGATCAAGAGATCGCTGACCCGACCTGATCACAATGGTTACACGGATCAAGTATCTGCCCGATGCGGAAGAGTTTCCGCAGATCTCGCCTATCGATGAACATGACATCGTGGTGGTGGGGTTCAACTGGCAGAAATGGCTTGATGACATCGGAGAAACCGAGGTCTCGCAAAGCGCGTGGACCATCTCTAGTGGAGGCGCCATCGGTGATGGTATCACGTCTGTAATCAAGAAGACGTACAACCGCACGCCTCCTCCTCCCCAGATCTCGACCAACTTGACAACGGCTCATATCTGGGTCACTACTGCCAAGGCTGGCGCTACGCTGACTGTGACGAACCACGTCGTGGCTGGCACTCAAGTGCTCGATCGCTCTGCCACGATGCTGGTAAAGGCCCGCTAGCGCGTAACTTCAACCCCGCTCCCTTTCCGCCTATGGAGGAGAAAGATGCGCTGTATTTCTCGTCCGATCTCCGATGCATTCAATCTGCTGTGCCGTTGGCTCGTTCGCTACGTCTGTAGCAAACCACCTGGCAAAGTTATCGGCACCAATTACATGTTGCGTTGGTACCTGATACCGCGCAATCGTTTCTGCAACGTCTACGTGCACCGGTATCTCGGCTCCGATGATGACCGAGCCGAGCATGACCATCCCTGGTGGTCTCTATCCTACTGCGTGCAAGGCGCCTTCATCGAAGTGTCTTGTAAGAGTTCACAGATCATCTTCCCTCGCCGCTGGCGGTTACGTGATCCATTGACCCCGCATCGACTGGTTGTACTTCCTTGGGAAGGGCATGTGAAGGGGGTCCATGGTTTCATTGAATGGGGCGATGAAGAGTCCGCAAAGGCTCCCACCACTATCTTCATCACCGGTCCACGCATTCGCGAATGGGGGTTCCATTGCCCTCAAGGCTGGCGACACTGGAGGGTATTCACTGATCCCGATGACTCGGGACGCATAGGTCGAGGCTGTGACTGAATGGGAGAACCCACGTGGCGACTGAACCCCTCTCCCAGGCATCAGGTGTCGAGCCTCACCGCTCCACGGACACCACGTACCCTTATACTCCTGATGACCTGCTCGTCCTCACCGCGGTAGACCCTGCAGGGGGTCCCGCTCCCTATCTCACCAAGCAATTCATCTGGCGCGCTGACGGCTCGCGCACAGAGCGAAGCTATGACCTGGCGACGTGGTACACGCACCGTGTGCACCGGGTCACCACGCTTGCGCAGATGCAAGCACTACTCGAGCACCTGAGGCACGACCCGCACAGTTGCCTGGTGCAGGGTCTCCCGATTCTCGAACCCTGGACCACCTCCCCCATCCAACGCCGTAAGAAAGGCGGCACGCACCCCACCATCTACGCCGAGCGGTGGACTCAGTGGCTCATCCTGGATGCAGACAGTGTGCCCGTCGAGGTGGACTGGCGCTCGTCACCGGAGGAGGTGGGACAGGCCATCCTGGAGACGTGGCAGGTCCCTGAACTCAGTGCAGCGCAGTGCGTGGTGATGCTCACCGGGAGCCATGGACTCAAGCCTGGAGCTCGAGCTCGACTAGTGTTCCGGCTCGAGACACCTCAGCTCCTGTCCACCCTGGCACGGTGGGCGCGATGGCGAAAAAAAGTGGCGGCTCCAGAGCTGGATGCCGCCACGTTCAGTGCCAATCAACCTATCTACACCGCTACTCCCAGACACCTCAGCGAGGGAGGAGAGGCTCTTCAAGATGTCTTACCGCGGCGTATCGGGTTGTTGGCGTCCCCAAGCAACGAGGGAGTGAAACAAAGGCCTGGCGAGGCCGGGGTGCAGGGGGGCCGAGACCTCGCCGCCGACGGTAAAGGGATCGAAACCCGCAGCAACGACATCTCACCGGTCACCCCGGCCTCAGGGGAAGCACACCCGCCCGGAGGCTACCCACTGCCAGGAGTCGTAAGGATACCTCCACTGCCTGTGGAATATCAACTCCGGGCTGCACACGCGGCGAACGCCAACGGGGGCGACTTCCAGCACGCCGTCGTGCGCACTTGGAATGCCGAGCGCCCCTTGGCCGAGGTCTTGGAGGAGCATGGCTACGGGTTCAGTCACTTCGAGGGCGACGGTGAGGAGCGCTGGCGCTGGCTCGAGGACCCGGACGTGGCGCCGGGAGTCAAGGTCAACCCGGCAGCAGGGAAAGCCTGGTCGTTCTACGATGGAGATCCGCTCCACGAGCCCGGTGAGGACGGCATCCAGCGCCCCTGTGACAGCTTCGACGTGATGCGCCTGTGTGGGCCCGCACGAGGGGACTGGGGCGCCGCCTTCAGGCAGGCTGAGGCCGAGCTGGGGCTCATCCGCTCCCCGGACGAGGTGTTCACCTCTCTCGTGGGGCAGGAGTTACTGAGGGCCGGATCTGGGGGGACAAGATGGGGAGAGGGAGAGGGGGAGAGCGGAGCGGGTAGCGCTCTGGCCACTCAGACACCCGTGGAACTCCTGCTCAACGCCATAGGCCGCGTGACGCCGGGGAATACGGCGCATGTAAGGGAGGTCTTGACCGCTCTCGCCCAGGGTCACTTCGACCCCTTGGATACCCAGTTGGTGCTCGATAGCTTGAAGCACCAAGCCGGAACCAGCATGAAAGCGCTGCGGGACATGCTGCGCTCGCTACGCAAGAGCGCAAGCAAGAATGCGGGAGGGCGCGGGGTAGGACTGGTAGGACCTGAAGTGGGGTCTCTTGGGGATGTGTCGACAGAGACCTCCTCGGCAATAGTTGGGGTAGGACCGGTAGAACTTGAAAACGTTGACCCCATGCAGCCCGTGCCCTGGGATAAGTTCCCTGATGTGAAGCTTAGCCTGGAAGGACACCCTGAAGCCCTGCTCCCCACCATCCAGAACCTCGAGGTGCTCTTGCAGCACTATGGCATCCGATTGCAGATGGATGCGTACACCAAGCAGCCCTTGGCTCATTTCCCATGGGCGGACTATCACGGTGACTCGGACGGCGAGGCCGATGACATTCTTGCGCAGATCTCCTCATTGGCCGCCCGTACCCAGATGTCACGGGAGCGCATTGACAACTACGTCGGGCAGGTCTGTCGCAAGTCTCCTCGCAACTTTGTCGCGGAGTACCTGCTGCAACTGCCGCAGTGGGACGGGGTTGACCGGATTGCCGAGCTCACTACCTGCCTCGAGGTACCTGAGCGGCATGAGCATGCACGCAACATCTCCGTGTTCCGGTGGCTGGTGCAGGCTGTGGCCGCGGCAGATGGTCTGGTGCACTGCCCCAGAACGGATGCCCTGGTCAAGTTTGAGTACGTCCTCGTGATGCTCTCGGACCAAGGGAGGGGAAAGGGCAAGTGGCTTAGGTGGCTCATCCCAAATGAACTGCGCAGGTACTACAAGGAGGGGGTCACCTTAGACCCAGCGGATAAGGATTCCGTGATGCGAGCCACCGGGCGGTGGATCGTGGAGCTGGGTGAGATTGACGCCACGTTCCGTAAAGCAGACCTGGCGCGTATCAAGGCGTTCCTGAGCGAAGAGCACGATGAGTATCGGGTGCCCTATGGGCGAGCCATCTCACGGTGGCAACGACGCAGTGTGTACGCGGGCACGGTCAACAGTGTGGACTTCCTGGCTGACCCCACAGGGGCGCGTCGGTTCCTAGCCTTCGAGCTCCAGATGATCGACCCACGGTACTTGCAAATCGATGTAAGGCAGCTCTGGGCACAAGCGTGGGCCTACTACCTGCAGGGGGCGCAATGGTGGCCTCTCGAAGAGGAAGAGGTGGTCCTGGAGCGCGCCAGGGTGGAGTTTGAGGGGGCCACCGAGCATCCCGCCGTAGCGCGGGTCCTGGCAGCATTCGGGCCGTTCACACCGCAGCGCACGGATATGACCCGATGGTGGACGATGACGGAGATACTGGCTGCTGCCGGCGTGATTCGGCCCACCCAGAGCGACATGCTGCACGTGTCTCGGTGGCTCACTCGACATCATCGAACAGAGAGTGGGCATCGCCAGAACAGCATGCAATACGGGCTAAGGCACTGGCGTATGCCAATCCCAAAACCTGACACTCCCTTTTCTTGAAAAATAAATATCAAGGAAAGTTAGTATTGTACCGGGTATTACGTAGGGACGTAGGGCACGTAGGGCTTTTTCCTCCAAAGTGACCCATGGAAAAAATCTCTGTTACAATAAAAAATCCTAGAGTGTTTTTTTTTCAGCCTAGTAAATGTTTACAAAAAAGCCCTACGTGCCCTACATCCCTACGTGAATTTTTGTTGTATTGTCAGTTCCTAGAAGAAAATAATAGGGGGGGGGTATTCGCAAGAATATGTGGATATGCTCCCGGAAAAATCGCACCTCTGAACCCGAAGCATCCTGCTATGGTGGTGAAGCTTCTTATCCTCGCTTCATCCTCTCTGTTCTCTCGCGCTTACGCGCCCAAAGATGGTGTGAGAGATTCGTGGTGCTCCAGGTTGGAAGGGCTCAGTGGGTTCGGAGTCGTGGCAGGACTGAGAGGGTTGCGGAGAGCCTGGCTCCGGGTTTGAGACGTTGTCAGAAGTGGCTACGGTGCGACAGGAGGTTTCTCAGGGTCTTGGTCTCAAGGTGTTGGTTTGGGCCAATGGGAGGATGCAGTGGGCCGTGGGAAGTTGAGGCGAGGAAGAGGTGAACGCTGGTGGAAGGCTTCTCGCGTGAGGAGTTTTCGAGTTGACTTCCGCGGTGGAGAGGGTTGCAGGGAAGGGTGCTGGTCTGGGGTGTTGATGAAGCCGAGGGTGCTGGCTAAAAAAAATTTCTGCTGCTGATGATGTTCTAGGCTGAAGGGGGTGTTCAATTTTTCGATCGCGGAGCTCGAGTTCTCGAGCTGTCGCGGCACTGTGCGTACGTACAGTTTTCTGCTGAAGACTTTAGCTTCCCAGATCCAGGTTCCCACGGTTTCATATGTTGCGACCCGGTCACAGTGTATCATTTGTGCACTAAAAGTTTACATACTTTCAGGTTTCGGATCGGTTTGGTGCATGTTCCATTTGTCATGGGATCCGATGGCACGCTTACATCGAAACCATTAACAAAAGATTAACAAACGGTAATCAACTTTCGGTTCACATTGTCTAATACTATGTGCGTTGGTTGAGTGAATGACGAAGCACACAAAAGGGATCGATATAATGCTTTACACGAAAGGAAATAACGGTCGATATCGTGTCGCGGATGTGGTTGAGGTCCGTGATCAATTCCTGAACATGGTTCGCGAACACGTGTATACAGAGAAACGTCAATTGACGAATTCCCTTGTTACGCGGGATCTCATGTTTGGGTTAATCGGTGCGGAAAAATCCGAAGCGTTCGCAGTAGTTTATTTGACTACGCGGCACAAAGTGATCGCGGATGAAATCCTTTTCCGTGGCACTATAGACTCCGCTAACGTATACCCTCGAACCATCGTGCAACGCTGCATGGCGCACAATGCGGCAGCGATCGTGATCGGGCACAATCATCCTAGCGGTGACACCACCCCCAGCGCTGCAGATCGACGCATCACAACACGGATCCAGGAAGCATGTGCGCTTGTGGACGTGCGCGTACTCGATCACATTATCGTCGCAACTGGCGAGAGTTTTTCTTTTGCGGATAACGGGATGATCTAATCATGGAATACTCGAAACATGATCGGGCATGTGAGGCCGCGTTGAAATCGGTTCGCGCGTGCTGGGCGAAGAATCAGGATAACCCGGAGATCGGCATCGAGGCTTTAGCGCGGTATCTGCGCGCAGCCGAGGCCGCGATCCGTATGGAGTACCATCAAGATTGCGGCGCGCTGGCGCCGTCATCGTCGCATTCGCGTTAGTAGGATTGTTCACTTCAAAAAGGGTTTGATCATGTTGAGCATGACGAATGAGAGCAGAGCGAAAAAGACTTCTGGCTGTGCCGTTACCTATCGTAGCGGCGCGGGTACCATGTACGGGACTTGTCCCTCATCATGTCCGCTCATGCCTGCGGATTCCGAAGGTACGGATCGCATCGATTGGGCATACTTCGATGCGGTACTCGGTGCAGTGCCCACGAACGGTCACGCATTCACCTATACCCATTTTCCGCCGTCGCGCTGGCATGCGCGATATCTTCGGCGTGCGGCACGTGGCGAGCCTGTGACCGTCGTCAACTGGTCGGCGGATGACACGCGTAGTGCTGCGCGTGCGGTCAAACGTGGGATCCCTGTTGTGCTGGCCGCGTCGTCCGAAGTAATCCGAGGCCGCAAGGTATGGACCGAGCACGGGTCCCGGTTCGTGCAATGTCCAGCTGTGACCGATCCACGTCAGGGAGTGACGTGTTCGAACTGCGGTGGTCGCAAGGGCCCTTTGTGCGCGCGTGCGGATCGAGGCTATGTGATCGTGTTCGAAGCCCACGGCGCTGCGCGTAAACGTGTCGGATCTCCGGAGCGCGGCGGATGCTACGCGGCGGGAGGGAATGTTGCATTGCATTGGCGCCACCTCGCGCAGCGTGGATCAGGTTTCGGGAATGACGGCGCCAAGCTTCGGGAATGGGTACGGGCATTGCCCGCGGGCACTGTGCTGCGTCATCATGTGGCAGGCGACATCGGGAGGAAGATCCATGGGTAGGCGATCGCGTGCTCGCAGCCATAGGCTTCCGGAACTTGACGCGCACCTGGTGGGGCGCATGCCGAATGGGACCCGCATGTATCGTTATCAAGTGTGCTGGCGCATTACGGACACGCTTTCCCGTCACTTCGATACGATCGAAGGGTATCAAGATGTTCTCGCGCATAGCGGGAAATCTGCTATCGATCTCGTACTCGATCTCTATGATTGGGATTGCCCTGTCGAATTCTGGACACGTGGCCCACGTGGCGGGTTGTATACTCACTTTTTTGGCTGGCACACGATCATATATAGGCGGTTTCTATTAAGAGATCCGCCTAAGCAATTACCCTTGGGGTTACGTCATGAGTAATCCTTATCTCGATCTGGCGTGCCGTGTCGAGGCTGAGTTACTACGGCAAGACAACCATAGTCGATATGCTCGCGACATTTTGCACGGGGTTAGACTTCTATCGGGCTCCGATCTGGTCAATGGGCATACTGTGCATTATTCGCGACAGCGTAAGAACCTGATCGCGTTGTGGCGCACCTTCAGCGGTGACGTGGTGCACGTATGGCCAGACCATGAAAGATACTTGGCGGCGCAGTGCTCGGAGATGTCGGATACAGTGCATGCGGTTATCGGGGTTTTGCTTCGGCAACCCTTGTCGCCAATGTTTGAGAGGTTGAAATCATGAGTATCTATACTTGTCCGTTGTGTGGATCGGATCAAGTGTTCAAGCTTGCGGCAATGTGGGTTCCGGTTAATGACGTCGATCCGGTACCATGGACGGATCTTGACGAAGGTTCCGGAGTTCATCTCGAATATTATTGCGACGAATGCTGCAACAACATGTACCGACTAAAGCCAGTAGATCGATTGCCTGTGCCCGAGGTGGCGGTTATCGAACCTTCACAGGCGGAAGTAATGTTGCAAGGTGATCTTGATGCATTGCGACAATTCCGAAAAATGATCGGGAGCCTGTAGCAGGCTCCCTTGCCCCTGCCCTTGCCCCTGGG
>JBFJQA010000054.1:0-16390 GCA_041616875.1 Nitrospiraceae bacterium | reverse complement strand
TTCATCGGTATCCTCGTCATTTCAGACAGGGGATAGAGAGGACAAATCAAATCACATGCCTCTGCTGGATCATGAAGTCAAAATCAGGATTTCTGGTCTCGACTTTTATTACGGTGCGGCGCAGGCGCTCTATAATATTAATCTTGCGATTCCGTCGAATCAGGTTACGGGGTTTATCGGTCCGTCAGGGTGCGGGAAGTCGACCTTGCTGCGATGCTTCAACCGTCTTAATGATTTGATCGAGGGCGCGCGCATTGAGGGCCGATTGGAGCTTGATGGGAAGGACATTTACGAATCGTCGGTCGATGTCACGGATCTCCGTAAACGGGTGGGAATGGTTTTTCAAAAATCCAATCCCTTTCCAAAATCCATTTACGACAATATCGCATACGGCCCACGTATGCAGGGTATTCGTGACAGACGGGCGTTAAGTGAACTCGTTGAGGCAGGGTTAGTGGGGGCCGGGCTGTGGGATGAAGTGAAGGATCGGCTCAACGAAAACGCATTGGGACTCTCCGGGGGACAACAGCAGCGTCTCTGCATTGCGCGAGCGCTTGCCATCCAACCGGAAGTGATTTTGATGGATGAACCCTGTTCGGCATTGGATCCTATCGCAACTGGCCGAATCGAAGAGCTTATTTTTTCTCTCAAAGAGCGGTACACTGTGGTAATTGTTACCCACAACATGCAACAGGCAGCCAGGGTCTCCGATCAGTGCGGGTTTTTTCTTTTGGGGGAGTTGATAGAATACGGGGATACGAAAACGATCTTTACGAATCCTCGCGATCGACGTACAGAAGACTATATCACTGGGAGGTTCGGTTAGATCTAAGGCAGAAGGGTATTGCCAATGGGCTATGCATGGGAGAGCAAAGAGCATATCATTGCCCATTGCGCCAGCAGCCATTTTCCTCTAACCACGTACTAGGCCATGCAACGTCACTTTGATCAAGAACTGGCTCAGCTGAAGGAGCAAATTCTCCGTATGGGAGGGCTGGTTGAGCAGCAAGTGCAAGGCGCCATCAAGGCCTTAGTAGAGCGGGATCCTGGCCTAGCGCAGCAGGTCATTGAGAACGACCGTCAGGTGAATACCATGGATGTTGAGATCGATGAAAATGCTATTGGGCTGCTTGCCCTTCACCAGCCAACAGCGCGAGACCTTCGCTTTGTCACGACGGCGATGAAGATATCTACCGAATTGGAGCGAATGAGTGATCTTTCCGAAAACATTTCCGAACGTGCGATTGAGTTAAATGAGGAACCTCAACTGAAGCCCTATATCGACATTCCACGCATGGCGAACTGGGCTATGGCCATGGTCAAGGAAAGCCTAGACGCCTTTGTTAATAACGACTCCACGCTAGCCCGCAAAGTGATCAAGGACGATGATTTTGTCGATGACCTCAATGAACAACTGTTTCGGGAGTTGCTGTCCTTTATGATCGAGAATCCCCAAACAATTTCCAGGGCCATCCGCCTCACGTTTGTCGCGAAATACATCGAGCGAATTGCGGATCATGCGACAAATGTTGCTGAGTTGGTGGTATACATGGTTGAAGGGAAAATAATCCGCCACACGATCCACCCTGCCCCTTCCTAAAGAAGCCCCATCCATGGCCAAACTTGCCGTTCTGGATATAGGTACAAATTCTATTCACTTGTACCTGGCAGAAGTCGACCCTGACTTTTCCTATAAGATAGTAGATCGATTCAAAGATATGACCCGGCTCGGCGACGGGGTCTTTGCTTCCCGTAGGCTCTCGGAGGCTACCATGAGCCGTGGGATGGATGTGATCCGGACTCTCGTGACCTTGGCACGCAACAAGGGCTATCAGCACATCGAGGCTGTAGCCACGAGCGCGATTCGAGAAGCTCGAAACGGTGGCGAATTCATCGAGGGGGTCGCTCGGCAAACCGGATTACGAATCCGTGTCGTGACCGGCAAGGAGGAAGCCAGGCTCATCTACCTGGGGGTCCGACATAGCATAGATCTTCCCGACGCCCCGACCATGATCGTTGACATAGGAGGGGGGTCGGTTGAACTTGTCCTCTGCAAGAATAAAAACCTCATCCGCGGTGAAAGCCTCAAACTGGGAGCCATCCGGCTCAAAGACCTTTTTCTCAAGGAAGACCCGCCAAGGAAGTCCTCCCTGCGAGCCATGGGGGAGCGAGTCAAACAGGAACTCACCGCGGCCCTCAGGAAATTCAAGGTCAAAGATGTCGAGCTTCTGATTGCTACCTCAGGGATGGTTGGAAACCTCAGTGAAGTGATCCATCTAAGTCGGAGCGGTCGGCCCCTGATTCAGCTGAACCTTTCCACGGTGACGTTGAAAGACGTGCGGGACATCGAAACCCTCTTAGCCAAATCGCATTATAAGAATCGCCTTGAGATCCCTGGGTTGGATCCCAAGCGCGTGGATACACTCCTTCCGTCAGCCACCGTGATCCGCACGCTCATCGAACTTGCAGGAGTGAAAACTCTCACAATTACCGATAAAGCTATCAGAGAGGGCTTGATCTATGACTTTATCGAGAGGAACCGTGAAGGCCTACAGGCTGAACGGGAAATTCCCAATGTCAGACTCCGTCAGGTCATCTCACTGGCACGCAAGTGCCAATACCCTGAAGGACATTCTCACCATGTCGCGTATTTATCGCTACAGCTTTTCGACCAGACCCGCTCCCTGCACGGCCTGGGTGAGCGTGAACGCGAATGGTTGCAGTACGCTGCAATCCTGCACGATATCGGATACGTGATTAACGCAAGACGCCACCATAAGCATACACACTACCTGATTTCTCACAGCGATCTTCACGGGCTAAGCGCCCAAGAGATCGAGATGATCGCCCACGTGGCCCGGTACCATCGAAAGGGTCTCCCACGCGTTGGACACGCTTCTATCAAACAGTTTTCCCCACGCGCGCGTAGGACCCTGGAGGTTCTCAGTGCCGTTCTGCGGATTGCTGATGGGCTGGACCGCAGCCATTTCCATGTCGTCCAAGAGGTGACCCTGAAGCTCGGCAAGCCCATTGTGTTCCTCTTGATGGTGAGCGCTGACCCAGAGTTGGAAATCTGGACCGCTCAGGGGCGGGCCGATCTGTTTGAAAAAGTGTTCAAGAAACGTGTAGAATTCTGCGTCGAGCCGTTTTCTGGAGACTCCCATGACCCCCCCCACTCAGACCGCGTCTAATCTTACGGAAGCGCATTCCTTCCCCGGCAAACTGATCATTGTTGAAGGAGTTGATGGCTCCGGCAAAAGCACCCAATTGCTCCTGTTACGAAAATGGCTGGAATCGCGGGGCTTTCATGTTTTTTTCACCGAGTGGAACTCCTCTGCCTTGGTTCGGTATGCCACGAAGCAAGGGAAGAAGCGAAAGACCCTCACCCCCACGACCTTCAGCCTCCTCCACGCAACCGACTTTGCCAGTCGGTTCTACCATGACATTCTTCCGCCTCTGAAGGCCGGGATGCTGGTTCTGGCCGACCGATATGTGTTCACCGCCTTCGCGAGAGATACGGTTCGCGGGGTTTCACCCCAGTGGGTACGAAAGCTCTATGACTTTGCCGTTCGGCCGGATATGTCTTTCTACTTCCAGGTGCCGATCGACATGGCGATTGACCGGTTACTGGCAGGAACGCGGGCGGAGCTGAAATACTATGAGGCCGGCATGGATTTAGGTTTGAGCCCAGATGTTGTCCAGAGTTTTCGTCTCTTTCAATCCCAAATTACCATGGAATACGACAAAATGATCGATGAATACGGCCTGATCAAGATGGACGCGACTCGATCCATTGAAGAGCAACAAGACCAGATGCGGCAATTAGTGATGAAGGCTTTGGAGCATTACAAGCCCAAACGGGGAACCTATGGAAAGCGGACGCTTTTTTGGCGACGGTTTGACATATCTTGACCCGGCCGATCTCAAAGGCAAACTGATTGCCATTGAGGGGACCGACGGGGTGGGACGTTCGACCCATATCGAGATGTTGCAGGAATGGCTTGAGGTGCAGGGGTATGGCGTCTTAACCACCGGATGGACCAGATCGAACCTCATGTCAAAAACCATCGAGGCAGCGAAGCAAGGCAACATCCTCGACCGGTGGTCCTTTAGTCTTCTCTACGCAACAGATTTTGCCGATCGTCTGGAGCACCAGATCATTCCCGCTCTCCGGTCCGGGTTCGTGGTCTTAGCCGATCGGTACATCTATACGGCGTTTGCCAGGGATGCTGCCCGCGGTGGAGACGGTCGGTGGATTCGAGATGTGTTTGGGTTTGCCCTCGTTCCCGATCTGGTGTGCTACCTGCGCCTGGATGTTGAGACCTTAGCCTTACGGGTTCTGGAAAGCCACGGCATGAACTACTGGGAGTCCGGGATGGATGTGAAGCTTGGGGCGGATCTCTACGACAGCTTTAAGAAGTATCAGACCCTCCTGATTGACGAGTTCGACAAGATGGCAGAGGAGTACCATTTCGTGGTCGTCGATGCACGGAAGTCTCCGGACGACATTCAGGATATTCTTCGGGCAAAGATTGGCCCCGTTCTCCAGACAGGAGAGCATGTCCCTCCGAAGGCCAAGGCGTCGCTCGAGGTCGGGCAGGATCCAGCCGTCTCAATCGAGACGGCTACTTCCCCCTCAAGCTCCTGAGGAGCGACGCCGTAAGCCACCAGTTGAGTGTCCCCCGCCCTGCCTTAGGAATGGTGTCAAACCGAATGGAGCAAGCCCCCGCCTTCTTAAGCGACAAGCCATTGACTGGTTTTCCGAACAACATGACTCCGGCCGCCTCCCCCAGATGGGGTTCATGGCCCACGAAGACCACGCAGGAATCCGGTGGCAGCGAACCAAGCAGGGTCAAGATCTTATCGGGTGGGGAATCGGGAAGAAGCTCGTCGCATATCTGCACGTTCTTTTGAAGGCGTACGGCTTCAAGGATGATTTTCGCTGTTTCGAGAGCGCGGGTGAACGGACTGGAGAACAGAATGGTCGGAGTGATCCCCATCGCGCAGAGGCCGGCCGCGGCCTTGACCGTCCGTTGAGCGCCTTTTGGCGTGAGCGGCCGTTGCGCCTCCTGGTCGCCCCATTCCTCACGATCAATGGCGATCCCGTGCCTGAATAAAATGCAGTCCATTGGAGGAGTCCTCGCAGCTGGGTGCGCAATCTTAGCATAATGGAGGGGGGAGCGCCCACCTTCTGTGCCGGGTCCCTGGCAGGGATTGAGAGTGCCCTTCTACCGTCGATCGCGCACCTTCCATGCTCGTCAGTCACGCCACAAGGCAATTCCACCCAACAGGCCTGCAACATTGGGCACGATGGTGGCGTTTCGGGGGAGTTTCACTCTTACATGCTTGCTGTTCCCACCACCGATATACAGGTGGTCGTAATTAAACAAGTGATCCAGCGTTTTCACGGCCTTGGCCAGTCGCCGATTCCAGCGTTTCTTTCCAATTTTCTTGAGCGCGGGGTTTCCTAAGGCTTCTTCATAGGTTTTTCCACCTCGATAAGGATGATGCGCGATTTCTAGATTTGGCACAAGGCGTCCATCGACAAAGAGTGCTGATCCGAATCCAGTGCCCAAGGTGGCGACGAGTTCTACCCCATGTCCGGCAATCGCGCCGAATCCTTGCACATCTGCATCGTTCGCCACACGCACCGGTTTCCCTAGCCTTGCCGACAGGGACTTGGCTAGGGGGAAGCTCTCCCAGTCCTGCGACAGGTTGGGAGCGGTCTCTGTTACACCATTTCGTACGACACCAGGAAACCCCACTGAGACCCGGCCAAAGTTTCCATGGCCCTTGACCAAGGTCGCGATGGCTTTGAGTACGGCCGTCGGGGTCGCTGGGTGCGGTGTGTCGATACGCGTTCGGACTGTAACCGGCTTCCCAGTGTGAGCCAGCACGATCGCCTTGATGCCGCTTCCCCCGATGTCAATGGCTAGCGTCCTGTGAGAATCCTGACTTCGCCTTAATGTTCTCTTTGGCATAGTCTCCTCCCTGCACTGTCAGGTCCGGACCCGTAGTGAATCGAAAGCATACAATTCTTGCCGAAGAAAGGGAATGGGAGAAAGTGTGGCCACACCAACCCTGTTGACCTGAGTATGACAAGGGGCTCAGAATTTCAACGCAAGTGATGAAGGAAAAAAGGAGGAAGGGTGCCACGCAGGGGGAGGTGTTATCTCGAGAGGACAGGGGCAAGTGAGTCGGTTAGGGCTCACACATTACTGTCCTTGTGTGAGAGACCGAACGCTAATGTCTTTAACACAATCCTGAAACCATTGACTGACGTGTGGATGGCAGGTAAAGAATAAGATCTGGTGGGTAGAAGTCATGTCTTTTAACACCTCAATTGCAGCTTTGGCTCGGTTGGGGTCAAAGTTGACGAGAATATCATCCATCACCACAGGGAGGGTCGTGGCATGTTTTGCATACTCACGAACGAATGCGAGGCGCATGGCTAAATATAATTGCTCGGCAGTGCCACGACTCAGCCGGTCAGTGCCTTGTTTTTTCCCGTTCTTGGTCTCCACCACGAGCCGAATCTCGCCCAACGGCGCAATGACCCTTCGGTAACGCCCTCCGGTCATCACCTTGAAAAATTCTGAGGCCTGACGAAGCACAGCCGGTTGCCGTTCACGTTCATAGATCTGACGAGCTTTGTCCAGGAGATGACGAGTAACACCTCGGATTGCCCATTGCCGGGCTTGGTGATCCAACTGGGCCAGGAGGGTTTGGTGCTCAAGCAGCACCGCGGAGAGCTGCTCGTTCCGTTCGAGGCTTTGCCGTTGCTGCTCGAGCCGTCCCTTTTCTTGAAGAGCTTGATTGAGCGCTTCCACGAGCCCATCTCGTTCACCGACTCTCGCGACCTGATACTCACGTTCGAGGTCGGTGGAAGATGTTCGCGCCAAGGTATCTTCGAGCTCCTGAAAGCGCTCAGCCGAACCGGCGTGGACAGTGAGCGCAACTTCCAACTGACGGTGCTCCCGATCCATTTCCACCCGACGTTTATGCACGGCGGCCCGGCGCCGAAAATCTTCTGGACTTTGCGCACCCGCCGCCTGAAGAAGATGTTCCACCTGTCCATGCAAACGGTCACGCTCTGCGTCTACCGCTGCCACCTCCTTGCGCTTTTGAGTGAGAAAGTCGTTTGCCTGGTCAAGGGTTCGGCGCATCGTCAAGCTCTCCTCCAGAGCCTTTCTCAGCACGAGGACCATCCCGGCTGCCTCCGAGAGGTCCACTCCCCGCCACTGGCAACGTTCGAGAACCTGGTTGACCTGTCGATGAAACGACTCCACTTCAGCGTCTTTTCGGACAAGCTCCTCTACACTTTCTTGCCAATCTCGTAACTGAACTTTGGCGCTCTCTAGGTTCGCGAGGACTTCAAGTACACCATCAGGGGTCAGGCTTTCCTTCAAATCGAGGGACTTGAGTAAGGCGGTCCATTCCGCCTGTAATTCCTGAAGAGCCTCCTCGGCCTTGGCGACTCGCCAGCCCATCGACTCCTGCTCTTCCAATAACCGAACGAGAACTTCTTCTTGTTCCTGAATCCGGCCTTCCAAATCCTTTCTTCGCTCCACTAGACGTCGTTCTGTCTCCAGGGACCTGAGCCCCTCCTCGACTTCCTGGAGACTTTGCCACATCTTGTCAGCGGTCGAGAGGCTGAGGGCATCCATCTTCTCAGTCACACGTCGAATCTCGTCCTCTGACACCTCGGAATCCTGTCGGAGACCTCGTGTCCGTCCCACAAGCAGTTGGCGCTGTTGAGAGATGTCATCAACTCTCCTCTGCCGATCATCGTGTATCTGATCGCGTCGCCACAGGAGCAAGCCGGCTGACAACACACCACAGGCGACCAAGGCTCCTCCAAGAAATCCTTCGTTAATGTAAAAGGCTGTTCCTCCCAGGGCCCCAAACAACAATCCCACGCCGGCAATCATCCAAGTCGGAAGGCCGATTTGGCGCTCCAATAAGGTGATCTCCCCGTCAAGGGACGCGATTTGATCAGCGAGGGGTGCTCGAAGTCGTTCAATATCCTGATGGTGTTGGCGGGTCAACTCAAGATGATGATAGTGCTGAATCCACTCACGGAAGGCCAGTTCCCGGTCTTCCAGCGGAATTTTGCCAGTGGGTTCCAGTTCGGCCATAGTCTCCAAGTGGCGTTGCAGACGGTCCAGTTCGGCTTCTTTCTCTCGTCGTGCCCGGCTTGCGGCCTCTTCACCTTTGGCCGCGTCGGTGAGGTCAAGTCTTGCAGCGATCAGCCGATCCCGACACATTCGAATCTGCTCCCGCATCGGGATGGAGCTGTCAAACTGCGCCACACGTGTGTCATCCCACCCGCTACCCAGTCGCCCGACGAGGTCATCAAGAGCTTGGCGTCGCGAATGCACTCTCCCTCGAAGAGCAGGAAGCCCTTCGAGCAGTTTTCGAAAGTGCTCGCGATGTTCCGACAAGCTGTCAATGGCTTGCTCCTGCTCGAGCAAGCTGGAATCCGGTACCAGCTTAGTTCGCTTGTCTTCAGCCTGACGGATGGACGTCAAGATCTCATTGCGCCGTTGCTCGAGGTCTGCGAGAGCCCGTTGGCCTTCTTCGAGCCTTTCGACGCCACCTTCTGGAAACGTGTCAATGTTCAGCAATTCGGCGAGTTCGTGTCTGAGGGCGTGGATTCGCTCCCAATCCGGCCTGGCCTTCAACAGCGTTTCAACCCAGTCTACTCGCCGTGTCGCTCCCTCAACGCGCTCCTGGAGCAAACGGACCTCCTGATCCCGTAGCGTAATCTGATCTCGAATCTTGTGGTATTCGTCGGGGATGACTTGCAGCTGCTGAATGCTCCGTTCGGTCTCATCCAATTTGGAAAGCAGGACATTAATGATGGGTTTTCTCCCCCCGGGCTTAAACAACTGACCTTGCTCGTCTTCCAAATCCTGAATCACTTGCGAGAAGGGAATCGATCCTGTTCCCATTCCGGCGGTATAGATGTGGTGACTGACCTCATCGGCCTGGAGCGTATCGAGCCGTTGCAACTCTGTCAGGCCGAACGCGAACACATTTTGATAGAGCGTCTTGGTCGTCCCGTGGAGGAGGCGGGCAAGCAGGTCATCGCCGTTTCGTTGGCCGTCTGGACCGAAGACGGTGACTCGTCCGTGGGCCCCGCCCTCCACCCGATGAACTTCATACTCTTGGCCTTCATCAGTTACCAGGGTCAGCGCGCCGCCGTGCTTCCCTCCGCGAAGCGGTTCGTAGCGGTTCGCGGCGCTTTTTCGACTCTCAAATCCAAACAGCACGGCACGAATGAACGCCATCAAAGTAGACTTCCCCGCCTCATTATGCCCCTCCAGCAGAGTCAGGCCGGGAGGGAGATCCTGGATGTCGATGTCGCGAAAGATCCCGAAACCATTGATGGCAAGAGAGGTGAGGCGCATGCGTCACTCGTCGTCACTAAGGAGTCGATCGATCCCTTGTTGCTCGGCAGCGTGTATCAACTGCCGAAGCCCTTCTTCATCCGGAACCTCAAGATATCGGCGCAGGCGTGCATCCTCTAAGAGGGTTTTGAGAGAGGCCTGAAGTTCTTCGAGTAGGGAAGGATCAGGTGCCGCCGACAATCGGAGATAATCACCCAGAAGGTTTTCTTCCTGACGAAGTATTTCGATATCAACTTCGCGACCCGTGAGGTCTTGAATAGATTCCGACCACATGAAGCTGGGGTCAGTTCCAGATCGCTCGCGCAGTGTCCCGAGGAGATCCTCCTGTCGACCGGAACGGGCCAGTTCCTTGTGAAGAGAGCCACGGCCGGTCAGTTTCCAGCGGATAATCCCACAGCGGTTGGCTGACTCGTGACGAATGGCCTCAATGCGGTCTTCCATCGTCGTCAGGAGATCATCAGGATGCTGAAGTCCCTCGATTGACAGATTTTCCTGGTGCCAACGCACCACATCGACCGGGACGAATTCATATCGAACTATGCCGCGTTCATCCACCTCCACAACATAGCAGCCGCGCGGACCTGTTTCTCGAGGGTTCCGGCCTTGCGGATTCCCGGGGTAAATGATCACGGGGCTGCCGAGGTGCAGGACCCGATGGGCATGGATGTGACCCAGGGCCCAGTAGTCCATCCCTGTTCTCAGTAAGTCTGGCAGGTCGCACGGAGCGTAGTTCAGATGGTTTTGGTCGCCGCCCACATTGGTATGGAGGAGCCCAATAGACCAAGGCCCATTGGGGTCCTTCTTAAAGTTCTTAGCAAGGTTTTCCGTGACCTGCTCGGTACCATAACTGATGCCGGCGACCCGGGCGAGTTCGACTCCGCCCCTGAGAAGCGGCACCGATTCCACCTCCCGAGAGCCGAAGACATGCACGTTCTCTGGCCATGAAAACTTTGCCTCCCACTCGGTTAACGGGTCGTGGTTGCCATGGCATATGAATACGGAGATTTGGCTGTCAGCAAGGCGGTGAAATTGCTCCCGAAGGCGAGTGAGGCAACGGAGGCTTCGATCAGCCGCATCATGCAGGTCTCCAGCGATAAGTAAGCCGTCCACCTGTCGAGCGAGACAGAGATCGACGATCTGCCGAAAGGCTGAAAAGGTAGCCTCCTGCAAGGGCTCCTTTAATTCAGGCGCAATCTCTGCGAGGCCTCGAAATGGGCTATCCAGATGCAAATCTGCGGTGTGAACGAACCGAAAAGGTTTCACGCGCTATTCATTCCGGGCGAGGAGCGATGGATCGACAAGCCCTGAGCAGTATGAAGCTCCAGCGATGACCTGACAGGAGATGTGAGACGGGGCATGGTCGATCGCAGATCAGCACGGGAAGATAAACCGGTCAGAGGGCTGCGTCAAGCCCAGGAAACAGGCGTGATTCGGAGAAAGCTAAAGCTATGGTTTATATATGAGGACATTACCCCAGAGGGCCACTTTGGCGCCCCGCCTTCAAGGCGGACTTACGCATCAACGGGCAGGGTCAGAATAGCCTCATTCCCTTGGTCATTATAGGAAAGATCGGGGAAGAACGTTCTCGCCACGAAGATGCCCCGCCCGCATCCGAAACCTGCGGACACGGGGTCAGGACCCTTCCGGAGCAATGTTCGCCAGCCGAATCCCTTTCCTTCGTCTTCAATTCGAAATTGAAGTAACCTGGCCGCCTTATCATAGATCGTTCGAATTCGCACATGCCGATTCTTGAATCGGGGGTCACGCAATCGGTCTGCCACGAGCCGTTCATAGTGATCCCGAGCGAGGGCTTCCTGTTTCACGCGAAAGGAAATGTCCAAACTGCCATGCTCAATTGCGTTGAGCAGCAATTCGTGAAGCGCCGAGCGAAGATGCTCCCTCTGGGGCTCTGTGAGCGGCACGACCGTTTTGGAGAGGACATGGGCCACAGTCGTTTCGACATGAGCGGGGTCAGGCTTGACGGTCACGAGGTGCTCAACGGACAAAATCCCGGGCGAATCCTCAAGCGTCATCGGGATAGCCCGCAATCCGCGCTCCAGGGCCCTGGTGAGCTCTTCCGGTCCGAATGGCTTGGAAAGATAGTCAATGGCCCCGGCCCTGAGGGCAGCGAGAGTCGCCTCTTGTGTTGCAGGGGGACCCATCCCAATCACTGAACAGGCTGGCCGGCGCGCTTTGATCTGCCGTATCAAATCCACGCTGCCCATGTCCGGAAAGCCCATATCCGCCAAGACAATATCTGGAAGAGCCATGTCCAAGGTGGTGATGGCGACCGTCGGGTCGGTGGCCATGATGACGGACAGCCCGCTCTTCTGTCCTTGCTCAAACACGAATGCGCGATGCTCGGAAGAACTGTCAACAACCAAAAGTGTTTTTGGAGAAATGACGCTGGTCGCAGACGCTTCCATTCATTTCCCTTCCTGGTTCAGCTTGGCGAGCACACGGCTGAGCCGATCCATCTCGGTTTCCAACTCCCTAAAGGTTGTCTTCGCTGCAAGCAGATCTCCGTCGCGCGCGTGTTGCTCTAACCGCTTCACAGCCTCGGTGACACTGGGTGCACTGAATTGAAGAAGGGTTCCTTTCAACTTATGGGCTCTTCGCATCAGTTCTGTTTGATCGCCGGATGCGAGTGCTTCACGTATCTGGGTCATGTCCTCAGGACCCTGCGTAAAAAACAGGCCGACAAGCTGCTGGAACAGCTCCTCGTCCCCATCTAAACGCGCCAAGGCCTCGGTGACATCACACACACTGCTATCAGGGACATCAGTGTCCATGCCGCCTCCCTCCTCATTCCTTCCACCCCCGAGCGTGGTCTCTGCCGTGTCATGTTGGGGCACGGAAGCACCAGCAACCCATCGCTCAAGAATGGCCTCCAGGTCTTCTGCCTTCACTGGCTTGGCGAGGTAGTCATCCATTCCCGCTTCTACGCAGCGTTCTCGATCGCCTTGCATGGCATTGGCGGTCATGGCAATGATGGGTGTATGATAATCCGTCCCCTCGCGACGGCGAATTTCGCGCGTGGCTTGAAAGCCATCCATTTCCGGCATCTGGCAGTCCATCAGGATGGCGCAGTACGCGATACGCGACAGTGCTTCAACCGCCTCCTGCCCATTCGCAACGACGTCGACCGCATATCCTAGTTTCTGTAACATTTTTGCCGCTACCTTCTGGTTAACGGCGTTATCCTCAGCTGCCAGGATTCGGCATCGTTTTTTGCTTCTCGCTTCATTCAGAGAATGCCGTGTGACAAGCATTGTGGGCGGTGCGAGATCCGTAACCGCCGAGTCGCTCGCCTCATCGGGGCCTGCCATGACGGTCGCGAGACAATCGAATAAGAGAGATTGGCGTATGGGTTTGGTCAGATAGGCCACTATCCCAGCCTCTCGTGCTGCCTGCGCATCACCACGCCGGCCAAAGGATGTGAGTAGCACGAGCCGCGTCGCCGCAAGGGTGCTCTCCGCCTTGATGGCCCGAGCCAGCGCGAGTCCGCTCATGCCCGGCATCTGGAGGTCTATGATCGCGACTGCGCAGGGCTTCCCAGATGCCACACCAGCATGAAGAACCTCGAGCGCTTGCTGGCCACTGTCCGCGCTCACGCATTGCATGCCCCAACTGCTTACATAGTTCTCCAAAATGCCTCTAGTGGTCGCCTTATCATCGACGACACAGACCCGGATGCCCCGTAAATCCTCGCAAGGACTCATCTGATCCTCGGGATCGCTTTTGGGCATGCCCATCCGCGCCGTAAAATAGAACCGGCTCCCCGTCCCAGGGTCACTCTCAACCCAAATCTCTCCCCCCATCATTTCGGTAAGGCGCTTTGAAATGGCTAGGCCCAAACCCGTCCCTCCGAACCGGCGTGTTGTTGAGGCGTCGGCTTGACTGAAAGCAGCAAACAGTCGCGCTCGTTCTGCCTCTGGGATGCCCATGCCTGTATCAGCGACCTCGAACTGCAGCACAGCCTCCTCTCCGGATTGTTCGATCTGGCTGACCCGGACCACCACTTCGCCCTTCTCAGTAAACTTGACCGCATTGCCTATAAGGTTGGTCAAAATCTGTCGCAGTCGGCCGGGATCGCCGCACACGACCGATGGCACATGGGCTTGAAAGTGGCACGCGATCTCAAGTCCCTTTGATGATGCCTGTTCGGCAAGAAAATCGACTGTCTCCTCCACGGCGTTTCGCAGATCAAATTTAATGATCTCGAGGTTCAGCTTGCCTGCCTCGATCTTTGAAAAATCTAGAATATCGTTGATAATTGTGAGGAGATGATCCCCACAGGTTCGCACTGTCTCGGCATAGGTCCGCTGCTCATGGGTCAAGTCGCTATCGAGGAGGAGCCCCGTCATGCCGATCACGCCATTCATTGGCGTTCGGATTTCATGGCTCATCATGGCCAGAAATTCAGACTTCGCACGGGCGGCAGAGAGGGCCTGGTCACGTGTCTCAGCCAGCTCGCGGTTTTTTTGCTCCAACTCGTGCGCGTACGTATTCATGACCTGTTCGGCTTCCTTCTGATCGGTGATGTCCGTGTTTGTCCCAAACCACCTCGTAATGCGCCCTTCGCTATCGGTGAGTGGCAACGCTCTCCCGATGTGCCAACGATAGGAATCGTCGCTAGCTCGCTTCAGACGGAACTCGATCTCATACGGGGTGCCCTTTTGTCGCGCAGCTTCCCAGCGTTTCAAGCATTCCGCGGTGTCATCAGGGTGCAAGCCCTCCTGCCATCCCCATCCGGTCATGTCCTCGAACGGCCTCCCAAAGTACTCAAGCACACGCTGGTTCACATAGTCCAAGGTGCCATCTGGTCGGGCTGTCCACACTTGCTGCGGAATGGCTTCAATGAGCGATCGGAATCTCGCTTCGGTTTCCTTCTGTGCCGCTTCCGCTCGTTTCTGTTCTGTCATAACTTTGACGAGCGCAGCCTTTTCTCGCCGTGCCTCCCGGAGTGTTTGATTCATGACCCCGTAAAACAGGCCCATCACAAGAAGGATGGGAATTCGCACCAGGTGGCCCGACAGCATCACCCCGCTCTGCCAGAAACCAAATAGCAGGATACCTCCATACGCGGTCGCTACTAATACCGAAAGGATAATCTTCAGGTTGAGGGTCCTGGCGGATGCAGAGATCAGAATGATCAAGAAATAGGCAAGATACAGGTCCGAGCCCACATCACCAGAGAGATAGATGACGGATGTCGTAACCGTGGTATCCACCAATAAGGCGACAATTGAAAATGCCCGACCTTCAATGATGCTGGCTGGAAGAAACAGTGCGGCTGCGACGAGTGACAAAAGCCCTAAGACAAGGACATTCTGGGCCTCGTCAGTTATCCGGGCTGCTGGACTGAACAAAATTTGATAAGAAAGGACGATGGAGACAAGGCTTTGCAATAAGACAACCTGGGCTCTTTCAGGAGATAGATGCCGTTCGCCGACCGCGGCCGCAGGGAGACGAAGAATGTTTTCTGAAGAGTGGTGACCACCCATCTTTACCTCACCTCTTTACTCTGAACCATAGGGGGTTTCCTAACCTTCATATTACGTGTACTGAACGCTCCTATCGTGCCATCTTAGAACTTGAGACATTTCACCCACCGGAATCCTCCAAATACAATCGCCTCCCTCACAGAATCTCCGAACCACCGTGGCCATAGGATCTTCGATCAATTCTTCGAGAACTCGGGCTCTCAGACACATGGGACGACCTATCCGGCGACTTCAAGTCCGACAAGCGCGGCATCGTCTGAAAAATTTTCTGCCTGCTGCCATTGACGAGCGCTCGCGACCGTCTCCTGCAATGCGTCGTTCAATGGCACATTGCCCACGCTCTGTAGCATGGCCTCCAAGCGTTCCCACCCCCACATTTCGCCAACCGGAGAGCGTGCTTCGAACAGCCCGTCGCTGCAGAGGAACACCCTGTCTCCAGGGTTCAGCGTGACAGCACGACTGGTGTAAATCGTGTCCGATTGAAAGCCAATGGGAAACGTTGGCTGCGTCAGAGGCACTGGGGCACCCTCAGAACCAATCATGATCGCGCCCGAATGTCCTGCGGTACAAAATCGGAGCTCGCGCGTCGTCAAGTTAAAAGTACCCACCCACAGCGTGAAATAGTCCCCATCCGAGCTCAGGGGAAAGCGACGATTCATTTCCGTCACAATGGCGCCGGGGTCGTAGGACCCAACCTGGCGCACCAAACTATCTGCACGGAGGAAGGTCATCATAGAGGCCGCCCGGAGTGCCGCGGCTACCCCATGGCCTGAAGCGTCCAAGATATACACGCCCAGGTCCTGCGTGCCCCAAGCCGTTACGTTGAAGAGATCCCCTCCAAGAGCCAGTGAAGGCAAGTATTGCCAGGCCACCTGCACGCCCGGGGCCCAGCTGCCCATCGGCGGCAACAGGGAAGTGACAAACCGTGCGGCTGAACGCAGCTCTGAGTCCAATTTCTCTTGTTGGTTCGCCAACAGCTGATAGGATTTGCCTAGACTATCTCGCGCGTGCTCAAGCTCCCGCACGAGCGCATGAGTCCGGAGCCCGGCTTGAACTCTTGCCATGATCTCTTGCGAGCTGGCTGCCTTACTCAGAAAGTCGTCCGCGCCTCGGGCGAGGCCTTCCGCGATCTGTTTCGGCTGATCGTGCGCGGTCATAAGAATAAGTTGCATGGAGCAGTGCTTCGGGTCAGCACGAATCGTCTCGCAAAGCGTGGGACCATCCATCTCCGGCATCATCCAATCCACGATAACAAGATCCGGGGATTCACGGCGGGCCGTCTCCACGCCTGCGCGGCCGTCTACAGCTTCAAACACCACATGCCCAAGCCTGGCCAAGCGACGGGCTAGACTCTTCCTCGAAATCGGATCGTCGTCGACAAGCAGTATCCTCGCGGGCCCATCAGGCATCGCCTCAACGGCGTCGCGCTGGGCGATGGTTGGTGGGTCGAAGATATGAGGCTTGGCAGTC
>JBFJQA010000053.1:0-16450 GCA_041616875.1 Nitrospiraceae bacterium | reverse complement strand
TGGGGGGCCAGCTGCTCATCCATCGTCACCGACTTCGTGATCCTGGGTCCCCATCCGTAATATTGAGTATTGGCTTTGTTGGCTGATTCGGCTACCGCGCCGTATTTGTTCAGAAGGGCGAGACGGATGCCTTCCCAGTCATTTCCTTCGATGATTTGCTCCACGACAATCTTGCGTATGACCCCTCCCTTGTCGGGATAGGCACTGATGCACACATTACCTGCTTTCGTCTTCTTTTTGCCAAAAGAGTAGCAGCCCATGGGCTCATACCCGACCCCTCTCATGAGGCGCGGATCGTCCTTTTTCGTTGGACTGACAGGCACGGTTTTCCCAAACTGCTGTTCAAGATTTTTCTTCATCGCATCGAGCGCGATTCCAGGTCGTAGCTTCAGGATGTCGAATGTTTCATACGCTACGACAGGTGGATCCTGGCTACGATCGTAGGGCGCGACGGGGCCCGGATCGTGAACCACGGCACCGGTCTGGTTGTTGAGATATTGCAGGGTCACGATCTCGGCACGAAGAGTATTCTCGCTGTCCACCGCTCCTGTTGGATCGCCGGTTCCAATAATGCTCACTTCTATCGTCGCGACAGTACCTCCTTGACGAAACACCTGATCCAATGCCCGCGCCTCTTGTTTTGGCATTCGGATGTACTGCACCGCTTCGCGATTGGCAAAGCTTAGTCTGTATCGGATTCGGCTCCTCCGGTAGGGCTGAAAATCGATAAAGACCCCCGGCTCGAATACACCAATAGCAAATCGTTCTTTGTCATGCTCATACGTCGCATTCGTTCCGACGCGAATCAGATACGTGGCTTCCGGATCCGCGGCATCGTATTCCGCTTGAATGCGATTGGTCTCCTTTTTAAGGAGCTCCGGCCTGTCAAAATTATTAGCCCGCCGTACACGATCGACACCTTGCGCAATGGCCTCAACATCAAGTGGCTCTCCTGACAGCTTGTGATAAAGGTAGACAGCCGTCCAGTCATCGATCGGCTTGGCGACCGCGCCCCATGCCCACGTGGGTAGGACGAGCACGAGGAATCCAACGCTCACCCTGGCCAGAAATTGATAATGCATGATCAAAACCTCCTTGCATCACACCATACGAATCAATACGGTTTGAAAATTCCTGCTGGGGTCCATGTTAGGGGTTCATGCAGGCTTCACTTCGATACATGGTCTGCCTTGATTACCCGATGCCTCCTTCCTATGTTACGAGCTACGAGCGAGGCTACACAATCGGCAAAAAGCGCGGATTATACCTCAAAACGCCTCGTCAGCCAATCACCTGGGAAGGCCAAGGTGGTAGCCGCTAAGAAGTCAGCCGTGACCATTCGAGCACAGTGGGTTATTCGCAACCCTGCACATGGAGATCTATGGAAAGACAATAAAAAAAGCCCCTGACCCACCAGGGTCAGAGGCCATGCAATTTTGGTGGAGACGGCGATGCGAGTCTAACCAGTTAGAATCACTATCTCCTCCAGATAGGGTTACTACAAATTAGTACGATCATCCTAGGAAATGACTGGAGTGAGTTAGGTGGGAACCGGGGTATGAACAACCGGGCAAAGCAGTGATGCTAATTCGGGCGTCCTATGTTTTTCTTAGATGAAGCCTCCAACTTATCCTTCAGTGCTTTGTTCATTTTTTCTAATATTGGCAATGCAAACTTATTGAGTTTTTTCCAAGCCAGCGGCACCATTAGCCCACTATATTCTTCTCTATGAATGAGTTCTGTCCCGCCGTTTTTTTCGTTTAATTCAAAGACTCGATCATTCTTAAAAAGGAAGCCAGCCATCATCGTCGCTCTCCAACGAAAGCATTTTGGGGGATTGGCTTCCAGTACAACGGGTTGAAAGCTCCCTGCGTCTTGGCAGTCTTCCCCAGAAATGGTGATACTCAATTTGGAACCCACTGATGCGTTTCCGCTGGCTCGATTGATTGTCGGGTTCCAGTCCTTCCAATGGTCAAAATCTGTAATCACTTGCCAAACTTTATCTATGGGTGCTGATATTTGAGTTTCAGTTCGCAGTTCACGCATAAGGCTCCTCTCTGGATGTTAGGTAAATTCTAAATCCAAATATCGGAACCGACAACGCCAAGTGGTAATTCTTGAAAACTTAGATTCGTAGACTCCTATATAACGCACGGCGTTGGTGGAGGTGAGGGGAATCGAACCCCTGTCCGAAGACCTTCAGCGCACCGGATCTACATGTGTAGCCGATTGTTTTAGATTCGCCACCGCCCACGCCCATCGGCAGGCTTAGAACGGCCGCTAGCCCAGTGCAATCTCGCCCTCAGCCGCTGAGCACCAGCCTTGGGCCAGCCTGCTGCATCGCGCTCCGTCCATCCCCGCAGGCCTCAGATGGAGGAACGTCGCGGTCAATTAAGCCGCGAGTGCCAGTTCAGTGTTGGCAGTTGCTGTTTTCCCGGATGTTTTACGAGGCTCCGAGAGCTCGACATGCACCGCTGACCTCTTGATCCCCGTCGAAGCCAGTCACCCCCTTTGTTTTCTGGTTGCCACACCTAATTCTACTGCAGCAGGCTCGCAATTTCCAGGACAGCCCGTATTCTCGTTGCGCTTCAGGGGGCGTCCGCTTCGCGAGAACGTCGTCCCTCCTCTTCCCTCTCTTCTCCCGTGGGGACGGGTGATGGGCGGGGTGGAAGGGATGGGCATGGAGGTTTTCGCCATGGCGCGGACGGTATTCACATAAGCATGAAGAGTGCGACGGTGCCGTTCTGCTAGTCCGATGAGGCATCGTCGCCAACGAAGGGACGCTAAAAGGCACAAGGCGTGGACGCATCGTGGCGGAACCGAAATGCCCGCCCTTCGTCACCCCCCGCCTTCTGTCCATCCCCATCCCGGGTCACCCGCGCTTCACTTCCTTCATCGCCCGCTCAACCTCCCGTCCGGCCTCCCGCTCCTTGATAGCTGCGCGCCGATCGTAGAGTTTTTTTCCCTTGGCCAAGGCAATCTCCACTTTGGCCTGGCCTCGCGGGCTGAAGTAGATCCGAAGCGGAATAAGGGTCAGCCCCTTTTGCTGGGTCTGCCCCAGCAGCCGAGTAATCTCTTTGTGGTGCAGCAGGAGCTTTCGTCGACGGAGTGGCTCGTGGTTCATGATGTTGCCATGACTGTACGGACTAATATGGCACTGGTGCAGAAACACCTCGCCGCGATCCACGCTGGCGTAACTTTCTCGGAGGTTCACCCGACCTTCCCGCAACGACTTCACCTCAGTGCCTCTGAGGACGATTCCCGCCTCAAACTTTTCGTGAATCGTGTAGTCATGAAAAGCCTTCCTGTTCACGGCCACGACTTTATCTGTTTTCTCTTTGGACATGGCAGGCACTATACTACGCGGCACACATGAGAAAGTCTAAGAGTTGCCACCCCCGACAGACCACCCTTCCGACGGAACCGGCTTCCTCATCAACTGACTTTTTCACTCTGCATTCTGTTACAATCCGTCCATGCCGTCAGGCCATACCTTTGACCAGCTTGCGACTATCCTCAGACGTGTCGCCCAGCGCCTTGGCCTAGAGACAAAACTGCTCGAATCTTCTCTCCGGCAACATTGGCACGAGATAGCTGGTGATCAGATTGCCGCGCACACGAGACCTGATCAAATTCGGTTCAAGAAACTGTATGTGATCGTCGAGAGCTCCGTCTGGGCCCAGCACATGACGTTTCTCAAGCCGGGCCTCATCGAGAAGATCAATGCCACGAGTGCCAGCCCTCTCATTTCAGATATCGTCTTGCGCGTGGGGGAGGTTGATCGTCTGGCTGGGGTATCAGCGAAAAGAAGAGAGGGCCTCACTGAACAACCAAGCCCCTCGCCGGAATCGGTGGAACAGGCGGCCATTCATGCGCAGCACCTCAAAGATCCCGATCTTCGCGCTCGCCTGACGATGGTGATGGCGAATGCGCTGTCTGTGACGAAACCGTCGTCGACTCCCGGTTCGGTCGGTCGTCGCCCGACATCTGCCTCTGAGAATCGGAATCGACGGGACCCTTGAACAGGATACGCGAGTACGCTGCGGTCGCAGGAGTATCCGGACCACTCAACACCCGACCGATTCGACCCTCTTCCCCAAACTCATCTAACTGATACAATCCCCGTACGGCGGCTTCGAAGCCCTTTTTAACGGAAGTATCGCTTCCCTCCAGATAGTTGTGGACCACGTCAGGGTCCGTCCAGGAATCCTGGGAGAAAATATAAATTTGGATCCGTCGATAGTACCCCTCCGGGTCCTCGGGTGTCGTGGGGCGGATTTTCAAGGGACCAAAATCTCGTGTCTCATGACCAACCTTTTGGAACCGGCGAAGAAGTCCCTCGATCTCTCCGTCACTGGTCCAAGACGGCACATGGATCGCAACAACCGTTCCCTCCTGAGCGCCAATGCTGTAAGGGGGGATCGACCGGTCGGGTCTGGTGAGGAACATCCCCCCAAAGATCAGGGCAAAGGAAGTGATCATCACCCCTAGCCCCAATTTCACGACCATGTCGACTTTTTTCTTATGCTCTGGCATGGGACACCCGAATGATTCAGTCTACCAGGAGCCACGGGGAAACGGCCAGACCTGGTCGGCACAGAGGCCTTATTTCAGGGAGTGTTCTTGGAAGGGACGAAGTCTGCGTTGACCTCAAAGGCTGACTGCCCAGGAGGAGGGCCGTCGAGGAGAAGGGGTAGAGGCGGTAACTGCGTTATATTTCTGCGCCATTACCGGAATCAGCCAGAGGCTCTTCGCGTTCAGCAAGTCTGGCGACACCGACCACGCGGTCATCTTCGCCATCGAGGTCTAAGATCCGTACTCCTTGGGTATTTCTGCCGGTCTCCCGGATGTCGTCGACTCGGCACCGAAGGATTTTCCCGTGGGCCGCCATAATCATGATTTCATCATCATCGCGCACCTGCAGGAAACCGACGGCGAGGCCATTGCGTTCCGTGGTCTTGACGCTGATGATGCCTTTCCCACCACGACCTTGGACGCGGTAATCGGCGACGGTGGTCCGTTTTCCGTATCCGCCCTCGGTGATGGTGAGGATGGTGGTCGTGGAGTCGGGAAGAATGGTTTCCATCCCGATGACCTCGTTCCCTTCTTCCAGTGTGATGCCCCGCACCCCATGGGCGGTACGCCCCATCGGGCGCGCCTCTGACTCGTTGAATCGGATCACGATCCCTTGCTTGGTACCCAGGAGGATCTCACGCTGCCCATCGGTAATTTGCACGCCAATCAGTTGGTCGCCTGAGTCCAGACCCAATGCGATAATGCCTCCCTGACGCGGATTGCCATAGGCAGACAACTCGGTTTTCTTGATCACACCCTGGCGCGTGGCCATGACTGCATAGCGGTCATCACGAAACTCCTTGACCGGCACCGTGGCGGTGACCTTCTCCTCTCCAGTGAGGGCCAGTAAGTTGGCGATAGCCTTGCCCTTGGCTGCCCGACCAGCTTCAGGAATTTCATGAACCTTGAGCCAATAGACCTTGCCCATGTTGGTGAAGATCAACAAGTAGTCGTGACTGGAGGCGGTGAACACAGTCTCGACGAAATCCTCTTCCCTGACCCCCATCCCGATCTTCCCTTTGCCTCCGCGCCGTTGGGCGCGGTAAATGGAGACCGGGTTGCGCTTGATGTAGCCGGCATGCGTGATGGTGATAACGACCTCTTCCTCAGCAATGAGGTCCTCGATACTGATCTCGGCTTCTTCCTTGACAATCTTGGTCCGCCGTTCGTCCGTGAAGGTTTCTTGAATCGCCAGGAGCTCGCCCTTGATCATCTTCCGGACGAGCGCCTCGCTGGCCAGCACCGACCGGAGATATTCCATCTTCTTCAGCAGTTCTTGGTATTCCTCGATCAGCTTGTTACGTTCGAGTTGTGTGAGGCGCTGGAGTCGCATATCCAGGATGGCCTGGGCCTGGATTTCAGTCAACTCAAACCGCCGGACCAGCCCGCTCCGTGCCACATCCGGGGAAGAGGCCTGACGAATGAGCGTGATGACCTCATCCAGATTATCGAGCGCAATCTTGAGTCCCTCGAGAATATGGGCCCGCTCCTCGGCCTTTCGCAACTCGTAGGCCGTTCGACGAATGACCACTTCTCGCCGGTGTTCGATGAAGTGCTCCAAGATCTGCCTGAGTGTGAGCACCTCTGGACGGTTGCGGACCAGGGCGAGCATGATCACACCGAAGGTCGTCTGCAGCTGGGTGTGCTTATAGAGTTGGTTGAGGACAATGAGAGGGATGTCCCCCCGCTTGATCTCGATCACGATACGAACCCCATTCCGATCGGACTCGTCCCGAAGATCAGAAATTCCCTCGACGCGTTTTTCTTGAATGAGCTCGGCGATTTTCTCCACCAATCGCGCTTTGTTCACCTGATACGGAATCTCCGTGACCACGATGCGATCCCGTTCGGTCCGCTCGTCTGTTTCAACGACCACTTTGGCGCGAAGCGTCAGGAGCCCGCGTCCTGTCTCGTATGCATCCTTGATGCCTTTAGTGCCATAGATAAAGCCCGCCGTCGGGAAATCTGGTCCCGGAAGAACTTTCATGAGTTCGGCCAGGGTCACATCAGGGGTATCCAGCACCATGATAACGGCTGATACCACCTCGGCCAAATTATGCGTGGGGATATTCGTCGCGTACCCCACGGCAATTCCGCCAGCTCCGTTGATCAGAAGATTCGGCACCTTGGCCGGAAGGACCAGAGGTTCCGTCGTCGACTCGTCATAATTGGGAACGAAATCAACCGTCTCCTTGTCAATATCGGCCAACATCTCCTCAGCCAGTTTGGTGAGCCTAGCCTCGGTGTACCGCATCGCCGCCGCCGGATCCCCGTCCATGGACCCATAATTCCCCTGGCCATCCACCAGGGGGTAGCGCATGTTGAAGTCCTGCGCGAGCCGGACAAGGGTGTCGTAGATGGCCGTGTCGCCGTGCGGGTGGAAGTTTCCCATAATTTCGCCGACGATCTTCGCTGACTTGCGATAGGGCCTGGTTGAGCCCAGACCCATTTCGTTCATCCCGTGAAGCAGACGACGATGAACCGGCTTGAGCCCATCTCGCACGTCCGGGAGCGCGCGTCCCACGATGACGCTCATGGCGTAGTCGAGGTAGGACGATCGCATTTCGTCTTCAATGTCGACCTGGACTAAACGTTCATCAACCGGCATGGATTCTTCCTTTAAGCGTCATGGGTAAAGCGTAAGGCGTCATGAGTGGAAGGGGAAAAGACTCGGCCTCTCCCAGACTCCTCACTCATCTCACGCATTACGCCCTTACACATCAAGATTTCTGACTTCGAGTGCGTGCTGCTGAATGAAGTTCCGACGCGGCTCGACCTCGTCCCCCATCAGAACAGAGAAGATTTCGTCCACTCCCGTGACATCTTCGAGCATGACACGCAGCAGCGTGCGCGTTTCTGGGTTCATGGTCGTCTCCCATAATTGGTCCGCGTTCATCTCGCCGAGGCCTTTATAGCGCTGCATAGAAATGCCTTGCTTGCCGACGTCCAGGACGGCCTTGACGAGGTCACCCGCGGTGAAATGTTCCTTCTCAACGCCCTTGGCCTTGAGCTTGTACGGCGGGGAACCGAACCCTGCTGCAGCGGGAGCCATCTTTTGTAGTTCTCGGAAGTCCGCCGACCCAACCAGGTCGTGGGTAATGACGTAACTGTACATCATCCCGCTAATCTGGAGCCGACAGGCTACCTTGTGGGACTGATGCTCCTCGTCCTCCGCGAGATCCAGACTGAGACTAGCCTTCGGGTAGGCTCTCTCCAGAATTCTTTTCGCGTTGGCCACCACTTTCTTCAGGGCGGTGGCGTCCTTCAACAGATCGCGGTTCAGTTCCGGTTGGTCAGCGAACACCCGCAAGATGGCCGTCTCATGGACACTCTTTCCGAATCTGGTCAGGAGCCCCTCGAAGGTAATCAGTTTCTTGAGCAATGGCAGCAGGCGCCGACCCGTCACGAATCCATTCGCGCTGTCGGCGTGGACTTCCACGTCTTCCACCGCCAGGTCTGATAGGTACTCATTGAGGGCGTGTTCGTCCTTTAAATAGCGCTCCGTCTTACCTTTTTTCACCTTGAAGAGGGGCGGTTGCGCAATATAGATGTATCCGCGCTCGATAAGCTCTGGCATTTGGCGGAAGAGAAACGTCAGGAGTAAGGTGCGAATATGGCTCCCGTCGACATCGGCGTCTGTCATTAAGATGATCTTATGGTAACGCGCCTTGGCGATATCAAAGACGTCTTTATCTTTGTCCTTATCCGAGTCCTCTCGCCTTCGGCCAATGCCGGTTCCCAGAGCCATGATCAGGGTGCGGATTTCATCACTGGAGAGCATTTTGTCGAATCGGGCTTTCTCGACATTCAGGATCTTGCCCTTAAGCGGCAGGATGGCTTGAAACTTTCGATCCCGCCCCATCTTGGCGGACCCGCCGGCCGACTCTCCTTCAACAATGAACAACTCACTGAGCGCCGGATCCTTTTCAGAACAATCCGCCAATTTGCCTGGAAGAGACCCGCCATCGAGTGCGCTTTTTCGTCGTATGAGCTCTTTGGCTTTCCTCGCCGCCTCTCTGGCGCGGGCGGCATCCACCGCCTTGCCAACAATCTTCCGGGCGACCGGGGGATTTTTGTCAAAGTAGGCCCCGAGCGTATCATTGACCGACGCTTCGACAAGGCCCTTCACTTCGCTGTTGCCCAGCTTGGCCTTCGTCTGGCCCTCGAATTGGGGATTCCGCAACTTGACGCTCACGACAGCAGTCAGGCCTTCCCGCACATCATCACCAGTCAGTGATTCTACGTCTTTCTTGAGCAGATCATTGCCATGGGCATAACTGTTGATGGTTCGAGTGAGGGCAGCCTTGAATCCCACCAGGTGGGTACCGCCTTCTCGGGTGTTGATGTTGTTCGCGAAGGAATAGAGATTCTCAGCGTAGCCGTCGTTGTACTGGAGGGCGACCTCCAGGATCATGTCCGGTTTTGCTGTCTCGATGAAAATCGGTTTATGGAGAGGTGTTTTGGCCTCGTTCAGATGCTCGACAAAGGAAATGATCCCGCCCTTATACCGAAAGACCTGCTCCTTTTCTTTTCGAGCTCGAGTGTCTTTGAGGGAGATTGCCAAGCCTTTGTTGAGAAAGGCCAGTTCGCGAAGGCGTTGTGCCAGGACGTCGAAACTGAAATCGCCGGTCTCGAAGATCTGGCTATCCGGCTTAAACGTGATCATGGTTCCCCGTTTCTTGGTGATTCCCGTGACCCGTAACGCCTCCTCGGACTTGCCCCGCTGATACCGTTGCTCAAAGACTTGACCGTCCTGCCAAATCTCGAGTTCCAGCCATTCTGAGAGGGCATTGACAACTGAAATTCCGACTCCATGCAGGCCGCCAGAGACTGTATATGCGCCCTGCTCAAACTTTCCGCCCGCGTGCAGAACCGTTAACGCAACCTCGGCTGCGGACTTCTTTTGAGTCGAATGCGTGCCGGTTGGAATTCCTCGACCGTTGTCGACCACCATGACGCTGCCATCGATCTGGATGGTGACCTCGATGGAATCCCCGAAGCCCGCCATGTGTTCATCAACGCTGTTGTCCACTACTTCATAGACAAGGTGGTGCAGCCCGTCAGGCCCAGTACTCCCAATGTACATGGCCGGCCGCTTGCGAACCGCGTCCAGTCCTTCGAGGACTTTAATTTGGTCCGCACCATACCCTTCTGATTTTGACTTCGTTGATGGGCTGTCTTCGGGGAGAGGTTCTTCGGGTTCCCTCACGGGAGCGGTATTTTTTGCCATTCTACTCCTTCGAATGGTTTACATAGATCAGGAGCCCTGCCGTGGCTCATACTGGAACGTCAAATTTTTACCGGCATCACCACGCACCGGAAACCGGGCGTGCCTGGCTCCCGGACCAAGCAAGGGCTTAAGGCATTATCCATTTGAAGCGTGACGGACTCCCCGTCGACCACATTTAACACATCCAACAGGTAGCGCGCATTGAATCCTGTGGTCAGGTTCTCACCGCCGTATTTGGCGGAGACTTCCTCCGTGGCTTCTCCGTAATCAGGATTGCTCGAAAAGAGCGTCATGCTCTTCGAATCGATGGTCACATTTACCGCACTTGTTTTGTCACGTGACAGCACAGCGACGCGTCGGATCGCACCCTCTAGGTCTGCCTTGGCAACCGTGGCATACCTACCGTGTTCCTTCGGAAGCACCTGCTGATAATTGGGGTAGTTGCCCTCCATTAGGCGGGAGGTTAGCAAGAGACCGCTCTTTCGGAAAATCATCAGGTTCTTGGTGAACCCGATGAGCGGCTCCCCATCGCCTTCCTCGAGCAATCGCCGCATTTCGTGAGCCGCCTTCTTTGGAATGATTGCTTTGATGTCGCGCTGATCCTTTGGTGCGGCATCTCCGATTTCTCGTTCGGCCACGGCCAGGCGGTGGCCGTCCGTCCCGACAAGTCGGAGAGTCGTTTTTCCCTCGGAGACGATCAAGTTCACGAGTAACCCGTTTAGGATATACCGCGCGTCATTGTCTCCGACGGCGAACAGGGTTTTCCGAATCAACTCCAAGAGGCCAGCCCCCGCGAGAGGCGTCAGTCCGTTGCGCTCGATGGCCGGAAGAGCAGGATAATCGTTCCCGGGCAGTCCCACGATCTTGAATTGGCTTTTCCCGGCCTGAATCGCAACCCAATTGTTCTCGCTGACCGTAATATCAATCTCTCCACCTGGTAACTCCTTGAGAATTTCGTAGAGCTTTCTTGCTGACAGGGTGACGCTGCCCGGCTCTTGAATGGAAGCCTTATAGAGGCCCCGCATCATGATCTCCAGGTCAGTCGCGATGATCTCCACTCCCTCCGCCTTGGCCTCCAACAAGATATTGGACAGGATGGGCATTGTGTTTCGCTTTTCGACCACTCCCTGTACCCGTTGTAGACCGGTTAACAGTTCGTCGCGGGCAATTCGTAGCTTCATGAGTTCATCTCCCTATCCCGGTGCATTATCCCCGGACAATCTGGGCTCTCAGGCCGTTTAGTGTTCCCTTCAGGACAGGGTCCGTTTCCTGAGCCTTTGTAATCTGTTTACAGGCATGAATGATCGTTGTATGGTCCTTCCCCCCGAAATGCCGTCCAATCTCCGGGAACGAGGCTTCGGTGAGTTCCCGACAAAGGTACATGGCGATCTGCCGTGGATGGACGAGGGTTTTGCTTCTTCGACGGGATTTCAGTTCTGCTATTTTCACGTGATACCGAGAAGCCACAGCCTCTTGAATGTCATCCATCGTGACGACCTTCCTTTTTTCCCCTATGAGGTCCCGAAGAACGTTCTTGGCCAATTCCAGGGTGAGTGGTTGTCCGGTCAGAGAAGAATACGCTCCGAGGCGAACCAAAGACCCCTCCAACTCCCTGATGTTACTCTTCAGGTTCTCAGCCAAGAATTGCACCACGTCATCGGGAAGAGGAATTGTCTCGTCCTCGGATTTTTTCCGGAGAATGGCGATCCGTGTCTCGACGTCGGGTGGCTGAAGGTCGGCGATCAGGCCCCATCCAAAACGCGACTGAAGGCGTTCTTCCGTATTCGCGATTTCTTTGGGAGATCTGTCGCTGGACAAAACAATTTGCTTGCGAGCTTCATAGAGCGTATTAAACGTGTGAAAGAACTCCTCCTGCGTTCGCTCCTTCCCAGTCAAAAACTGAACATCATCGACCAAGAGCATGTCGATATTCCTGTACCGTTTCCGAAGTTCAAACATCTTGTCGTACCGGATTGAATTAATAACCTCATTAGTAAACTGCTCCGTGGTGACATAGGCGATACGGAGGTCTGTGCTCTCCGCAATGAGGTTTCCAATTGCATTAAGAAGGTGTGTCTTCCCGAGACCTACTCCTCCGTAGAGGAACAATGGGTTGTATGCTTGCGCTGGTGCTTCGGCCACGCGTAAACACGCGGCATGGGCGAATTGGTTACTGGCACCAACAACGAAACTCTGAAAGGTGTATTTCGGATTGAGATGAAGGACTTTCCTTGCCCGTGTGACGGTGTGTCCACGGCCCGCAGCACTCTGCCCTAATACCCCACCACCTTCCGACTCTCCTTTTCCCCGACTGACAAAGCCCACATCATTAACCTTCAACCCGTGAACAACGGTGAGCGCCTCTGCCAGTAAATCTCCATAGTGCTGCCGAAGCCAATCTCCGAAAAACTTATTCGGTACCTCTAAGCAGGCAGAACCCTCATGGATTTCCCGCAACTCAATGGGTGTAAACCACGTATCAAAGACTTGCCGTGACACCTTGTCTTCAATGTAGGCCAAGGCGTCAGCCCATACTGCTTTGCCGGTCATCTTCTCAGACCTCCAAATATATAAATCTTATTCACAACGTTATCCACACCTGTGGATGACCGGCGTGCTCCTAATTGACTGTGAACTAGCCCCGGGTCCTCTGGGGAAAACATAGAGCCTTCTCTTTTCCAGAAGGCCCCCCGTTTTGAGACCAACAGGTTATAAGGAACTATTTCACCCCTTTTGAGGGGATCACACAAATCTACGCACAGGAAAACAAAAGAACCAATTCCCTGAATTCAACGAGATGCAACCAATCCCCATAATTCAGACCCCCTACTCCTATTCCTACGACTCCTACTTTCTTTCATAGAGACACTTAATAGGAGTAATCTTTCCCTACAAAACCACCACACCATCCGACCGGAATATCTTTTCCAAGACATCCCTATAGGAAATCGTTGCAACTCCACTGGGTACATTTCTGCCCGCGTCGTCCTCTCGAAGAACAAACACCTCACTTGCCTTAATTCCATCAACAGATACTCCATCTTGCAACAGGACTACTGATGTTTCTTGATCTGATGGTGCAGACTCGATGAGAGGATCCTTAACAGCTTTTGTGAGGAGGTAGAGCACCTTGCGAGCCATAGTGATGATCGTTAAAAGGTTAATACGCGATCTGCGGAGGCGACCAGAGCGGCAATTTCGACCTCCGAAGCTTCCCTGAGATTGAAGGTGGAATTCATATCGTGTGATAATTGGGTTCCTTGGGGAACGACAAACGAAATTTGCAGCTGTTTGAGAGAGGGGAGATACTTTTCCAAAATATCCGAATCCAGGATTTCTTCATCGTCTTCACTGAGGAGTTGGGTGGCGCCTCCGACAAGAACAATCGTCAACGGATTTTCTCCTGTACTCAGTCCCAGTGCTATGCGAAGCCCTTCGACTGGTTTGGAAGTCTTAAGGGGATTGCCTCGTATGATGATCAAGATGCTAGCCGCCATGGGGTGTACAGGCATCGGTCAATTGAAAGCCAAGAACCGGTCACAACCGTTGATCATTTGTGAGAGGATTACTAGGCCGCAGAGAGTGACATCTTTGGGAAGCTCGTCCGTTGGAACCCCATGTCGCTGACACCCATATGCACAGACAAAAAACTTGGCGCCGCTCCGAGAAACCTCAAGCAGGCGCGGGTCTTTCAGATTTTTAACTCCCTCATCGATGAGATAAAGATAGACGTCGATGTTATTCCGTATGGCTTCCTCACAAAGGCGGGCCACCGTTCCGACGCTAGGGTGGGAAGGGGGTGTGGATAACAGGACACCCAACTTTTTGTCAGTCATCAGAATCCACAGGGGGAGGTAGAAGAAAGTTGTAATATTTTCAATATGTTATGAGAGCGAAGGGACTTATCAAAATACTCCTTTTTTAGAGAGAAAGTCAACCGCAAAAAAGGGACATAATGGCTGGAATTTAAGCCTTCTTTATATGATCCCCAATGACCTGAGCGGCGGACCGAAGAGGAACCTCTTCCTGTCTCTTGGTGACCATATCGCGGAGGAGAGCGGAGCCCTTGGTGACCTCATCGTCGCCGAGGATGAGTGCAAAGAGGGCCCCGCGCTTATCAGCGTGCCTGAGGTGGGCTTTTAATGTCGTGGCATTGAAGTCCATTTCTGCCAGGATTCCCATTGTGCGAAGACTCTGAAGAAGGGAAAATCCCATCGGCGTTCCCTGTGATCCAAACGCGGCCACATATACCTTCGGAGGTGACGGTGGAATCTTGTCTTTTGGAAGCATGAGCGAAACTCGCTCAAGACCCACGGCAAAACCGACTGCAGGCGTATCGGGTCCACCCAGGGCTTTCACAAGCCCATCATAACGCCCGCCTGCTCCAACAGCATTCTGGGCGCCCAGATGCCCAGAAGTCACCTCAAACGCAGTCAGGGTGTAATAGTCTAAGCCACGAACCAGCCTGGGGTTGAGCGTGTATGGAATGTTGAGAGCGGAGACAGCTGAGAGTACCTCATCAAAATGGTCTTTAGCCCTCGGGGACAACTGATCTAATAGCGTAGGGGCGTCCTGCGTGACCTCGCGGCAACCAGGCACCTTACAGTCCAAAATTCGAAGGGGGTTCGTTTCCATGCGCCGCCGGCAGTTGCTGCAGAGGCTCGTCTCTCTACCCCTCAGGAATTTAAGAAGCGTAGCCTTATAACGAGGGCGATCAGACGATTCGCCGAGACTGTTCATTTCTAGTGTCAACTCGGGAAGACCCAGTCCGCTCAGAAACTGCCACAGCAAGGCAATGACCTCAACATCCGCTCGCGGGTCTTCAGACCCAAAGGATTCGACACCAAGTTGATGAAACTGGCGGAGTCTTCCGGCTTGCGGGCGCTCGTGTCGGAACATTGGTCCGAGGTAGAACCACTTTTGGGTGGGCGCGGCAACTGCCAGCTGGTGCTCGATGAAGGCACGGACAGCTCCGGCCGTCCCTTCTGGTCGTAAAGTCAGTGAGGTTCCGTCACGATCAGGAAATGTGTACATCTCCTTCTCGACGATGTCCGTGCTGGCCCCGATACTTCGTGCGAACAACTCAGTCACCTCGAACACTGGAATACGCATTTCTTGGAAACCATACACCGTGGCAAGGCGCCGAGCGGTCTCTTCAATAACCTGCCAACGAGGCATCTCCTGAGGAAGGATATCTTTGACGCCTTTGATTCCTTTGATCATAGCTGTCCCGTGCAGGCCCTTGGTGTAGGCATCGCTTGCGGCCGAAGGCCGTCCCCTGCCTAGGAAGGGCACTATAGCGTTCGATTTCAAAACAAGTCAACGCGGGCGGCGCCAGGCACGAGGGAATGGGCAAGAGGCGATGGACGAGTGCCTCATTCTTGCCCGCCCTATTGCCCAGTGCCAGACGCCTATGGCCTGCCTCGGAGGGCGCCCATTGCCTCACGCCTCCGCCCTTAGGTATAGTTCGAGCACACCATTTCAAGGAAGGACAGCATCCAACATGTGGGAAGGACCAACGCGCCGCGTCATTGCTGTAGCCCCAATGCCGCCGGAAAAATCCGCCTATGCCCTGGCTCGGTATAGCCGTTCAACGGATTCCATCGAGGATAGCATTCGGTGGGTCCATGCGCATTCCTCTGAGAAATTCTGGGAGCAGTTTTACTTTGACTACGGGCACGCCTCTATCGCAGATCTCGGCCACGTGATCATCTGCTTTGAGCACATCTCAGAGTTAGCGGCCACACGTCTGGAGGATGAACCATTGTGGGACGGGCAGGCCAAGTCCAGCCGCTATCAGAACTTCGGTCCCAGCGGTTGTTTTGTGCCCGAAGCGATTCGCGGGACAGAGACAGAGGGAGTGTACCAGGGGATTCTGCGAAGTCTGACCAATGCATATGAGCGGCTCCACGAACCAGTCAAGGCATACTTAGTGGGTCGGACCCCCAGACCCGAAGGCATGCAGCCCACGGTCTATGATCGGACCATGGCGGCCCGGACGTTTGACGTGACCCGCTACTTGTTGCCCTTGGCTGTGCGGACAAACGTGGGGCAGGTTGTGAGCGTCAGAACGCTCGAGAAACAAATTGCCAGGTTGCTGTCTGCTCAGCTTCCCGAATTGCAAACGATCGGTGAAGAGTTACGGGAAGCCTGTCAACAACCGCCGGTGAACGTCTGGGGTGAACTCTCGGGTCATACAGCGGGAGTAACCGAGCCCCTTGCGCCAACCCTGGCCCGCCATGCCAAGCCCAGCGCATACCAAGCCGAGGTCTATCGCGAACTGGCCCGTCACGCCAAAGAGGTTCTGGAGTCAAGCCAACTCGATCAGCCAAGCTCGTGGAAAGACCAGATGACGCCGGTTGATCTCATCGAGCCACACCATCCTTTCGACGAAGTTGTGACCACGCTTCTGTATCGGGTCAGCCACGCTCCCTATCGAACAATCTTAGGCGTGGTTCAATCGTGGACCGAGAAGGAGAAAAAGGAAACCATTGAGGTGGCGCTGAGGAAGAGGGGGGCCTATGACGAACTGATTAGGGAATTTCGGAGTGGGTATGCCTTTATCTTCGACATCCTGATGGACATTGGGGGATGGCGAGATATGCATCGTCACCGGCGCTGCCATCAGATCCAACAGAACTTCAC
>JBFJQA010000052.1:0-16774 GCA_041616875.1 Nitrospiraceae bacterium | reverse complement strand
TATCGGCGCCACCCTCAGTCTCATCGAAGAGGCCGTCAAGAGGCCTCGTCGCTTGGCTCTCCGCGATATCGGTGGAAGCTTTGGACAGTATTTCTGGGATGTGATAGGCGTCGGTTTCGCCCTTTGGTTGCCCGTGATGGTTCTCGACCAGGGGACGGCGTCGAACCCCTATGGTCCGTTCCTCGCATCCGCGGTATTCTTTCTTTTGTTTATTTTGCTGAACCCCGCGCCGGAAGTCATTTATCAGATCCGACACGACTCTCCCCTGGATGTGCTCAAGGAGAGTTATTATTTTATTGTCGAGAACTGGATAGAGTGGTTTTTGCCCGTGGCCGTCGTCCTTGCGCCACTTGGGGTCCATTTTTTCTTTCAGGTCACCACTCGAGTAGGGCGTGTTGCGGGACTGAATTTCTTTGACCTGGTGCTGGTGCCGGGGACCATCCTCAGCTCCTGGCTCACCTACGTTGGATTATCACCAGGGCTAAGCTGGGGGCTGGCGGTTGTCCTCACTCCGCCTTTAGCTGTTTTTGTGATGATGTTTCGGGGGCATCTATTTGCCGCTCTCCATGGGTCATCACGGCGGCACCGAGTGTTTAAGGCCAGGAGTATGGCAAAAGACTAGGAGCGTCGGATTAAATTCAGAAAGGATGGAGTTAAATTTCAATTAAGGGCAGGGGCGTCTCTCCTTCGCAGAGAGCGCAGGTACGCTCTGGAACCCCCGGGCTCGGAATTGCCGGACCCAAGGCACTCTGTTTGTCCAGCATCACCACTTCACTCCCTTGATACGTCCAGAGTCGCTGGCAAATACGGCAGCAGAACCATTGAGTATAGGCGGGCCACTCGTGGTCACGTACTGCCATGAAAGTAGGTGGTCGGAAAAACTGGGTTCCGGGTGAGGGTATGACAAGCGTCATCATACAGGAATTCCTGTCAGGCGAACAAGCAGGGGAGAACGTCTGGTTTGCAGGAGAGCGAGCCGGGAAGACGGGCCACTGTGGGTTGCCCCTTGAGAGGCTGCTACACTTTGGCGCGAGTGACAAACGGCTAAATCAGGAATTTCACACCGACCAGGTGCGGGGCACGCGGAATCGGAAAGGGCAGCTTGCGAGACCAGCGTACCTCGACCAGTGTGGGTATGTCGGTTCCGTCAACTGGCGAAGGCACCTCCACCTTGAGGACGCTCTCTATCTCCGGACCATCGTTCATAATCAGCAGCATGCCTCCTGAACTCACGTTCATGGAGAGGGCGGTGCCTTCCCTGTGCTGTATGAGGGGGGCTGTCTCGCTCTGACACTCCTGACCCCCTGTTACGGAAAGCGTATAGGGAATCGGGCGCATCAGCGGAAGACGGTCCTCGTGGTCGATTCCGCCAGTTGCTACCGGCCACTCCCAATACTCCTCCTCACTGTTCCAATCCTTCCGGGAACGCTCCCGGTTGCTCGGTGAGGGTATTGACTCCGAACATCCTGTATTTCCAACTGGATTTTGCATACCACACCTCGGTTTTTGAGGACGGTGACGTGATTTTCTGTAAATTTGCCGTAAACAGGTAGAGGACTTGAATAAGGAAGGCGCTGAGCAAAGGAAGTGCCTAGAATGCCTGGCCCTGGCAGGAGCGAGTTCTTTTGAATTTATTCATGAATTTGAATAGGTTAGTCGGTTCTCACATGTTTCTGGATGGTGTAGGGGCGGCTGAATGGATTTACCTACGGATGGATGGGCTAGCATCCATCTCTTTCAAATCATAAATCTATCCTATTGATTTAAAATAGCTAAATACTGTATGGATTCTCCTGCAGCTGGTACAATCCTTCCCACGTCATCTCTCACTGGTCCCCAACAAGAGGCAAAGGGGCGAGGCAAGGTGCGTCTTTCCATTTTTTCCCGTCTGGCGTTAGGCTCCCTCGCGATGGTTGTGGTCATGGGGGGACTGAATTTATACGCCTTACTTCAGTTGCGACAACTCACGGCATTGAGCACCCGTCTGGTTTCCTATCACTATCCAGCAATTGAGGGTGCCAAGCGTCTCACCACGAGTCTCTATGCTCAACTGCGTAGTGAAAAAAAATTCCTCGCGGTTCGGGACAATGAATTTGTGGCGAACTTCAAAGACGAAGTGCAGGAATTTGCACGTTCTCTTGCCAGCCTACGTACGGCTGAAACTTCGGACGAAGGAAGAAAGCTGCTGCAGGATATTGATCGCCTGCAAGAGGAATACAAGAACAGTTTCATGGCCAATGCCGAGCAGCTGCAAAATTTTCCTGAAGGAACGCCACTTGGGTATGAAGCCCGTCGAGACATTTTGGTTGATCGGATTACCTCCACTCTTCAGGCCTTCATTCGATTTCACGAAGGAAAGGTGGGTACAGGAATTAGTGATTCCCGGGCCAGCTCGGCAAGGGCTGAGGCCGTCATTCAACAACTGATCTTAGCCGCCCTTCTCCTTGGCTTGGGGTTTGCGGGTATCGCCAGCTACACCATCCTACGCCCGCTTCGCAGACTTCAAACACACATTCAGAAGATCGGTCAAGGGCAGTTTGGGACCACCTTTGATGTCGAAGCCCCGAGCGATCTGGTGGATCTAGTCAGAACCGTCAATTGGATGGCCAAGAAACTTCAAGAGCTGGATGATATGAAAAGCGAATTCCTGGCCCATGTTTCTCATGAGCTTCGGACTCCTTTGGCTTCCGTGCAAGAAGGAACGCAATTGCTCCTGGATGAAATACCCGGTTCGATTAGTCAGGACCAGCGCAAGACGCTTCAAATCATGTCACAAAGTAGCCGACGGCTGATTCATCTCATTTCAACCCTCTTAGATCTGTCAAAAATGGAGGCGGGGATGATGGAATACCGGATCATCCTCACCGACCTCAAGGGAGTGGCAGAACAATCGGTGAGCAAGGTCCGGTTGTTAGCGGATAGCAAGCGTGTCCAAATTCTGACTGAAGCTCCTGCGGGGCGTATCTGGGCGCCGGTGGATGGAGCTCGGATCGAGCAAGTCTTGGATAACTTGTTATCGAATGCTGTCAAGTTCAGCCCTGAGGGTGGCGTGGTTCATTTGCGGATCGAGCCTGAACACAAGGCCGGCGTCTTAAGAGTGTCTGTCTCCGATACAGGTCCAGGGATTGACCCAGAAGACCTTCCTCATTTGTTCGAGCGCTTCTACCAAGGCCGGAGGCAGGCAAGGGGTGAGCTTGCGGGGAGCGGGCTGGGACTGGCTCTCGCCAAGAAAATTGTAGAGGCACACCGCGGCCGCATTTGGGTTGAGAGCGAGCTGGGCAAGGGCACGACGATTCACTTTGTACTCCGACTCGCGAGGCGAAAAGGAGCCCAATGATGGTCTTGACTCGAGCGCTGCTCTTCAGTCTTGTGTCGTCGATTTTCTTGCTTCCAGGGTGTGTGGGGATGTCCACCCCACCTGACCCTTCGTCCCCGTACTTTGATCCGGACCCCGGTGACATCAAACGGTACTATACCCTCGCTCAAAGGCAGGAGATGCTGTTCCCTGATTGTGAAAAGAGTCTGGCCTGCGCCCATGTGCACTTCACGCGGGCGCTCGTGGGTCTGTTTGAAAACCGAGAAACGGCGATGGAGCACTTTCAAAAGGTGATTGATCTCGCACCTTCGAGTCGCCTGGCCGCGTCCAGCCAACTTTGGATCCAGTTGCTTGGGGAAGACCAAGAGCCCAACGCCTGGAACCAGTTTCTTGATACTCTCCGGGTTTCTGGGAAAGACGGTGACATGTTGGAGACGTCCAATGAGCAGCTGGTTCGGGATTTGCTCGAGCGAGAAATGATCATTCAACAACTCATGCATATGAAGGAACTGGATTCTGCTACGCTTCAAGCCCTCCAGCGAGAGCTGAGTGAGCGTGGCCGGGAAGTCGACAAACTGACCAGCCAGCAAGAGGCCCTCGAGGCCAAGCAGCTTGGGGATTCAGATCCCTCTATTAAGAAGCTTCAGCAACAGCTAGCCGTGCGGGACAAGAAGATCAGAGAGCTCAACAGCCAGCTGGAAGCTCTCAAGCGAATCGATCAGGAAATGCGAGAGAAGACCAGGCCAGCGGAGCCCCCGCCAGTGCCGGCGGCACCTGCGGTTGCTGAGCCTCCGACACTTCAAAACAACCATCAACAGAGCCAATAAGGATTGCCATGGAATCAGAACGGATTCTTGTCGTGGATGATGATGAAGGCCTCCTGCACCTGTTAAAGATGCGGCTCACCGCTATGGGCTTTGGGGTCACAGCCTGCACTAGCGGGGAAGATGCCTTAACCCAAGCGCGCCAGCACATGTTTGATTTGGCCATTACGGATCTGCGTCTCAAGGGGGAAGATGGCCTTGAGGTGACGGAGGAGCTGCTCCTCATTCATCCAAATATGCCCGTCCTCATTGCGACCGCCCATGGGAGTATTCCGAACGCCGTGGAGGCGATCCAGCGCGGCGCATTTGGGTATCTGACGAAACCGTTCGATGATAAAGAGCTGAAGAACCACATCGAGAAAGCCTTGGCTCAAATACGAATGACACGAGAGATTCAACGGCTCAAGCTGCTGGTGAAGGAGCTCTACGGCTTAGAAAATGTCATCGGTCGAAGCCAGAAGATGCAGGTCCTTTTCCAACAGATTGCCCAAGTCGCAGATACCGATGCAACGATTTGTCTCGCGGGCGAGACGGGCACCGGTAAAGAGGTGATGGCCAGGGTCATCCACTGCAATAGCCGCCGTGCCCGTGGGCCTTTCATTGCGCTCAATTGTGGTGCGGTCCCGGAAACGCTATTTGAGAGCGAGCTGTTTGGCCACGTCCGCGGTGCGTTCACAGGATCCCATGGACCCAAGCGTGGGCTGTTCCAGTGCGCCAACGGGGGAACCCTATTCCTCGATGAAATTGGGGAAATGCCGCTCGGAATGCAAGTCAAATTGCTCCGCGCGATCCAGGAACGGGAGGTGAAGGAGGTCGGCGCCGATCACTCGGTCAAGGTCGATGTGCGTATCATTACGGCCACAAATAAGGATCTTGCGCATGCGGTGCGGACGGGAACCTTCCGAAATGATCTGTACTACCGCATACAGGTTGTGCCGCTGACTGTGCCCTCTCTACGCGAACGACGAGACGATATCCCCTTGCTGGCCCAGCATTTTTTGAAACAAAGTACGCAGCGGTTGCACAAGGAGATCAGAGGATTTACCGCGGCGGCCATGCAGAAACTCATGCTGTATCCGTGGCCCGGCAATATCCGTGAGTTGGAAAACGTGATCGAGAAAGCTGTGGTGCTGTCCGGTCAGGACATGATCGGCCCCGAACTCATGCCCTCTGCCTCGCCTTCGTCAGGTCCTGCACAGTTACGTCCCCTCACCGAGGCCAAGGAAGCCTTCGAGAGAAACTATTTAAAGGAAGTCCTTCAACTGACCGGGGGTAACATCTCGCGCGCGGCCCAGTTTGCCGGACGCTATCGAGCAGACTTCTACAAAATGCTCAAGAAGTACCAACTTCATCCCAATGCCACAAAGGGAAGCCAGGATCCAGAGTTCGAGGAGGGTGTGCAAAAGGAAACCGTGACTGAGGGGTAGCGATACCCTCGGGATTGGCGCCGGCTCTCCTGACGGGCTTTTCGGGCAAAGTATTTCGAGGTGCCCTATGCTCCAATCCCGTGGTCGGGTCGCTGAGGGTAAGGCTACGTAGGGATGCAAGCCCCGGTTGGTGATGTCCTGACCGGCTCGTACCCATCGTTCAAAGCCGTCCTTTTTTCGTTGGACGGCCCCTCCCCACGTCTGGCACCCTGCCTTCCCGTCACTGTGTTCTCGAAAAGTCCCGCTTGCCCTCTCGTGGTCCACGTTAACCATTATTAGTCGTGTCGAAATGATACCCGAACGTAAAGAGAAAGAGCGTGTCGTTATTCTTCGTGCCGGGCGCTGGCTTATTATTGTACCGCCAGGTAAATTGAAATTTTGTGACCAGTCCATTCCACACCTTAAACATGATGCCTTGGTCTGCGGTCAGGTAATAATCATCGGTATCGTCAAAGGATGGAAATGCTTCTCCGTAATGATAGAGAACGATCGTCTTTTTTATGATCGGCCAATCCAGCTTGAGGGCTAAGCGCGCGCGGGCACTCGATTGGTCTGGCGCAAGCTTGAAGTCTTCATTGAAATAGGATGCTCCTGCTTCAGCGTACATCTGCATTTCTCGCAGCTGTGGACTGGAGAAGTCCCCCTTTTCGATAAACTGATAGCCTGGGCCTCCAGACAGGGCGGTTCGCAGTTGCAGGTCTTGAAAGGTGTCTTGCTCGAAGAACGCGGTAGTAAACAGATAGAAACGCTTGGTGAGAAAAAAGTCGAGTTTGATCGTGCCTCGAGCATTCCTCGCGGTGAGTGTGTCATCTTGTTCACTCAGGACATAACGCCCGTAGAGGGTGAGCCGCAATGTCTTGCTCCGGGCTTCGAGGGTCCCAAGAAAACTGATGTTATCGATATTGGTATTGCCACTCGTCGTTGCGAGTCCAGCCGTGACGTCTCCCACGTAATTGACGGCCCTCTTGAGCGGCGGGTTAATAGCGGTCACCGAGTCTAGAGGGATCTGGACAGGAGTGGAAAGGGGCTCTGCCGTGAGCTGAAGTGAGCCGGGGTCGCCTTCTTGAGCCATCCCTTTGATCATGGTGCCCTCCTTGAGTTCGAACGGCAAGGGGCGAGTGGTGGTCAAGGTCATGACCTCTGCCCATTTGACGCTCATGACCGCGTCAGAGCCAAATCCGGTCTTCACTTTCAGGTTCCCGCCTACCATGCTCACCACCTCCCCATAGAGCACGCTTCCGTCTTTCATGGTGACGATATCCAAGCCTTCGGCTCGGACGAACAGAGGGAGAATGGTGACAAGAAAGAAGGCGACAAGACAATATTTCACCGAATGCTTACGCAACGCGACCTGCTTGGCGAAAATGCAACAGTGCATTGAGAAGGTCCCTCCTTGTTCAGAGACTAACAACGTGTAAGAGATGATGCTAAAACCTTGGCAGCGCCTAGCGGTGGTTGTGGAAAAATATCCGAGGCAGCGTCAGTGTCATCATCTGTCGCAGCCGAGGTCATCGCGTCCACATGCCGCCCCGGTGTATGACGATCATGACTCTAGCTCATGAGGTTGTTTTCGCCAATATATTTAATCTATTGCTTGAGAGTTTGTCATCCTCGTCTCTGCGCGTGTGTCCCTTTTGATCCGCAAAACTCGGCACAAAGTGGCAGAGGCAAGGGGAGGGCATGGGCCGTCCCAAGGCTGTGCCTCGAGCTTGCCCTATTTCGCAAGGTTGGCCAATTCGGACGTACAATGACCACAACGAATAGCCTTGATGGAGATCGTGGATTGGCAGAAGGGGCATGCCTTTGTCGTCGGCTCCGGAGGTGGAGCCTCTTCCCTCTTCTTGGCGGCATTCATTGCCTTGATCACGAGAAAGATGGCAAAGGCAATGATCAGGAAGTCAAGAACCGTGTTGATGAAGACGCCGTAATTGATGGTGACTGCTTCTGCGTCTGAGGTTTTGTCCTTGAGCGTCACGACAAAACTGGAAAAATCGACACCGCCTAGCAACATGCCTATTGGTGGCATCAGTACATCCTTCACAAAGGACGAGACAATCTTGCCGAAGGCCCCGCCTATGACAATACCCACTGCCATGTCGACAACGTTACCGCGCATGGCAAATTCCTTAAATTCTTTCAACATTGTCGGCTCCTTTCATATGTCTCATCACGAGAGAACGGTTGTACACCGTCACCAAGTGGAATCTCCACGTTAAGACAGCATGGTTAAAGACCCGAACCCCATGAATTGGCAAATTCGGTGCCAAAACACGTGCGTGGCACTCGCAGATCCATACCCTCAGGTCTGTTCGATCTCCAACCGGATGCGTTGATCTCATCCGCAGGACATCTGCCCTCTTTCCGTCGCATCTCTATCACGTGAAAAAACTAATTGCAAACAGCGCTGGAGGGACTTGGTGGTGTTCCACCAAAAAGGCATGGATCCCATTTTTATCTAGGGTCTGTGGCGACATAAAGGTGACCGATGCCAGCAAGAGCCCTACGAATCCGGGCGAGACTGTCTTGGGAGTGCCGTCGTGATGGCAGCCAGCAATTCGTCGATTGGCAAGGGCTTGATGATGACGGCACGGGCTCCCAATTCCAAGGCGCGTGCCTTGAGCGCCATGCTTTCATAGGCCGTGATCAAAATCACGGAGGGAGGACCAAGCTCCGGCCTTCGGATCAGCTCCTCCAAGAATTGAAGTCCGTTCATGACAGGCATGTGCTGATCGGTAATCACGAGGTGCGAGAGAGAAGACGCAAGCTTGAGAAGCGCTTGCTGACCGTTCTCCGCCACTTCGCAGGAGTAACCATAGTTTTGCAGGATGGCCCGAAGGAAGGTCCTCCCAGCGTGATCATCGTCAACAATCAAAATGCGTGTGGTCTGCACGTCGTCCTCCGACCTTCCCGTCTTGGCCAGGAATCTTTCCATATGTCTGGCCTTTCGAGCTTCTCATGGGATTCCCGAGTGACTTTGGGTCATGTCCCACCGAGGGGATGGTCAATTACCATGCCAGACCAGGAAATAGGAACGAGCCATGTTTTCTCAGATTTGCTGGTCTGACAGACGCAGGTCAGTTCCCTATGTGCGAAGAACTAGATAGCGTGAGACAGGGAATGATCTCAGACCTGTCTCGGGCCTGTCTCAGGGAGCGGATGGTCGAGAAGGAGAAGGGATCGGAAAGGCGAAAGTCAATTATGATTCGGTAGGAATTCCTAGGCTTGCGAGACGCCGGTACAACGTGGCTCGGCTAATTCCTAGGAGTCGGGCAGCCGCGACACGATTGCCCTGAGCTCTCTCGAGGGCGATTAAGACGCGCTCTTTCTGGTCTGAAATAAAGCTGATGTCGGGAAGGTAGGCCCCGGTGGGATCGAGAATCTCTGGCGGGAGATCGGTCACTTGAATCACCGCTCCCGGGCAGTGGATTACGGAAAATTCGACGGCACTCTTCAACTCGCGTACATTGCCCGGCCACGGATACCGCACCAGGCGCTGCATTGCCTCCGCACTGACTTCCTGAACCTGTTTGCCGCCCGTTGCCCTGGTCTGGCTCAAGAATGATTCGAGCAAAAGGGGAATATCTTCTCGTCGTTCACGCAGAGGTGGCAAATCGATTCTGGCGACACGGATGCGGTACAGTAAATCCGCTCGAAAATTTCCGCGTGCGACCTCCTCATTCAAGTCTTTGTTTGTCGCGGCTATCACACGGACGTTGACTTTTCTCGGTTTGGATTCGCCCAAGCGTAGGATCTCTTTTTCCTGCAGCACTCGAAGGAGACTGGCTTGAACAGTGAGGGGCATGTCACCGATTTCATCCAGAAAAATCGTACCTTCATTGGCCGTTTCGAAGAAGCCTCGATGATCTTCAGTCGCTCCGGTAAATGCGCCACGCTTATGCCCGAAGAGTTGGCTGCCCAGCAACGAATCGGTCAGGCCGGCACAATTGACGGCAACAAAGGGATTATTCTTGCGTGAACTAGAAAAATGGATGGCTTTGGCGATCAATTCTTTTCCGGTTCCGGTTTCACCACCGATCAAGACGGTCGTATCCACGAGTGCCACCTGGGAGACCCGAGTATAGACCATCTCCATGGCTTTGCTCTTGCCAGTCAAATCATGAAACTTGGCCTTTTCCTTCAAGGACCGTCGCAGGTCATAGATTTCGGTCATGTCATGGATGAAAAACATTTTTCTCTCAGGATCACGCGGGTCATCCTTCACATCGATTTCAATCCAATGGCTCTTGCCTCCCGGTACCTGAAGGTGAAGTGGTATCCTTTCTCGGTCGTCAGGGGTGGCGAGAATCATTTGTTGCAGCAAGGCCTTTTCTTCCTTCCGAAAGTGGCAGACCTGCTCCCACGATGTGCCAAGCACCTGCTCCTGGGGTCTTCCTAAGAGCTGTTGGCATTGTTGGCTCACAAAACTGACACAGCCCTGAGCATCAGTCATGAAAATGGGTACCCGGAGTTGATTGAGAATTGACAGAAGATCATCTCGAGTTTTTTCACTTTCATCGAGCATTCCCCCGAGTTTCGCTTGGAATTGCCTATGTCCAACAAGTTCTCGGCCATGTTGAAGGCTTCGCTCTCTCGCTTGTTGCAAAATGGCATGCCACTCGAGGTATTCTTCCCCGAGCTTTTCAATCATGAGCAAGCGATGCCCATGCGTCGTGACGGCAGTTGCTTCAAAATGAAGAGGCGTCCCCGTCGAATCATGTTCAGTCCAGGGTCCTGAGCGTAATGGTCTAGGGTCTTTCCTAGACCAACTGTGATCGGCGTCGAACAGAAAGTGTTGAAGAAACGGGAAGATCGAGGCAGGCTGCACCCGAGTCTCGGGGACAGTCCCTTCTGGGAAGAATTGGCCGATCCATTGCGGAGGAGTCGCGACGATTCGGAAGGAGTCCTCTTCCTCAAGGCGTTCGAGTATGACTATATCAAGGGCCGAAAGCAGATCTGGTAACATGTTTTCACTCATGAGGAGGCGATTTGGTTGCATCAAATGGTCAGAAGCCTCGAATCACGGCAGATGTGGATGGGCGGGTTCGGGTTACCGATCAAGTTCGAGTATGCGTTCCGCGAGGGTCAAGAAGATTTCCTCCACGCCCTGTCCGGTTTTCGCACTCCCTCGGGTTATCAGCCACCCCCGGGCGGAGAGGCCTGCCAGGACATTCTCGTCAATTTCCCACTCAGCCGAGAGGTCTGCCTTGTTCACCACGAGGACAAAAGGGACCTTCCCAAGGTGCTCTTCAGCGGTCTTGGACAACGCCATTGCTGTCTCAAGGGTGAGACGTCGTGTCCCATCTGCCACCAAGATATAGCCGGACGACCCACGCAAGTACGATGCCCGAAGCTTTTGAAATTCGTCTTCCCCGTAGATATCCCAAACGAGAAGAGAGACTTCTTTGCCGTCCACACTCAGCGTTTTTTTGTCAATCTTGACGCCAATGGTTGTGAGATATTGTTCTGAGAACACCCTATTCACAAACCGTTCCACCAGGCTGGTTTTTCCGACAGCAAAGGCGCCCAACATGCAGATTTTTTTCTGAACCATGGGAACGGGATTCCTTACTGCTCTTGCTGTCCTCGTAGGGTTACTCTGAAACTCACATAGCGGTCTGAGCGGTGGCTGCTCTTATACAGGGGCTCGGGTAGAGTCTCGCCTGACCCGACCCCCATTGTCAGGAGTTCTGTGCGACGAAGCTGAGGTATGTTTAAGGCCTTGTGAACACTCTGTGCCCGCAACAGGCTGAGGATGTCATTTATCATCTTCGGGCCTGAGCGGTCTGCATGTCCGATGATCTCGATGCGAACAGTTCGCCCTAATTTTCTGGCTAAACGATCAAGGTCAATGATTCGTGTGGACACCATGTTCAGCTGTGGCCTTTGCGATCGTGCGATCTGAGCGCTCTCCCTCGCGAAGGTAAACTCTTGCTTCTCTAGAAAGGTTTTCGTGGTTTCCAGTCTGGCTAAGTCCTCGCTCGCCACGAGCCGATCTTTGTATTGAGCAATGCCAGGAAGAGTGGGAGCGACTCGTTCGGCTTTGGAAATCCAATCCTGAGAAGCGACTCCCTTCGCTTCAAGAACATCATGGTCTAGGGATATTGTCACCGTATGAGGGGGTTGGAGAGTGTTCAAGGCTCGGACTTTCACGAGTTCCGGCGTTAACGCAATGTAAGGTTCCAATGTCGTGCTGACAGCGTTCGCGTCTAGCCCCGAGGCTTCAATTAGGGGCGTAGGATCCTTAGCCAGAGGGTCTCGTAGCCCAGAAATCGCAAATTTGCCTTCGCGCGACTCGGCAGAGATCACCACGATGCCCGGTTCGGAGTTCAAGGCCGACAATAAGGCTTGCCTTTGCTGGTTGGTTCGAAGCCCGTGGTAGCCCCACACGATGAGGAGACAGATCACGAGTGCCGCAGCCGCCCAGAGGAACGGTGACACTTTCTTGGTCTGTTCCCTGTATTGGACCTTGAGGCAGGCCTCAAGATGAGGTCTGACGGGTTCCAAGGGATCCGTGTCACCTTGAAACGACTCGAGGAGATGTCGATACTCAAGGTGGATTGTCTCGATCGTTTCCTGAAACGCAGTCCTGAGCTCCGAAGGAGGCGTTCCCCGTATGACCCCGGCTAACAGAGCCACTGGGCCTTGCTCGATCCACACGGTGTGCTCCCCGACGTAAAACGAATCCAGGTTTTGAGCCGGTTGGGTCCCGAAAGAATCATGGACAAAATCGTGAATGGCTGTGAGCATTCCAGAAACCATTGTCTCATCTTGAATGGCTACAGAATCTGCGGCGACATGGGCCAGCAATAACCCGGTTCGCTTGTGAATGAGAAACACCTGTTCGACCTTAAAGCGAAGGGTATGAAGAAGAACAATCTCGGCGAATGGCTTTCCCGTGCGCCGCGCCTCGATCCTCCATTGCAAGCCTCGCCACGACACATTGTGTTCGAGGACCTGGTTGAGCGACTGGACCATGGAACGGAGGGCATTGGTGACAGCCTGCCGAATGATCGGACCCATAATGGGAGCAATGGCGTCAACAAGTATCCGGGGAGACCTTTTGACAGAGGAAGTGAGGGCCTCTTCAACCACCGGCGTCAGAGCTTCTGTTAATTCGTTGTCTTGCGCGGTGCGCAGGCGAACGGCGTCGGGAAGCACCCGACCCACCTCTGTGGCATGGACGGTTGGATCGTCCAATCGTTCCTTAAGCTGGACAAGCTGGGTCTGCTCGGGGGCAAAGAGGAGGTGGCGCAGCTCGTCGAGTGCTTTTTGAGCAGAGGGCGAGCCGCTACCCGACGTTTTGGCCTCGGAAGTCTGAGTATATTCGCGCATACTTAATACCCGTTGTTAGAAGGCGCCCTCATGCTGAGGTTTCACCCTCGGGTGCTGCAATCCTGCCGGCAGAGCGATCAGAGAGGGTTGACCTTGGGTCATAGAAACTCCGCGTCATCCCTTCGATTGGCGGGATTACTTCCCCGTTGGGATCTTGAACTCGTTATTTAACCGCATGGCTGCCTCCATGAATAACGATGCAAGCGATGCCCTGTCAGTCTTTTCTGTTCGTAGTTCTTGAAGAGCCTGTTCCAAGGTCAGACTGATTTCCTGATGCTTGTTCTGCATGTCATCGGTGAGGGATTTGTATTGATCGAGAATCTGTTGGCGCAGCTCACGTTGGGTCTTGGTTGTTTGCTCATCAAGCTGGCCGATCCGCTTTTCAAGCCCAATGTTTAGCTCTTTGAGATCACGGGACAGATTCTTCACTGAATCGGCCCGCTCATTTTGTTCGTTATTCAAACGATCCGCGAGGGATTCAATCTCTTTTTTGATATAGAGTTCTAAGGAATCAAAGCGGTTCTTCAAGTCATTTCTGAAGTCTTCGGCCTCTCGTGCGGCGCGTTCCTCTAAACGGGAAAACCGTTTTTCGTACTCCCGTGACTGAGTTCCAAACAGAATGTCCCGGACCTTATCCAGGTTTTCACCAACTCCGGCCTCATCTTCTATAGGCCGTTGTGTTGTGGGTTCTCTTGCGCCTTCTGCCACCTCATGAGGTAGAGGATTGGATTCGCCGATTGTATTCATGGTGACGCTCCTTGATAAGAGGACATGGCTTGTACAGCCGGTTATGATGATGTGGGTTCTGGATGAACCTTTGCATGTGGTTTTGCCAAGAGGCCGATCGGTGAGCCGACACTCCTTCAGGAGACAACATGAACTCTGTCACGGCTTCTCCTTCTGACGAGGAGTCCCGAAAAGCACCCTGAATCCTCCTCTCCCTGGGCCACGGAAGGATGTCAAAGAGAGCCATCTTAGCACTCACCTATCTGCCCAAACAACCTTAAGGGTATGTGGCCTGTGGAGATTAATACTTAACGCAACTGCAAGAAAATTTTGAATATTTTGACGCCTCGGAAAAACAAGAGGTTCGGTGTACGGAGAAGCCCCTCGCTGTTGGAGAAAGGGGCCGTAACGATACAGGAAAACGAGGAGGGTCACAGTTGGAGAGCGCTGACTTGGCTTATGGAAGGGACCGGAGGGATTTGACAATTGATCTTGAGCTAGGTAGAAGTTCGAGCGAGGGGTTCTGTACCTTAACCCCAAATCAGATCTTGGCATGAATCTGGCTAGCTGGATTGTGATAGTCACCATTACGAGTCCGTACCACTTCTCATTGCGACATCAACAATGCTAAGAACTGTTGCGAAATTGCTCCGCGTCCTCAATTCGGAGACGGATCCCACCCAAATATCATTAGGGTTTTGCTTTGCCATGATCGCCGGGCTCACCCCCTTATTGAGTTTGCACAATATGGTCGTCTTGTTCCTGGTTCTGATTCTTCGCGTCAACTTATCCGCCTTTTTGTTGGGTCTGGCCTTTTTTTCCGGAGTCGCGTACCTCTTGGACCCCCTCTTTCATAAATTTGGCTTGGCATTACTCACCAACGCCTCGCTACAGGACTTCTGGACTCACCTGTATGCGTCAACCCTGTGGAGGCTGGAGCGGTTCAATAACTCCATTGTCATGGGCAGTTTGGTCTTTTCGTTGGTCGCGTTTATTCCCTTGTTGATCCTCTCGAACGTCATGGTTCGTCGGTATCGCGCCCACGTGTTTGCATGGATCCAAAAGACCAAAGTTATGCAGGCGCTGAAAGCCAGCAAGTTTTATCAATATTATGAATCCCTTTCCAGTCTTGGTGGGGGGAGCTCATGAAGTGGATTCGCTGGGGCGGCCTCATTGCTTTTCTCCTGATTACAGGACTCATCGTGGGCTTCTGGATTTTGTTGATCGATGGGATTGTGGAGCGTGTGATTGAAGACCAGGGTACCAGCCTGGTCGGGGCAAAAGTTGAATTGGAGGGTGCCGACCTCTCTCTCATGCCTACCGGGTTGGTCCTGTCAGGACTACAAGTGACCAACCCTGATGAGCCAATGTCGAACGCCGTCGAAATCACTCAGCTCGCCCTCACGCTCGACGGTCTAAACCTGTTGCGACGCAAAGTGATCGTCAATCAAATGGCTGTTACTGAGGTGCGGTTCGGCACACCCCGAAAGACGTCCGGCGCCGTGACCCAGCCAGCTGAGGAGAAGGCGCCAACCCGGGAACCAGCCAAGGTGGAGCAAGGTTTTTCTCTTCCGTCCTTTGACGTGCCCGATGTCAAGGAGATTCTGGCAAAGGAAGACCTGGAAACTCTCAAACTGGTTGAGACTCTTCAGCGTGATATCCAACAGGAGCACGAGCAGTGGGACCAGCGCCTAAAAGACTTGCCCGGAAAAGACACCTTTGACAAATATCAACAGCGGATTGAAAAGCTGAAAGGTGCCACCAAAGGCGGAGTCGAGGGCATTCTTGGAGGAGTGGGGGAGGTCCAGGCTATTCAGAAAGACATAAGAACGGACATTGCGGCTCTCCAGGCTGCGCAAACCGAGTTTAAAGGCAAGATCGCCTCCTTGAGAGCAAGGTTGGACCAGGCGGTGAAAGCCCCTCAGGCTGATGTCCGACGGTTGCAGGAAAAATACAGCTTGTCGCCACAAGGCCTGGCCAATTTAGGAGCCACCCTGCTGGGCCAACAGGTGGGGGGCTGGGCTCAACAAGCGGTCGCGTGGTATGGAAAATTGAAACCGCTCCTGGAGCGCGTCAAACAAGCCGAGGGGCGGGGCACGGGGCCTGAGGTGGTCAAGCCCATTCGGGGAAGCGGGGTGGATGTGCGCTTTCCTGAAACGCAACCGCTGCCGGATCTACTGATTCGACTGGCAGACGTTTCCTTACAACTGGATGCCGGAGATCTCTCAGGCCGAATCGAGAATATCACGCCGGACCAGGATGTGCTCGGCAAGCCCCTGACCTTTGATTTCGCCGGGGAAAAGCTGCAAGGACTCAAGTCCGTATCTTTGAAAGGCAATCTCAACCATATCCAACCTGCGAACCCGAACGATCGAGTCAACCTCCACGCAGTTGGCTATCAGTTGCACGACGTCGCGTTATCAAAGCAGGAGGCTTGGCCAGTAAGCTTGACGAAAGGACTCGCCGACATAAAGGTGCGAGCGGGGTTAGAGGGAGAATATTTGACCGCGAGTGTGAAGGGTAACCTCAGCTCTCTGCAAGTCGCCGCAGGCCGGCCTGATGATGCCAATCCCCTGACGCAGTCTTTAAGTTCTGCACTGTCCGGGGTTTCACGATTTGGCTTTAATGCCGACATTACGGGAACCCTTGAAGAATACAAAATCGCGCTCCAGTCTGATCTCGATCGGGTCATGAAGCAGGCTGCTGGGAAAATGGTACAAGACTTGTCGGCGCGGTTCACCAAACAACTGAACGCGTCGATATCCGAGAAGGTCAGGGGGCCGTTGAAAGAATTGCAGGGCAGCTTTGGCGGATTGAACGGGATCGGTGGTGATCTGGCTAGCCGATTGACCCAGGGAAACGATCTGCTTCGCAGCCTGCTTAAAGAGGGCGTGGCTCCAAAGGGGCTTCCTGGTGGGCTCAAGCTCCCCTTTTAGTACACAGGTCTGATTCCTTCGTGTCTAATCCGCCAACAGCAAAAACCATCCCTACAACTTCCTTTCTTGATCAGCGTCCTGGCACCTCTGGGTTGAGAAAAAGGACCAAAGTCTTTACCCAGCCTCATTATCTCGAGAACTTCGTGCAGTCGGTGTTCGATGTTATCCGAGAGACCAATGGTGGAGATCTGTCTGGGGAGCTCCTCGTGGTAG
>JBFJQA010000051.1:0-16894 GCA_041616875.1 Nitrospiraceae bacterium | reverse complement strand
GGCGGGAGTTGCTCTCTTACTGGTCCTCCTGTCGGTATCCGCACTCAATAACCAAACCATAAGGTTGGTTGAAGGCGATATGCCGATGCAGTTGCTCTTTGAGCTGGGGCTCAGTGTATTGGCCTTTGCCATGTTGAGTTTCATCCTGACGAAGAGCGGGATTCAGGTTCCCCGCTTCTGGCAGGGCATTCTCTTCTGGGTCTTTATTCTCATGTACCTGAAATTCCGCATCTATCCGCCTATCCCCTTCAGCGTGCGGGCCATGTATGGCACCGTGTCCTTGGTGGGCATCTTTATGTGGATGTCTGGGAATGAAGACGACTGGCGAAGATTTAGGCAACCCATCCTCAATGTCATGGATGGAATTTCCCCATTCCATAGGGCCTTGCGGGTCGGGTATCTCATTGCCATCCCCCTCGTGATGTTCGGATTTTCTTATACCTCGTTGTTGCCTACCGCAGCGGAGCCGATCGAGTTACGAACGGTCCATCCGGCTCCTCCCGCCACGACCAAGGTCCATGGGAGGACCTTTGTGTTGCAGACTGCCTCGAATCCCTATCGTGTCGGGCCGGACGGAAAATATGACGAGCACTATCCCAACGCCCATATTGTGGAGCAAGCGATGGGACGTTTGATGAAAACCATGGGCCCAGAAGATAATCCCTGGCACCCAGATGCGACGGGTTACATTAGGAATGTGCGGGAAGGGGGAGAGATTTTCTTTCAGAATTGTCACTTCTGCCACGGGGATAATTTAAATGGCCGTGGGCTGCATGCCTTTGCGTTTAACCCCATTCCTGCCAACTTCACGGACCCTGGAACGATCGCCCAGTTGCAGGAGACATTCCTGTTCTGGCGGGTGTCCAAAGGAGGGATTGGTCTTCCTCGGGAAGGATTCCCCTGGGCTTCGGTGATGCCTCCGTGGGAACAGCACCTCACCACAGACGAGATCTGGAAGGTGGTTCTGTTCGAGTATTGGCACACAGGCTACTATCCAAGGACCTGGGACTAATCTATTCCCGCTGGTGAGGAGTGATACCATGAAGATACATTTGCTTTCAGGATTCAAATCGATTCTTCTCATAGCTGCCGCGGGGCTCATTATGGCCTCAGGGAGCAGCGTGAACTGGACCTTCGCCCAGGAAGGCGAGGAGGAAGGCGTCCCTAAAGGCTTCAAGCGCATGGGCCTCCCTCAAATGCCCTCAGCAGAGCAGATTGAGGCTGGGAAACGCGTCTATTTCACGAAATGCGTCTGGTGCCATGGCGTCGATGGGGCAGGGGACGGTCCGGGTGCCGATCGCCTGTGGCCTCGGCCCAGAAACTTCAATCAGGGGACGTTCAAGATTCGCCACACGGCCAGTGGAGAGTTGCCGCTTCCGCAAACTGACCTTTTCCTGACTGTCACGCACGGACTTCCCGGATCCGCGATGCCTTCCTGGGAAGGAATCCTTTCCGAGGAACAGCGGCATCAGGTTCTTGCGTTCGTCACAACGGAGCTGGTGAAGGATCGCGAGTTTGATGACGAGGAATTCGAAACCTACACAGTGTTGCAGATTGACAGTCTTGAGCCGATTCCGCCGACCGAGGAAAGCTTAGAGAAGGGAGCCCAGCTCTTCCTGGACAACAAGTGCATCGAGTGTCACGGCGCTAAGGGCCGCGGAGACGGCAATGCCTTCAACCTCAAAGACGACTGGGGATTTCCAATTCAGCCGGCAGACCAGAGCAAGTGCTGGAATTTCAGGGGAAGCCGGCAGGATCCTTACAACGTGAAAAACGTTTTCCGAACATTCTCCACGGGGGTGAGCGGCACTCCCATGCCTTCCTTTGCCGACAATACGACCATCGAAGAACGTTGGCATCTCGCGAACTTCGTCCAATCTCTCTGCGAACGGGGTCCCGAGGGAGAGCCCCTGCCAATTGATCCGCTGACCGATAAGCCAAAGGTCAATTTCGTAGTGCCGGCCGGACCTATCCAGGAAGAGATTCCCGACGACCCGGAAAGTGAATTGTGGGTGAAGCAGCCTCGGCGGTACATTGCCTTGGGTGGCCAAATTACCCACAAGCCACGGAACTTCGTGAATCGGCTTGACGATATGTGGGTGCGAGCCCTGTATAACGACAAAGAAATTGCGTTCATGTTCCAATGGAACGACCGGTCTAAGAGTGTGACTCATGAAGAGTTGCCCTTCGAACCCTATGAAGTGAACCTGAAAGATTACGGGGTCGAGGAACAACCACCGAAGACCGGAGAAGAAGGGTCAATTGCTGCCAAGCAGAACAAGTACACGGTATTCAATGATGCTATCGCGTTCCAATTTCCCATCAAGTGGCAGGAACTTCCTCCACCGGAGAAACCGCGCTTTCTATGGGGGGACGAAAAATATCCAGTCGATATCGTTAAATGGGATGCTGACGGGTCTCTCAGAGGGTTTACCGGGACCGGCTGGGACATGGATTGGGAAGAGCGTGAGGACTTCGATGAAATGATACGGGTTGTGAAAGCGGAATGGAAAGACGGCAGATGGACGGTGATCATCGCACGCCCGGTCAAGCCCTTTGCCGAGGATGACCCAGAGACGGGATATGATGAGAATACCTGGTTTGAGGTGGGTAAGTATATCCCGACGGTCTTCTTCGCATGGGACGGGCATAATGGTGACGCCGGTCGAAAGATGGCCGTGTCAGCCTTTTATTACACATTCCTGCAGCCCCCAATCCCCATGACGGTGTATCTCTATCCGACCTTGATCGCGATCGGTGCTGTCGGTCTGGAAGGATGGGTGCTCGTCCGGAGGGCGAACAAGAAGAAGGGTAAGACTCTATAAGGAGAGCCTGGATCTTTCAACGCGAAGGTACCCAAAAGGGGGTGGGGGGTAACCCACCCCCTTTTTATTTGACATGAAACCGTCCCTCGTCAGTGCTCCTACTGTTCCAGAAAAGCCTATGGGAAAGCACCAGGACGTCGCAGGCATTCTTCTCGCCGGCGGAAAAAGCCGTCGGATGGGACATGATAAACGGTTTCTCGAGTTAGGTGGAACAAGCCTGTTTCAGCGAGCCTTGTCCGTCATCGAGGCGATATTTTCAGAAATCTTGATCGTGGTCGCCGACCCTCTTCCACGAGACGTTCAGGTAGATCCGCCTGTCGTCACGGACTTGATTCCCAATTGCGCAGCCTTGGGGGGGCTGTACACCGGGTTATTTCTTTCGCATTCGCCTCGTGTGTTTGTGGTCGCCTGCGACATGCCGTTCCTGGACCCCCAGCTGATCAGGAAGATGGCGAAGCTGAGCCCGACTGCCGATGTTGTGATGGCCAAGCTCCCCTCAGGGCTCCAGCCGATGCATGCCTTCTATTCAAAGCGGTGTTTGCCCCACCTCGAAACGATGGCCAAGGAGAACAATCTGAAACTTCAGGAACTCGCCGGTCATCCGGATCTCTCTGTCCGGTTGGTAGATGAGCAAGACATTGGGGAGAGCGATGGTCCGATGCTCTCTTTCATGAATGTGAACACCCCCGCAGATTTGGAGTTTTCCAGAAAACTCCTGTCGAAACGCTAACAGTTTCGGGCATGCCAATGACAACACACCTTCCACGACACATGCTGGTGATACATCCCGGGACACTGGGCGACGTGCTCCTCGCTGTGCCGGCATTGCGGGTATTGCGGTCAGCCTTTCCACAGCTGGAGTTATGCCTCCTGTGCCAGGCGGAGGTTGGCAGCCTGCTTTCTGAATGTGGTGAAGTCGATAGAGTCTTCGAACTCGAAGGCCGGTTTCTGGGAAGCCTCTTGGCAGGTCATGAAAACCTCGAGACGCCTTTCCGAGACTTTCTTGGTCGCTGTGATATGGCCGTCGGCTGGCTCAAGGATCCGGACGGGGTCCTTTCCGGGTTGTTCACTGAATTGGGTATTCCCCGTGTGCTTGTACGGTCCCCGCACTCACCCGAATTTGATGGTCTCCACCAGACTGACCGATTCCTTGACTCACTAGGAGAGCGTGCCTCAGGCGCCGGCGATCATAGAGGGTTAAGCCTCCCGGAGCGGCTGATCCAGAAGGGTGCCCTTCTGCTCGGGCGAGGAGAACCGACTGGCAAGAGTCCGGTGGTGTGTCTGCACCCGGGCAGTGGCAGTCGACACAAATGCGCTCATCCGTCTCTTTTTGCAGGGGCCATTGGATGGCTTCAGGCTCATCAGGCAGTCCCCGTGCTTCTTGGTGGACCGGCCGATAGGGACCTGGTTGCATGTGTGCGTGATCGCTGCTCCACCCCACCCGCTGTATTGCAAGACAGGGATCTGCTCAGTATGGCTGGAGCTCTGGCCTCCGCTGATCTGTATCTGGGTCATGACTCAGGTCTGACCCATCTCGCCGCCGCGCTCTCGGTGCCGACGATCGCCCTGTTCGGCCCGACCGACCAGCGCCGCTGGGCTCCGCGTGGTCCGAAGGTGTGCACCCTCACAGGTCCGCCTTGTCGATGCGAGAGGTGGACCACGGTGCAAGCCTGTGGTGAAAAGCCGTGTTTGCAATTCTCGTTGCAAGTTCTCGTGGAACGCCTCCAAGATTTTCTCGGAAGTCAGAGCCAGGGAGGGGTTCCCGCAGCACTGCAGCCTGGCACTCGCCTTGTTATGGCTGACCGGGTGTGCTAGATTCGCCGGTTGGAATTTTCATCCACAGAATCGGCCTTAGGGGACTGTTCGTGCCACAGGAGATTGTTCATGCCCAAGTCAGGGGGGCCTTGCAAGCGGCCCTGCAGGAGGCCAGACGGCGTGGTCAATTGAAAGCGGAACCCGTTCCTCCCTTGACCCTTGACCCCCCGAAGCGTCCTGAATGGGGTGACCTGGCCTCCTCGGTTGCCCTGACCCTCGCGGCTGCTGAGAATCGAAGTCCTCTCGATGTGGCGCAGATCATCATGGAGAACATGCTTCAGAAAGAGGCCCTCTTCGAAAAAATAGAAGTTGCGCGACCAGGGTTCTTAAATATGACCGTCAGACGCGAACTCTGGCTCAAAGTCCTCCAGGAGATCGAAGACCAGGGCCTGGCCTTCGGGAAGTCGGACCTCGGGAAGGGGAGAAAGATTCTTGTGGAATTCGTGAGCGCGAACCCGACCGGACCGCTTCATGTCGGGCATGGTCGTGGGGCCGCACTCGGGGAGGCCATCGCCAAGTTACTCGACGCGACGGGGAGTGAGGTGGTCAAAGAGTATTACATAAACGACGCCGGCCGCCAGATGAAGCTCCTCGGCGCATCTGTCTGGTCTCGATACCAGGAGCTTCATGGGCGCGAGGTCCCATTCCCAGAGGAGGGGTATCGAGGGACCTATCTCCAAACCGTGGCGGCGCTCATTCGTGATCGTGTTGGGGCCAAGTTGTTGGACCTCCCTGGGGCAGAGGCTAAACGCGAGTGTGAGAGACTGGCCTACAGGGAATTGCTCGACCACATTAAGAATGACCTGAGCCTCTTTGGGATCGGGTTTGATTCGTGGTTTAGCGAGACCGCCTTGTTGGAAGCTGGCTCCGTCCAAACGACGTTGGAAGATCTGAAGTCGCGCAACCTCATGTTCGAGCAGGAAGGAGCGTGGTGGTTCCGATCAAGCGAGTTTGGTGATGAGAAAGATCGCGTGATTCGCAAGCAAGGTGGGGACTATACATACCTTGCCTCGGATATCGCCTATCACCGGGACAAATTGCTACGCGGGTTCGATCTGCTCATTGACATTTGGGGGGCCGATCATCATGGATACATTCCGCGCATGGAATCGGTCATGCAGGCGTATGGCCATCCGAAAGACCGACTGCGAGTGGTGGTGGTCCAGATGGTGAATCTGTTGCGTGGAGGCCGCAGAGTGGAGATGTCCAAGCGAACGGGTGAGTTCATCACACTCCGGGAGGTGATGGATGAAGTCGGAGTCGATGCGGCAAAGTTCTTTTTCCTCATGCGGCGATCCGATACCCACCTGGACTTCGACCTCGAGTTGGCGAAAAAACAATCGGCCGAGAATCCTGTGTACTACGTCCAGTATGCTCATGCCAGGGTGGCAAGTCTCTATCGCGTGGCTCAGGAGAGGGGGGTCCTCATTCCTCGGGCCGGGGACACGGATCTTTCTGTGTTGAACCATCCGGACGAGTTAGCCTTGATCCGTAAATTGTCCACCTTCCCTTCGATGCTCCAAGCGAGTGCGGCTGCGTTGGAGCCTCACCGGATCACGTTCTATCTTCAGGAGCTGGCCGGCCTTCTCCACACCTTCTACTTTAAGCACCGGATCTTGGCATCTGCCGGGGAAGAGGCGGCGGATGCCCAGAGCTTCGTGCGGGAGAGCGAGCCCGTTCCAGTGGAGGGTCGAGAGCAGCCGACGCCGACCCAAACGGCTGCGAGATTAGTGTTGATGAGGCAAGTGCAACAGGTGATCCGAAATGGCCTGGGGATACTTGGGGTGACGGCTCCGGATCGCATGTAGCGGCTCAGGCTCGAGAATGGCAGAGGGGGCATGTTCACATTCACGATAAGGAAAACGGATCTTCAGGGAGCCGCCCGCCTTGGCACCTTGGGAACCGCACACGGCAGCATTGACACCCCGGCGTTTATGCCCGTTGGGTCACTCGGGGTGGTAAAAGGAATTGATCCGGAGGAGTTGCGGAGTCTGGGGTTTCGGCTGATTCTGAACAATGCCTATCATCTGTATCTTCGACCAGGGCACGAGGTTGTGGCGAAGATGGGGGGGCTCCATTCCTTTTCCTCTTGGCCAGGAGCCATTTTGACCGATAGCGGGGGATTCCAAATCTTCAGCCTTGCGAAACTGTGCAAGGTGAGTGATGAGGGAGTGATGTTCCAGTCACACATCGACGGGTCCTCGCACTACATCACGCCCGAGCGCGCAACAGAGATTCAAGAAGCGCTGGGCGCGGACATCATGATGGCGTTCGACGAGTGCGTCGCCCTCCCGAGTCCACGGAGCTGTGTCGAGGAGGCTGTCCATCGGACAAGTCAATGGGCCCGACGATGCCAATCCGCCCGTACGGGAACTCGCCAGGCCATGTTCGGCATCGTCCAAGGAGGGCAGGATCCTGAGCTGCGGGTCCAGGCTGCTCGTGATCTCAGGTCTGTCGGATTTGAGGGCTATGCCATAGGAGGTCTCTCGGTCGGCGAGGAGAAATCGGTGATGCATGGCATGCTGGATATAACCGTTCCCGAGCTTCCCGTCCGGCAGCCTCGCTATCTCATGGGCGTGGGTATGCCGGAGGATTTGATCGAGGGAGTGGCGAGGGGTATTGACCTCTTTGACTGCGTGGTGCCGACCCGCCATGGTCGAACTGGCTGGTTGTTCACGACCTTCGGACGTGTGCTGATCAAGCGGTCCCAATACGCGCAGGATGAGCGTCCGATCGATCCAGCGTGTGGCTGTTCGGTGTGCCGGCGGTTCTCGCGCGCCTATTTACACCACCTCTTCGTCGCAAAAGACATGTTGGGCGTTCGCCTGAATACGCTCCATAATCTGTATTACTTCTCAGATTTAATGGGACGAGTCCGCGGAGCGATTGAGGGTGGATATTTTGCTCGTTTTCGTGAGGAGTTCCACGCTCGACAAGGGCCTCTCATTCCAGATGCTTGCGATGCGGCCGATGAGGCGCCTGCTGGCATTCGGGCGGAACTTCTATCATAGGAGGAGCGGACATGTTGGGAAGCGTCGCATGGGCACAGAATGCGTCAGGCGCGGGTGGTACCGGGGCAACGTTCCTCTCATTGGTTCCGTTCGTTCTGATATTTGTCATCTTCTATTTTCTACTTATCCTGCCCCAGCAGAAACGCCAGAAGAAGCTACGCGCCATGTTGGAGGCTCTGAAAAAGGGCGACAAAGTTGTGACCTCATCGGGCATCTGGGGCACGGTCACGAACTTGGGAAAGGACCACGTGACGCTTCAAATTGCGGATAACACGAAGATCAAAATGCAGCGCGAGTCCATCGCGCGGATCCGCACTGATGAGGAGGACTAATTCATGTGTGAGACGTCCAACAGATAGGAGTTGGGATGAAGAGGGTTAAAGGTCGTCTGGTGCTGCTCGGGCTGTTCGTGATTCTGTCGGTAATATTTTGTCTTCCATCGTTCAAGACACTCTATGAATCACTTCCGACTTGGATGAAGCAGGTCCTTCCGGACAAAGGTATCGCGCTAGGGTTGGACCTGCAGGGCGGCATCCATATGGTCTTGGAGGTCGAGGAGGATCGGGCAGTCCAGATCGCAATCGACCGACAAGTCACCGCCATCCAGGACCTCCTGGTTGAAAAAAAGGTCCCAGTTGAGTCGGTGAAGAGTTCCGAGCAGAACCGGATCGTGCTGTCTTTCCAGAACGGCGATCTGAAGCCAGAGATTCAGAAAGCCCTCGAGGAGTTTCCCACGTTTTACGAAGACCAGGCGTCCAGCTCAGATAATCAATTGATCTATGTTTTCCGCGAGGAAGAAGTCAAGCGGATCAAGGGGTCCGCCATCGACCAGGCCCTGGAAACAATTCGAAACCGGATTGACCAATTTGGAGTCGCTGAGCCTTTGATTGCACGGCAGGGGTTGAGGCAGATCGTGATCCAACTCCCTGGTGTCGAAAACCCGAAGCGAGCCAAGGAGCTGATCAAGGAGACGGCGCTCCTGGAGTTTAAGCTTCTGGATGAAGTTAGCCCGATTGCCCGAGAGCTTCCTTCACAGGTTCCGAGGGGCAAGGAAAAAGATATTCTGGATCAGTATCAGGGGCGCATTCCAGACGAGGATGAGATTCTGTTTGAAAAGGTCCGGGATGAAGAAAGCGGCCGCGAGTCTCGTATTCCCTACCTGGTCAAAAAGCGAGTGATGTTGGCAGGGGATGTCCTCAGCGATGCCAGGGTGTCCATTGGGCAATTTAATGAACCCTATGTTGCCGTGACCTTTGACTCCAAAGGGGCCAGAGAGTTTGAGCGCATTTCTGGAGAGAATATTGGCAAACGAATGGCCATCGTGCTCGACAATAATGTGTACTCAGCCCCTGTGATCAAGGATCGGATATCAGGCGGGAGGGCCACGATCGAGGGAGCCTTCACCGTGGCTGAGGCCAACGATTTGGCCCTCGTGCTGCGTGCGGGGGCGTTGCCGGCTCCCATGAAGATGATCCAGGACCTGACGGTCGGTCCGTCTCTGGGACAGGACTCGATCAACAAAGGGATGCGGGCAACCTTGATCGCCGGTCTCTTGGTCGTTCTCTTTATGATCCTCTACTATCGGCTCTCCGGGGTGATCGCAGATTTTGCTCTGGCCTTGAATCTTATTTGCCTCATCGGTGCCCTTTCCGCTTTGAATGCGACGCTGACTCTTCCTGGTATTGCAGGGATCATCTTGACGATTGGCATGGGTGTGGACTCGAACGTCCTCATCTTTGAGCGCATTCGAGAAGAGTTACGGCAGGGCAAGCCGGTTCGGCTTGCCGTCGATGGCGGGTACGATAAAGCCTTGCTGACGATCGTAGACTCGCACGTGACAACCCTGATTACCGGGCTCGTCCTGTTTTTGTTCGGCACCGGTCCGATCAAGGGGTTCGCGGTCACCCTGTGTCTCGGGATCTCGATCAACCTCTTTACCGCCTTGGTTGGCACAAAAGTCGTGTTTGATTTGATCAATCGGCGCCGCACGGTTGCGCAACTGAGTATTTAGCCCCGGGCTGGACACCATCGGGTGCACGTCCCGGACAGGCTCGATGAGTCGAGCCTGTGCAGGCAGCACCATGAGTGGCAGGAACACGTGAGGAACGGGCATCTCCGAATCTGACGAACAGAAAGAACAGAGGGCGATATGATTGAGATCTTGGGTAAGACCGATATCGATTTCCTGGGCAAACGAAACATGACCTTTGTCCTCTCGGGCCTATTGGTGTGTGTTGGTCTCCTGGCGTTGGTGCAGATCGGCCGTGGAGCGGCAAACCTTGGGATCGATTTTGCCGGGGGCACCGCCGTGCAGTTAAAGTTCAATCAACCCATTCCCATTGAGGACGCCCGGAAGGCGCTTGGAGTTCATGGTCTGGCTGATGCAGAACTCCAGGAATTCGGAACCGACAACAAGCTCCTCGTCCGGGTCAAGGCCACCACAACAATCGAGGAGCAGGTCGCCGAGCGAGTCGTCGAAGCCTTCCAGAAGGAATATTCTGGGGACGAGTTTGTCGTGGATTCGAGCACGGAGATCGGTCCGACCATCGGCAAGAAACTCCAGCAGGATGCGCTGATCGCCATTCTGATTTCCTTGGCTGGAATCATCCTGTACATTGCCGCCAGGTTTGAGTTCCGCTTTGGGGTCGCGGCGGCGATCGCCACCTTTCACGATGTGTTGGCCGTGCTCGGCATTTTTTATCTATTGGATAAAGAAATCACACTGCTGGTCGTGACGGCCCTGCTCACTCTGGCTGGATACTCTCTCACTGACACGGTGGTCGTGTTCGACCGTATTCGCGAAAACCTGCGGACCCGGCGGAGGGAGGGGATCGTCAACGTCATCAATAAAGGCGTCAATCAGGTACTCAGTCGGACCATTGTCACGACCCTGACCGTGGTGCTTGTCCTTGTGCCTCTGACCCTCGCTGGAGGCGAAGTCTTGCATGATTTTGCGCTGGCCTTGTTGTGCGGGGTGATCATAGGGACTTATTCCTCCGTCTTTGTTGCGAGCCCCTTGTTGGTGGTGTGGCCTGGCGCGGAAGGTCGGCTGTTGAAACGCGGCTGAGGGGGAGTAGACCCGCTAGTCCCCTTCTTGATAAGGTGTACATGGTTCTCGCCCATGGCCTCCTTTCGCGGCAGGACCTGTGACAACCATGAAATTCTGGAGCCAATCACCGAGCCTCCAGCAGAAGATCATCACCGCGATCGTGATGGTCGGGCTTCTCCCCCTGACGCTTTCCCTCGTTTTGACCTACCTCGAAGAGCGCCGAGCTCTCCGTGAGACCGTGGGTGCCAATTTCAAGGAAGTTGCCGTTGAGGCGGCCCGACGGATTGAGATGCAGGTGACTCGTGGAATTAATGAGGCTGAACAGCTTGCGACCACGCCTTTCCTTCGCACGGCTGTGAGGGAAGCCAACCGGAGCTACGAAGGAAAAGACCTTGACCGGATCAAGTCGATGATTCGCGATTGGCAGCGGCAATGGCGCAACCGGGAGAGCCAAAACGAATTTCCGCTATTCATTAACCGCATCGTGACCAATTATCTTATTCGCTGGCACGAAATCCGGAAGGCTGATTACGTTGGGATTCTGGTGACGGACAATCAAGGCGCCCTGGTGCTCAGTTCCATTCCTCAAGTCGAATATTATTATGGGAGCAGCACATGGTGGAAAGCGGTCCATAATCGAGAGAAGGGTCAGATATATGTTGGCGACATCTATTTTGATCCTTCCTTTGGGACTCGAGTCCTGAACGTATCCGTCCCCATTCTTGCCGACGAGCAAGACAAGGCCATTGGCGCCGTCAGCGTTCTGCTCAAGCGGGATACTCTTTTTCACTCTATCTCTGAAGCCACCGTTGGTGCCACCGGCCATGCCATGTTGGTGAGTTCTGACGGGACCACTCTCATGTGTCCAGTCTTGGCGCCGGAGGAGCACTCCTTGACCACAGCCTTGGACAGCCTTCGGGAGCATCCCAACGGAGGATGGCTCGTCGCCACCGATGACTCCCATGGCAGCGTGAACGCTATTGTGGGGTTCGCGCCTGTCCGGTTAGGACAGGATCTGGCCCCGGAGAGTCTGGGGAGTCGGCGGTGGGTGACTCTGGTGCGACAGGATCCGGCCGAGACCTTCGCGCCGCTGAATCAGTTGGTCATGAAAGTCGCGGCATATGGGGTGGTCGTATTCGGAGTGTTGTGGGGGACCGGGGTTGTGGTTGCACGACGTCTGGTCCGGCCAATCCAGATTCTGCAGGAAGGGGCGCAGCGTTTCGGCTCGGGAGAGCTGGCCCATCAGTTGGACATTCGAACAGGCGATGAAATTCAGCACCTGGCTGAAGCCTTTAATCGAATGGCCGGGAATTTACAGCAGTCGTTTGGTGAGCTTGGGCAACGGATGTCTGAAATCCGTCAACTCGAAGAAAAGTATCGCGATCTTATCGAGAACTCTCCGGAAATGATTCATCAGCTGAGCAAAGCTGGCCAGTTTGTTCATGCGAACAAGACAGAATTGGAAAAGCTTGGATATACGCTGGAGGAAATGCTGGGCTTGCATCTTTGGGACATCGTTCCTCAAGAAAAGGCTCCGGAAATTCTGGCCTATCTCGAGGAGCTGGCAGCCAAGGGCCGAGCCACCATCGAAACGGTCTTCTTGACCCACGAGGGCAGACCCATCAACGTGGAAATTCACTCGACGGCGTTGTTTGACGTGGGGACCGGGGGCCTGGTGTACTCCCGGGCCTTCGTCCGCGATGTCACGCAACGGAAATTATTGGAAGCGAAGGTGCAAAGTTATACCACGCAATTGGAGCAGGACGTCGCGGTGCGGACCCAGGAACTCTCTGAGTCCCAGAAACGGTACAAGGCGCTTTTTGACCTTGTCGCGGATTCGGTTTTCATGGTCGACTCCCAGGGGAAGATTACCGCGGTCAATCAGCGAGAGGAACAGATCCTGGGGTACCGTGAAGCTGAGGCCCTCGGACACCCCTTTATGAGCCTGGTTCAATCAAACTATCAGCCACGACTGGAACCTTTGTTCAAGAGAATTCTTCATGGTGAACACCGGACCCCGACCCAGGAAATCGAGGTGTATCGGAGGGCGGGAGAGTCGATGATCGTTGAAATGGACTTGATCCGAATCGAAGATGGCCAGCTCCCCTTCATTATGGTACAGCTTCGTGATATCTCGGAGCGCAAGCGCCTGGAGCAGCAGCTCCAAGAACACCGTGAGGGGCTTGAACTCAAAGTGCGAGAGCGGACACGAGAGATCGAAGAGACCAAGCAATACCTTGAAAATCTCCTGGAGAATGCGAATGACGTCATCTACACGCTCGACGTCGACCAGTGCTTCACCTATGTGAATAGCAAAGTAGAAACCTGGGGTTATCGGAAGGAAGATCTCCTTGGGCGACCGTATCTTTCCCTTCTGTCCAGACGCCATCGCGGTCGACGCTTGAAGAGCACGTTGGATATTGGGGCCAAGCAAGTGTATGAGGTCGAAGTCATCAGCCGGACGGGAGAGGCGCGGACGGTGATGGTCAGTGTGTCACCCTTGTGTAATCCCGAAGGGCATATCCTCGGGGTGCTGGGGATTGCCAGGGATATGACGGAAACCAAGCGTCTTGAACAACGCATGAGTCATTCTGAACGGCTAGCCTCTGTAGGGAAGCTGGCCGCTGGCGTTGCCCACGAGATCAACAATCCCCTGGGTGGAATTCTCAATTGCCTCTACAACCTTCGAAAAGGCACCCTCTCCCCGGAGCGGGAGCAGGAATACCTCAGCTCCATGGAAGATGGGCTGCGGCGCGTCCAGAAGATCGTCCGACAGTTGCTCGACTTTTCCCAACAGTATGTTCCAGAGCTTTCACCCACCGACATTAATGCTGTGGTGGAGCACGTATTGGTCCTGACCGACCATGCCCTCGTGTCGAACAACATAAAACTTGAAAAACAATTAGGCTCAAACCTCCCGCCATTGATGCTCGATCGTCATATGATGGAGCAGGTTCTGATGAACCTGGTGTTAAATGCGGCCCAGTCAATCAAAGGGGGCGGCGTCATCACCATCCGCACTCGCGCAATGGAGGGAACCTGCGCTCTTGAGGTTGAAGATACCGGTTGCGGCATTCCCTCCTCCGTGCTACCCCACATCTTCGATCCATTTTTCACCACGAAAGGTACGGGCGAGGGCACAGGCTTGGGGCTTTCAGTGAGCCTCGGTATTATTCAGCGCCATGGTGGAGAAATTCTCGTAGACAGTGAAGTGGGTCACGGAACGGTCTTTACCGTCTGTCTCCCCATCACTCAAGATCGCCACGCGGTTGGGAGGATGTCGTGATCCCGCCGTCGATTCTGATCGTGGATGACGAACCCTTGATGCGGTTGTCGATGGGTGACGCCCTCCAGGCCTCCGGCTATGAGGTCAACGCCGCGGCCACGGGCAATGATGGCCTTGACATGCTCAGCAAGAATCCCGTCGATATTCTCATCACCGATCTCCGGCTTCCAGGCATGAGCGGGTTGGATCTTCTTCAAGCCTGTAAAGAGCGATCACCCACAACAGAGGTCATTGTCATTACGGCACACGGATCCGTGGAAACTGCGGTCGGAGCCATGAAGTTCGGCGCGCACGACTATATTACCAAGCCTTTTCAAATGGACGAGCTTCTCTTGATCGTTGACCGTGTCACGAAAGTGCTGGCTCTACGAAAAGAAAATGTCCAGCTCCGAGAGGAACTGGAGGGAAAGTTTAGTTTTGAGGGAATTCTTGGCAAGAACGACCGTATGCGGGCGGTGTTGGAGAAAATCCAATTGGTCTCGGTTACCGATTCCACGATCCTGATTGTGGGGGAGAGTGGAACGGGCAAGGAACTGGTCGCCAACGCGATTCACCGCAACAGCCCGCGCCGGGATCAGGCTTTCATCAAGGTCAGTTGCGCGGCCCTTCCCGAATCACTGCTGGAAGCGGAGCTCTTCGGTCATGAAAAGGGGGCGTTCACGGGGGCTCTGCGACAGCGGCGCGGACGTTTCGAACTTGCACACAAGGGGACTCTGTTTCTGGACGAGATCGGAGAGATATCTCCGATCGTCCAAATCAAGTTGCTCCGCGTGTTGCAGGAACGGCAATTTGAACGGGTCGGCGGAAATGAAACGATGGAAGTCGATGTCCGAGTCGTCTGCGCGACCCAAAAGGATTTGAAGAAAGAGGTGGCTCAAGGACGGTTCAGAGAAGACCTGTATTATCGCCTGAATGTCGTCCAGGTCGTGCTGCCTCCTCTGCGAGTGAGACGGGAAGATGTGATGCTGATCGCCGACCATGTGCTGCACTCTCGCTCGGCGCGGGCGGGAAAGGCTCTGAAGGGATTCTCACAAGACTCGCGCTCCCTGATGCTGCGGTACTCATTTCCCGGCAACGTCCGAGAATTGGAGAACATGGTTGAACGAGCGGTAGCTTTGGGAAGAGCCAATGAGGAAGTCCAGGCATGGGACCTCTGCGGATTTCCAATCTGTCCGTACTTGGGCGGGGCGCCCCAGGAATCCTGCGGGTTCTGTGGTGAAGGCCTCACGACCCAAAGGGAGGCTGGAGGAGCGCGGGAGTCCCTCGCGTCTGCGCGCGAAGATTTCGAACGCCAGTTTATTCAGTCAGTCCTTCAGCGCGTAGAAGGGAATAGAAGCTCCGCGGCGAAGATCATGGGTATCTCGCGGAAGGCGTTATGGGAAAAATGCAAACGCTATGGGATCCCGCCCGGGAAACATGACCCCGATGAGGAAGACTGATCTGCATTAATCCTCTGGCTCAGCGCCACCTTCCCACAGCTTCACCGTTCGATCCCACGACGCGCTTGCCAATCGAAGTCCGTCAGTGGAAAAGACGATCCCTCGCACGCCAGCGGCGTGTCCCTTGATGGTTCGGAAGTGTCGGCCTGATGAGAGGTCCCACAATTTAATTGTGTGATCATCGCTGGCGCTTGCCAATACTTTGCCGTCCGGGGAAACGGCCAGGGACCGGACCCATGCTGAATGGCCCTTGAGGGTCCGAACTTCATTGACTCGGGGGACCTCGAAATACTTGATGGTGGCGTCGCGGCTCCCGGTAATGAGCAGTCTGCCGTCAGGGGTAAAGAGCATTGCGCCGATCCAATACTCCATCGGCTTTTGAAAGGTTGCCAGATTGTCATCTACAAAGAAGCCACGCGTCTCAGAGTCATCGTCATCAACGTCGTCCCGCCAATGTCCGTTGTGGAGGACCTTTTCCTCGCCGTTGGGGAGAACTTCCCACAGTTTAATTTTCCCGATGTCGTATCCGCTGGCCAAGTGTGTCCCGTCCGGTGAAAACGCCACACAGACGGACCAGTTGTGGCTAAACTGATCCTTTCCCAGGAGAGTCATGAGTTCGGTGCCCGTGGCGACTTCCCAAATCTTGATATCCTTGTTATGGCTTCCGCGAGCCAGCATGAGACCGTCAGGGGACAGCGAGAGGCTACACACGTTATGATCATACCGGCTGAAGAGCAGCTTGGTCGGCTCCCCCGTTTTTGGATTCCACATCCGGATCGTTCGGTCCTCGCTTCCGGTGATCAGAGATTCTCCGTCAGGAGTGAACAAGACAGCGCGGATGTCATGAGTATGGCCTCGCAGTGACCGAAGAAGGCGACCAGTCTCAAGGTCCCAAATACGGGCGAGACGGTCGGCTCCTCCGCTCGCCAGCGTCAGGCCGTCAGGGGAAAAGGCCACGGCCCACACGCCATGCGAATGGCCACGAAGAGTCCGTCTTTCATGAGTCCCTGCTTTCCAATACTCAAGGAGGTCCACCGGCGGAGCTGCGACGTCAGGGGCGGTTGGAGGATTGGCAACAGGTTGATGGAGGACTGGGTCAATCATGGTGTATCTACTCCTCTCGCGTCCTTCGACTTCGTGGGTATGTTCGGACGATTAATTCTGATGCCATGCAGGGTTCCGGAGGCCGCAGCATTGACAATCAGGCTCTGGGGAACGCTATAATGACTTTCATCGAAAGCCTGTAATCTTAGAAGATGATTTACATTCAAGTCAAGGCGCCCTGTAGGCTTGCGGACTCACGTTCAGGCGGGTCGTAGCCGGCAGGCGAGGAGAGTTTCACCATGGACATCCGATTCCAGCCTTCCTTGCTTCAAGAAGTCATCGATTCGTTTGTAGAAAAGACTGAACGGGAGGGCGATCCAACCTATTACAAGGAATTCCATGAATTGGCAGATCCCATTTATGAG
>JBFJQA010000050.1:0-17068 GCA_041616875.1 Nitrospiraceae bacterium | reverse complement strand
GGCTTCTCGCAGCAAGACCTATACCACTTTAGTAGCCCTAGAGAGGCTCCATAACTCTGTGATTCTTCACAGGACCACAGAACATACTCTTACGTGGTGCCAACTTTTCGCTGATTTCGATGACAAAAAAGGGTCCACCAGCTGCCTTCTGGCCAGTGAGTGGCCCTCCCGGACTAGAGTATTAGAGAGGCCGTTTCGAGGCGGATACACAAAAACGGGAGCGGCGGGTAAGTGTGTTGTGTCCATTCCGACCAGGATCGATCCTGGCCAAGCTCGAGAAGTAACCGCAACGACGACGAGGACGATGGGACGGGATGTCGTGGAAAGCAGCGGAGGCGATGAACGATGCTCATTGACCTCTCACAAGGGCACGATAGAATAGGTTCTGGAGCGCTAGGCGATCCACTTATTCCGTTTCTGACCGATAAGGACCTAGCATCTGGTCCTTTCGAGTCCCTTTGAGATTGGGGAGTGCCCCGTGACCGAGTATGACATGCTGGTGATTGGAAGTGGTCCTGCAGGGCAGAAGGCCGCGATTCAAGCGGCCAAGCTCCGCAAGCGCGTTGCCATCGTCGAGAAGGAATCGACCGTCGGCGGCGCATCGGTGAATACAGGAACGTTGCCTAGCAAGACTCTCAAGGATGCTATTTACCATCTACATGGATTAAAACTTCGTGAATTTTCTGCTCTGACGTACTCTCTAAAGAACAGTGTCAGCCTTAAGGATCTCATGGTCAGGAAGGACCAGGTGATCAAACACGAGGTGGCAGTCATCACCAATCAATTGAAGCGGAACGATGTCGATCTGATCCGCGGCTTTGCCGTCTTCGAAGATCCCCACACCCTCAAAGTCGTCAAACAGTATGGTGAGATTGACCGAGTGAAGGCTCCCTTTATCGTGATCGCGACAGGATCGAGGCCGCGCCGGACGGAGGACATTCCCTTTGACGAAGCCACAATCTGCGACTCTGACTCGATCCTCTCCACCGATATCATTCCGAAGAGCCTGACCGTCATGGGCGGTGGAGTGATTGGCTGTGAATACGCCTCCATGTTCGCGTCCTTCGGGATCAAGGTCACGCTCGTTGATCGGCGCAGCCAACTCATGCGATTCGTTGACCAGGAAGTGGTGGAGGCGTTCATCTACCATCTGCGCGCCCACGGGGTGTTGATGCGGTTGGGGGAGGACATCGCTCGTGTGTCCCTAGACGAGCGCAACCGTGCAGTCACGATCCTCAAGAGCGGCCAGTCAATTGTCACGGACATGCTGCTGTATGCGATGGGCCGGATCGCCAACACCGACTCGCTGAATCTTGACGCCGCCGGCCTGAAGACTGATCCCCAGGGACAGCTGAAGGTGAACGCGCAGTACCAGACTGAGGTGCCGCATATCTACGCGGCTGGAGACATTATCGGGTTCCCAGCACTGGCCTCGACCTCGATGGAGCAGGGACGCCTCGCTGCGTGCCATGCCTTTCGGATCCCTTTCCCCAGCCTGCCTCAGGTCATGCCCTACGGGATTTACACCATCCCAGAAATCTCAACGGTGGGCAAAAACGAAGAGGAGTTGACTGCCGAAAAAGTGTCTTATGAAGTGGGTCGGGCCTTTTATAAGGAAATCGCTCGCGGCCAAATTTTCGGCGACCTTCACGGATTTCTCAAGTTGATCTTTCATCGAGAGACACTCAAACTTCTTGGTGTGCATATCATCGGAGAAGGCGCCACCGAACTCATTCATATTGGCCAGGCCGTGTTGACTTATCAGGGCACTGTTGAATATTTCATCCACAATGTTTTCAACTATCCCACCCTTGCTGAGTGCTACCGGACTGCAGCGCTTGACGGCCTCAACCGATTGGGACGAAATTAGCCTTGGTGCCCCCCTTCACTCTCTGCCCCCCGGCAGACAGGTCCAGTTTTTGACAGTCTCTCGCATGTTGAGAGGAAAACCAGACCGACCTCGGCCGTCAACGCGAACGTGAGATCGATGCTCCCATGAGACAAGAAGTAGCAACGGGGGGTTCGGCAATGGTATAACACTGGCCATCATGACAATCATGGGCGTCGAGTGTAAACACCGTGACCCGCAAGGAGCCGATCATGACGGAGACTAATGGGACTCCGCCACAAGGAAAAGAGTTTGCCACACTTGCCGGTGGATGCTTCTGGTGTCTAGAAGCGGTGTATGACCAAATGAAAGGTGTCGAATCGGTCGAATCCGGGTACATGGGTGGACAAGACCCCAATCCGACTTACGAAGCGGTGTGCACAGGCCGAACCGGCCATGCCGAAGTTATCCGCCTTACCTTCGATCCCTCGATCATTTCGTTCCGAGACATCCTCGAGGTATTTTTTTCCATTCATGACCCCACCACCCTCAACCGCCAGGGCAATGACGTCGGCACCCAATATCGCTCGGCGATCTTTTACCACACTCCTGATCAGAAGGCGATGGCGCAAGACATCATCGCGACGTTCACGAAGGAACACGTATTCGATCGCCCTATCGTGACCGAGGTAGTCCCTGCCCAAGCCTTTTTTGTTGCCGAGGACTACCACCAGGAGTATTTCGTCCGGAATCCTTCTCAGCCCTACTGTACCTACCTCGTGACCCCAAAGGTGGCCAAGTTCCGCAAGCAATTCGCTGAAAAGTTGAAGAGGTAAGCCCTCCGATCTCCTCCGGCGTCAGAGCATGAACACGGAATGCCCAACCTTGTCCACTTCAGGGCATCACCCGACTACAGTTTCCTTTAGAATCGCAATGACTTACGGGCGGCACGAGAAATGCTGCTCAGGGGAGAGATTGGTCCCGAGTGGCCAAAAAGGGCCCTATCCACATGTCCACCAAGGACTGTCGGACACCACCCACGGCGCAGAGTCGACTACATCCAAGCCATGTCGTTTGAGCCGACCAGCCTGCTCAGAGCTTGTTCCGCTGTCCTTACGTTCACCGCCTTGTTGTTATTACCGGCCCTAGATCGCGCGGCTCAGGCGGACTTCCTCACTGCGGTGAGTGCCAGAAACCGTGGGGACTACGACGCTTCCTTTAAAGAATTCAGACGACTCGCTCTGCAAGGACACGTCCGCGCGCAGTTCCAACTCGGCATGATTTACGAGACGGGGCAGGGGGATTTCCCCAGCGAGGGAGAGGCCATTCGATGGAATCGTATGGCCGCGAGTCAGGGACACCCCTGTGCCCAGTACAACCTGGGCGTTCGGTACGACAAAGGCCGGGGGGTGGAGCAAGATTATCGCAAAGCGGTCCAGTGGTATCGTTTTGCAGCTGAACAGGGGCACGCTGATGCCCAGTTGAACTTGGGAGTCAAATACGGACTCGGGGAGGGGGTCGAACAAGATTACCAGCAGGCGCTGTGGTGGTTTCGTCTCGCTGCCAAGCGAGGTAGCGCCAAGGCGCTGTTCAACATGGGACTTCTGAACCAAAACGGCCGTGTGGGACCACGGAATCTCCTGCGTGCGTACGTCTTGTATGACCTGTCTGCCTCAAAGGGTCATGCCCCTGCTCGAGCCCGTCTGGCGGCTGTCGATCGGGAATTATCGGCCCTCCAAAAGGTCGAAGCTACCCGCCTCGTCCGCGAATGGAACAAAGAAGCCTTTCCAATCGAGCCGGCCGCGGGCTGGCAATGCCTGTGGCCCTACGAGCCACAGCAAAAAGACTGATATCTCTGGCTCCGGTTTGGAAAGGCGAGGCCCTGACTGGGCTCTCACCTCACCAGGTAGGCCATCCTCTCTTTGAATTCCTGCCACAGACTTAATTTCTGGATGACTTGAGCGGGTTTGACTAAAATCTTGGCTTGTGGCGGACAGAAGGGGACCTCTATGGCAGTCTTGCCTTGGACCTGAGCCAGAAAGAATCCCTCAGGTCGGCTGGGGGGTTTTTCGACGACGATGAGGGGGTCTTTGGGTTCCAGGACACAGGACTTCTCATGGCCACCCTTCCGCCGCTGCTCATGGGCCGGAAAATTTACCACCTGTCGTCCCTTGGCAAACACCGTATCTCCTTCCCTCATCGGACCCTCTGGGGCGACCGAGTAGAGAACAGTCGGGAGAAGCAACATCACAGCGATGACTCCGGCGATTGATACCAACGGGACAGAACCCTCGTCGGTCCCACTCTTTTTGGAAGTCCGGCGCATCATGTGTCTCGTGGGAAGGCTTTCCGTAAAATGGGCTAGGTTGTACAATACTCAGTACCATAATACAGGCTCTCCTGCACGCCGTGCTCGCACAAATCCAGAACACTTTTGAATCGGGTCGGTCAAGGTGACGGTAAAGGAGTTACTGGGTCATTGGGAGTGGAAACCGATTCGGAATTGCCCCGGAAGGTTTGTCCTCGTCACCAACAACCCCCACATGCCCTTGGAGACCCTTCTCGGAGGTGAGCATCCAACACAGACCTTCACCAGCGTCTCTGCGAAGGATACGGTCATGGTTGTGGCGCTCGAGGATGGGGGACTCATCTCCTACATGCGGAAGGATGGGTGTCTCGTGCATACGGTGAATACATCCAGTGGGTTCGCGCGTAAGTTGTCCCAATTAGGGATCGTGCTGTCGACAGACAGCCGCCAGGAAGCGTAATGCGCCTCGGCGAGGCTGAAGGCCTTGACGCAGCCAGTGGGCAAGCTGGTCAGAGCGACAGGATCGAGTGCAGAGAAAGGCTCGGCTTGACGTCATGGCAGCGCCTCGATGTACAATCCTGTCGCATGCCAACTCTTCAGAGGAGGATACACTCATGAATATGAAGCGGCGGATTCACGATGGAATTGCGGGTGCGCTTATTTCACTTGGCGTGGCGCTCGGGTACTATATCGATCCTCTGTGGTTATGGCTGCCTGGCCTGCTCGGCGTCACCCTTCTCCAGAGCGGCTTCACCGGCTTCTGCCCGGTGTATTTCATCTTGGACAAGACCTGCGGCACCGAGCCTTCTCACTCAGACGTCAAATCTCTGGCTGGGTAAGGTTTCAACCGCTGTCAAAAATCCACGGCTTCTGTTCTGTTTTGATCCTGTATCTATTTTGCCCTCGGCGGCCACCTCCCGCCTGCGTTCGGCAGCCCTACGCTCCGTTCCTGGTGAATGTGCCGATCGTACCCTCCGTCCGTACGGCCTCCACCGTGATACAGGATTCAAGGCTCGGGCGGGGGCAACTCTGAACCTCCACGAATACGATCCGCTAACGCCTGAATGGTGATTGGAGCGCAGCCCTCGGCCCGATTATTGACAAGCACGTAGGCACGTCGGTTCTCTTTCACCGCTTGTTGGATCAATTGCGTGGCCTCCGTCCGCATTTCCTTGAGTTCTTCCACAATCCGGTTGTACGGCTCTGCTCGTGTCACCGCCTCCTCGTATTTCACCAAGCGCGGTGTCAGAAGACGCAGGAGAACAAACGGAGCAGTGAACGTATCACCCAAGGTCTTATGCTGAACGGCGAGGGCCGGCATGTAGGTCCAATGATTGTAGACATGAGCAGCCCCATGGGTCGCCAGAACGGCCTGATACTCGGCGCCCAAGAGCCGCTGATTGCGGACCTCGATCGCATAGGCGTAGCGTCGAGGTAACTGGCCAAGGAACTCATCGAGGCGTGGAAGAAATTCCTGCGGTTCCATGCCTGTTCGTTGAAACTCAAAAATAAAGGGGCCCGTGTGATCCCTAAACGCCCGCTCATAGGGGGCCAGGACCAGATCACGAAACAGCTCCGCGTCAAGGAAGCGCGGATTACGTTGTCCGGCCTTTGCCCCGTAGCGTGGATGATCAGCGAACCTCGGGATCGTCAGCTCTTCCCACACCTTCGAGCACATCTCAAAACCTGGCGGGAGTTGGCTGGCATAATGGGTGAGTTGGTTCTCCGTCGGTGGCCGATAGAAGGTTTGATCCAGGCCTACCGTCTGAAATAGGGGGGCTCCACGATAGCTGTAACGGGCGTACTCGGCCAAGCAGTCTTGCTTGAACCGACTCTTGGGATACGCCTGCTTGTACACGAGTCCGTGCCAGCCCTCATAGGCCCAGGTGGAGGTCCCAAACCTGACAAGCTGCTCCATGAGAGGCGGGATTTGGGTTGGCCCCATTCGGCTCCCTGTTGTCACTGCATCACGCTCATCTGATTCCATAAGAGGCATTATACGGTATGCTCGCCCGATGTCCCACCTGTCTCGCGCCAGGCTTACGCTCCAGGCTGAAAGTCCTTCCGAGCAGCGACGGTGAGCTCCAATTAAGTTGGGGCGGACAACCACAAGGGAATTCTGACTTTCTGGTTCAAGGGGATGTTCAGCGGCAGGTATTTCTGCGGCGAGCTGGTCGCGATCTGCCCAGTAGGCTGATGAAGGGTGGGCTGATTTGCCCAGGAACATCGCCGCTTAGGCAGGTGGGTCAGGACAAACTAGGCGTGCCACCCCCCCCCGTGTTCTTGAGGGATACGTCTTCCTCAAACAGGCCCTGGGGGTTCATCTCAGTACTGCCGGCCGCCCGCAGCGAGGTGAAGTCGTAGAGAGTGCGATCCAGCAAATGCGAAGGGAGAATATTGGTCATGGCGGCAAAGATGCTCTCGCTTCTCCCGGGGAACCGCTCGTTCCATTCGTGAAGCAATGCCTTCATCTCCTTACGTTTCAAGTACTCCTGTGAGCCACACAGATTGCATGGAATGATGGGGAATTTCCTGAGTTCAGCATAGCGCGCCAGATCTGACTCCTTCGCGTAGGCCAGCGGCCGAATCACGACATGGTGCCCATCCTGGGAGCGGAGCTTGGGCGGCATCGCCTTGAGCTTCCCCCCATAGAACAGGTTGAGGAATAGCGTTTCCAGGATGTCGTCACGGTGATGGCCGAGAGCAATCTTCGTCGCCCCCAGTTCTGTGGCGATGCGATACAGATGTCCACGCCGTAGCCGTGAACACAGGGAGCACATGATGTCCCCCTCAGGAATCATACGCTTGACGATGGAATAGGTATCGCGCTGCTCGATATGAAACGGCACCCCAAGACGTGTCAGGAATTCGGGGAGCACATGCTCGGGAAACCCCGGCTGCTTCTGATCAAGGTTGACCGCAACGAGGTCGAACCGGATCGGAGCGCGCTGGCGCAGCATGAGCAGGATATCGAGCAGCCCATAGCTATCCTTTCCACCTGACACGCAGACCATGACCTTATCTCCCTCTTCGATCATGGTGAAGTCGGCGATGGCTTGGCCGACGACCCTGCACAGGCGTATCTGCAGCTTGTCGGCTTCCTCAGTGAGTCTGCCAACATGTGTGGAGGCGCACACCCGCTCTTCGTGATCTCTTCTCATCGTATACATCCCCGGACTTGAAGCGCTGATAGTGTACCTTCTGGAGAATGGGAATCTCTTATGTTGCTAGATTGACACCTGCAAAACTTCTGGCGATGGAGTGCCGTGTTCCCGGTTGGGTCCCGGGCCGAACAATTTGGGTGGTGCGGAGCCCTGCCTCCACCGCCGCATCCAGTTCTTTCTCAACATCGGAGAGGAAAAGAATTTCCGGAGGCGGCAGTCTGATTTCTTGACTGATCCGTGTATAGGTGATCGGGTCGCGCTTCCCTCCAATCCGGGTGTCAAAAAAGTGCGTGAAATAGGGGATGAGGTCTCCATGGTCGGTATGGGCAAATAACAACCGTTGCGCTTGCTCGGACCCTGAGGAAAAAATTCCCAAACCCACCTCTTGCACGCGCCACTGCTCCAGGCAGGGGAGAACATCATCATAGACGTCCGCCGTGAAGGCCCCGGTTCGATAGCCCTCCTCCCATATCATTCCCTCGATGGCCTTCAGCCCAGGATCTTTGCGATCCTCATCGATCCAGCGCACAAGAATGGCTGGCAAATCAAGGTGGCTGGGATAGAAGCCATCTTGTTGGTGGATCGTCTGTCGGCACAGATCCGTCCACCTCAGCAAGGCGGGATCCTGTTCATGTTGTTTGAGGTAGGACGTCATGCGGCTTTTCGCATAGGGGAACAGCACATCGTGCACGAAAGAGATTGATGTCGTGGTACCTTCGATATCCATAAGGATATATCGGACCACTGAGGCCCCTCACCGGTACCGTTGGTCGATCCCGGAATTGGTATAATGCGGGACCCACCCTGCCGCATCAGTGAACACCCTGATGGCCCGTACCCTGGGGTTCTCACCGAGATCAAACCAGTGCTTGCAGTTCGCAGGCACAGAGATCATATCGCCTTGTTCACAGAGGACGGAGAACACCTCATCCTCCTCGCTGTCCTTGTGAAACCAGAAGAGTCCCTTGCCTTCAACGAAAAACCTGACCTCATCCTCACTGTGCGTATGTTCCCTGATGAATTTGTCCCGGATGGCCTCGAGGTTCGGGGTCTGACGATCGACGCTGATCACGTCCGCGGTCTGGTACCCCCCTTTTTCCATCAAGGGCTTTAATTGCTGCGCATAGGCAGCGAGCACCTGGTCATTGCTGGCATCAGCCGATACCTTCACATCCGTCGCCCACTGTTCAAAGAAAATACCCCGCCCATCCAGAAAGCTGCGGATCTCGAACTCCTCTTTCAACGTGATGTTTTTGTCAGGAACCCGAAGCGTCGCCATAAAGCCTCACCTCCCGCTCACATTGCAAAACAAACTCATAGACTTCAAGGTGCCGTTTGGCTTCAGTCAGATCCCGGCCCCAGGCATAGAGGCCGTGTCCCTCGAGGAGAAACCCATACAGCGGCCGTTCCTGCCTCAGACACGGCTCGATGCTGGCTGCCAATGCCCGAACATCTTGGGAATTGGGGAAGACGGGGAGCACGACCTTGGCATCATGTGTCTCTACTCCATTCAGCCCTTTGAGAATTTCCCATCCTGAGAAGACAAGACGGCGGTGCTTGCCTGCCACACGGGAGAGGACAGCAGCCGCGAGGGAATGAGTGTGGAGCACCGCCCCAGCCTCAACGGTCCGGTAGAGCATCGTATGCAGGAGGGTCTCTGCCGACGGCTTCAGGCTACTCGCACCGACCGGCTCACCCGCACTATCCACTGCAAGCATCTGGTCCGCGCAAATCCATTCCTTATCGACTCCAGAACTGGTAATGACACAGAGGGCAGGGGCTGCCTGGTCCGGCAACCGGACACTATAGTTGGTACTGGTTGCGGGAGCCCAGCCCTTACCGTGCGCCCATCGGGCGATCACCGCGAGTTGATCTGCGTAGACCTTAAAATCGGGGAAGGCATCCACGGCCAAATCCTGTCTTCCTGTATGAGAAGGGACCGGATCTGTATAACGAATTCATCTGCGGAGAGCAACGTCAAACTGTCATGGTGCGATGCAGCCACATCTTAGCCCGATTGAGGGAGAGTGAGAACAGCCTCCTGAGGCAACGGATTGGGCCTCCACCCTTCGTCAATAGACTATGCCCGGGTGGGCTAGGTATAGTAAAGTTTTGCCACGGCAACACTCCCCTGTCTGCCGGATATGAGAGGGTCTTCATGTCCGCCATCTCCCAGGATCTCGCCGGTTTCTCTGAGCAAGAGGCCACGGAAATTGTCCGTGACTTGTTTGGCATCAGGGCTACGCTTCATTCCCTCCCCGGTGAGCGCGATCAAAATTTCTGGGTCGACGTGGGGCCTGGCCAGCACTGTGTGCTGAAGATTGCCAATTCCTCCGAAAGTCGGGACATCCTCGAAGCTCAGAACGATTTATTGGACCACGTGGAGCGCGAGGATCCAAGCCTCCAGTGTCCGCGAGTCCTGAGCACCACAGCCGGAGACCGGATCGGAACCGTTCAGAGCCCAGAGGGACCTGCCCGTTACGTTCGGCTTCTTTCGTACGTCCCCGGCCATCTCTTTGTTGAGGTCAGCCCCCATCCACCGAAACTTCTTCGCAGCCTCGGCGCCTTCTTCGGGCGGCTAGACAGGGCTTTGGCCAACTTTTCCCATCCTGCGCTACGGCGGCAACTCGAATGGGACCTTCGCCATGCGAACGGCGTCGTAGCCAACAATGTAGTTCATATGTGCGATCCTGCCCAACGTGGTCTTGTGGAACACTTCCGCCAACGGTTTCAGGAGATGGTAGAGCCAACACTTTCGACCCTGCGCACCGGCGTGATTCATAATGACGGGAACGACTACAACGTTCTGACCACGGGACTTTCTTCTTTGGGCGGGGAAGTGACCGGGGTCATCGATTTTGGTGATGCGGTCGAGACCCACATGGTGTGTGAAGCGGCGGTCTGCGCCGCCTACGCCATCATGGGAAAGACCGATCTAGTGTCAGCGGCGGCCCAGGTGATCGGGGGCTACCACTCCGCCAACCCCCTGACGGAGCAGGAACTTGAACTGCTGTATGACCTGATTGCCATGCGGCTCTGCACAAGTGTGTCCATCGCGGCTCGCCGGAGGAAAGAAGCCCCAGCCAACACCTATCTCACGATATCTGAGGAGCCTGCGCGGGTCGCCCTTCAGCATCTTCGTCAGTTGAGTCCACGCCTGTTCCACTATGCATTCAGACACGCCTGCGGCCTGCCCGCGCATCCCCGAACGAAGACTCTGGTGCAGTGGCTCCGGTCGCATTCGGACGCGATTGGCCCTGTTGTTTGGCCAGATGTCCGGACGAGCATTCCGGTCGTGTTCGACCTGACTGCGGGAAGCACCGACTTTCTCGAAGTCTCGAATCCCGCGGACATGCGCCTCTTTTCTGACGCCATCTACAGCCGCATCGCGTCTGAGGGAGCGGCCTTCGGGGTTGGGCGATACGACGAAGCCCGGCGAAGCTATACCACTGAGGACTATCGCCCCTCTGGTAGTGAGGTCGAAGAGTGGCGGACGGTTCATCTCGGCATCGATCTCTTCTTGGACGCATCCACCACAGTTTTTGCCCCATTCGACGCGACGGTCCACAGCTTCCGTAACAATACTGGCTCATTGGACTACGGCCCGACGATCATTCTGCGGCACGAGATAGAGGGAGCAGGGGAGTTTTTCACTCTCTATGGCCACCTCAGCGTCGCGTCGCTTCAAGGGTTGTCTGAAGGGATGGTGCTCACAAAAGGAACACCCCTCGGAACCATCGGAGATTTTTCGGTCAACGGGCAGTGGCCTCCACACCTGCATTTTCAATTGATTGCGGACCTGCTGGACCACTCAACCCAGTTTCCTGGAGTCTGTCCCGCGCGTGATCGTGACTTCTGGCGTATCCTGAGCCCAGACCCAAACCTGATTCTTCAGATTCCTGCGCTTCGCTCTCCTGATCTGTCGAACCCCATCCGAGAGCCAAGCCTCCGGGAGATCCTTCACCTCCGAGAACGTCACCTTGGGCCCAACCTCACGGTGTCCTATGCACAACCGCTCAAACTCGTACGGGGGTGGCGGCAACACCTGTACGATCATCTTGGCCGGGAGTATCTGGATGCGACCAACAATGTTTCCCACGTCGGACACTGTCATCCTACAGTGGTCCGAGCTGCCGCGCGGCAGATGGCAATGCTCAACACGAACACTCGGTATCTACACGATTCCCTTGTCGAGTACGCACAGCGGTTGTGTGCCACGCTGCCGGAGCCGCTTAGGATTTGCTACTTCGTCTGTTCCGGTAGTGAAGCGAACGAATTGGCGCTCCGACTCGCGCGTGCCTACACACACGCGCGAGATATCATTGTCGTCGACGGGGCATACCACGGTAACACCACAACCCTGGTTGAGATTAGTCCCTACAAATTTAGCGGCCCCGGCGGGGCAGGCCCACCCCCCTATGTGCATACGGTGACGATGCCAGACCAATTCCGCGGACCTTACAAAGATGAACGAGAAGCCGGGCGACTCTATGCCAGGCATGTCCGCACTGCCATTGAAAATCTCCAGCACCAGGAGCGGCGTGTTGGGGCATTCATCTGTGAATCCATGTTGAGCTGCGGTGGACAAATCGTGCTTCCAACGGACTACCTTGCTCACGCATATCGAGAGGTCCGCCAGGCCGGCGGAGTCTGCATCAGCGATGAGGTGCAGACAGGGCTGGGGCGGGTTGGATCACATTTCTGGGCATTTGAAACGCAGGATGTGATACCTGATATCGTGACGATGGGGAAACCAATGGGCAACGGCCATCCGATTGGAGCCGTGGTGACGACACCCGCAATTGCGGCGTCCTTTGCCAACGGTATGGAATACTTTAATACCTTCGGTGGCAACCCGGTGTCCTGCGAGATTGGTCTCGCAGTGTTGGATGTCATGGAGCAAGAGGGGCTGCAGGGACGGGCCTTGACGACAGGAGGGTACTTAAAAAATCGCTTGAAGTGTCTCGTACCAGGACACCGCCTCATAGGGGATGTTCGGGGAGTAGGGCTCTTCCTAGGCATCGAACTGGTCCGGGACTCGGAAACATTGGAGCCCGCTACGGCCGAGGCCTCTTATGTGGCCGAACGAATGAGAGAGCTCGGCATCCTCATCGGGACTGATGGTCGCCACCAAAACGTCTTGAAGGTGAAGCCCCCAATGGTGTTTGGGAAGCAGGATGCCGATCGGTTCGTTGACACCTTGGAGCGGGTTCTGGAGGAGCCTCGTCTCCTAACGCTGAGATCGTCTTCGTCAACCAGGAGTGCCACCCCGTGAATCACCCAAAAATCTTGCAGCCTGCCAGCCGACTTGGTGCGAGCTCGATGGCCCAGACGTCGGTGGCCACCAGATCACGTAGGTGGAGAACAACGGCCGCGTGGAGATTGCAATCTCTTGAGTGAACATCCACGGACAGCGAGCGCTTGGGGATTAGACGAGGGGTATTGGGACGGTCTAGGCCAATGGCATGAGGTTCATACTGACACACGCTCTGCCGTTCTCAGAGCGATGGGCGCCGATGGTGAGGAGCCTGAACCAGCCACTGCCCCTGTACTCACGATCCAAGCCGGTCATCCTGCCTGTCTCGACGGCCCCACCGAACTCACGCTTGAAGATGGAAGGGCCCTCCGTGTTGATGAATCGCTCCCGCCTGACCTTCCTCTTGGCTACCACACGCTTCACCCGCTCGGCGGCCGCGGGGCCACGCGACTGATTGTCACTCCGGGCCGCTGCCACCTTCCCGAGGACCTCCGAACCTGGGGCTGGACGGTGCCCCTCTACGCGCTCCGGTCGTCCCAGAGCTGGGGAATCGGAGACTTCAATGACCTACGCCTCCTGGCTCGCTGGTGCTGCAAAGAATTGGACGCCGGTCTCATTCAAGTGAATCCGCTCAATGCCGCTATGCCTCTTCTTCCCCAACAAGCGAGCCCGTATTTTCCGACGACTCGTCTATACCGCAGCCCCTTATACCTCCACATCGAGGACGTGCCCGGGGCTCATGCAGCCGGAATGGCTCTGGGCAAACTCGCGACCGAGGGCCGTGACCTCAACAAGCAATCCACGGTCGACCGGGATCGCATTTACCGACTCAAAATGGAGGCGCTGGAGCGGATTTGGGCAGGCTTTCACGGCGATCCTGCCTTCGACCGATACCTGGCAGAACAGGGAGATACCCTAAGGCACTTTGCCAGGTTTTGTATACTCGCCGAACACCACGGAACCGGATGGCAAACATGGCCGCCCGAGCATCGACGTCACGACTCGCCAGCGGTGATGGCGTTTGCTGCGGCGCACGCCGACCGCATGCATTTTCACCAATGGGTCCAATGGCTCCTCGATGTCCAGCTGGCAAGAGCCTCCGCAGAGCTGCCCCTGATGCAGGACCTTCCAATCGGCATGGAGGCCAACGGCGCCGACGCCTGGACCTGGCAGGACTTGCTCGCACTGGACATGACGGTTGGCGCCCCGCCTGACGAATTCAACTCGCAGGGGCAGAATTGGGGCTTGCCGCCTTTCATTCCGCAGAAACTTCGCGAGGCCTGGTATGAGCCCTTCATCCAAATCATCCGGGCAAATCTTCGTCACGCCGGCGGCCTCCGCATTGACCATGTGATGGGACTCTTCCGGCTTTTCTGGATTCCGACTGGAATGGGTCCGCAAAGCGGCGCGTTCGTTCGCTACCCCGTCGATGACCTTCTGGCAATCCTTGCCTTAGAAAGTTATCGCGCTGGCGCAATTGTGGTTGGCGAAGACTTGGGAACAGTGGAGGAGGGCGTTCGAGAGAAACTGGCGGCGTATGGTCTCCTCTCATACCGTGTGCTCTGGTTTGAGACCGACCCACCTGCACGGTATCCTCGACAATCCTTAGCGGTCGTCACCACCCACGATCTGGCGACCATCGCCGGTCTCTGGACCGGCGCCGATCTCCTCGCGCAGTTGGACTTGGGCCTTGCCCCCAACGTTGAAGGCGTCAGCCGTCTCCGTGACAGCCTGGCCGCGCTGACGGGCTGCGAAGCAAGTTGTGGCGCGGACGAGGTCATCGTGCGAACCCACGAAGTCCTGGCGGAGGCACCGTCGTCAATCGTGATGGCGACACTCGAAGATGCATTAGCCGTGCAGGAACGCGCCAACATGCCCAACACCACAGATGATCAGCGTCCAAACTGGTCGCGCTCCCTCCCCAAGACTCTGGAAGACTTGCAACAGGATAGACGGGTACGCGCTGTCGCCCAAGCGCTCCACCGTCCTGAAGGCGGCATAGATCAGGATTGACGGGCTCGTCACCGACAGGCAGGTGCTCTCCATACCCGTCGATCTGTGAAACCATGATCTGGATTCCCGCCCGCGCCAGGGGTGGGGACACGCTGTGTTCGAGTCTAACCCACCGTCAAGAGCTCCCCAGCGTAATGGAGAAGATGTGTTCCGTTTCCCCGCGCAGCACTCGGATCGCCACTCGCTGGCTCGGCACGGTGCGCTCCATGAGATACGTTTTCAACTGAGCCGCCGTGGTAATCTCCATGTCTTCGATCGCCAACAGCATGTCGCCTTTCTTAATGCCTCCTTCTTTTGCTGGCCCTGTGGCTTTCGCCACCGCGACCCGCCAGCGCCCCCCCCGCTTCACGGCTGTCATTCTGATCCCGAGCGTCGAGAATTCAGGCACCCTTCCCTCAATCAAGGCATTGACCATACGCTGAACCAGTCGACCTGGTACAGCAAATGCCATTCGGCTGCACCGCCGTTCACCCTGCACCGTCTCGGTCTGAATAATCGCGTGGACCACCCCTAGAGCTTCTCCCTTGCTCGTGAAGAGCCCACCTCCTGAATTTCCACTGCATGCAGCCATGTCGACCTGGATGAGCCGTGATTCAGCCGTGGCCAAGAAGGTATTGAGATTTCCGACCCGCCCAAACGCAACCGTAGGTCCCCACCCCAGGGGATACCCAACGGTAAACACTTCTTCGCCTGCCTCAGGCTCTCGATCTACAAATTGCGTGGTCGCGGTTGGCCAGGATGTTTTGTTTCCAATCAGTTGATAGACTGCAATGTCGAGGAAGTCGTTCACCCCGGTTAAGACGGCCGGCAGCTCATAGAGCTCGGTGGTCAGCACCGTGATCTCTTTGGGGATAACTGTTTGCCCTCCCTGCTCTCGTCTCACAGCGTGACGGGCCGTCACAAAAAATCCATCGCGAAGGTGAACCCCTGAGGCTCTCACAGTAAAATGTGCTTTGCTCGCCTCACTTGGGACATCCGGCGACTGTTGCAGAATACCGATCGTGGCACCGGTAGCGCCCTTGATCGCACGTGATAGGGCGTCGTCTGCTCCTTGGACCGTGCCAGGCATTGTGCCCAGGAGCACCACCCCAACTGCGACCAGAAGAGTGATCCGTTCAGTAGCTTCCATCCCCTTCTCCCTCATGACGGTGAATGGTGGAGAACACGGGCTATCTTATGACATCGATGAGAAAAGATTTACAAGCGAAATAGCAGGTTGCCCTAGAGATTCCAATACTCTTTGAGATGAGATCAAAGGAACGAACGGTGGAAGCTCTCATCAGCTATCGGGGGAGGGAACGGGTCTCGGGAGGCTGTGTTGGTTACTGGGCTTCGCTGAGGGCTTTTTCGAGGCGGGCCCGGCTCTTCTGCTCGGTAACGTCCAACGATTCCAGCATCTTGGCCTGGGCTCGTACTTTAGTTAGCTCGGTGGTTGCCCGCTTTTTGTCTTGTTCCAATTTATCGACACGGTTGTTGCTACTCGTCAGTGCCTTCTGGGATGCCTTGAGCTCCACGCGGAGACCTTCAACCTTTTTTCGCAAGATACTGCGCTCTCGCCGAAACTCAACGTTAAGACGATCCAATTGTTGCACCGTGTCCTTGAGCTGAGCAACACTACTCTCGGCCCTTGTCAGGTCGCCGGCTAGACCCGTGTTTTCCTTCTCCAGAACCTCAATACGGGCTAACGCACGACCTCGTGCCTCGTTCGCACTGCCGAGCTTTTCTTGGACCGAGTCGAGACGCCGCTCCAGCACCTCAACCTTGCTTGTCAGCACTTTTCGCTCCATCTCGAGCTCTGACAGCATACTTTCAATCTCAGCTCGAGTTTTTCGTTCATTGGCGAGGTGATACTCGGTAGACTCAAGATCGATCTGAGTGTCACCCATTGCGGTTCGGGCTGTCACCAATGCTTTCGCGAGCCGATCTTGTTCTTGCCTCAGCTTTTGAATTTCGAGGGCCGTTTCTTTCTTGAAGGCTTCAAGCGAGATGGCGATTTCCTCAGACCCCTTGCGGGACTCCTCTAATTTTGTAAGCGTGTCTTTGAGGATTTCTTGGTTCGCACATCCCGACGCGAGGCTTGAGAGCACAGCAAACACCGTCACGAGGCTCCACGTCATCCATGGACCCTTCCTGGTCAAACTCGCTCTCCTTTTCAGACCGATCAGCCTTGCCAACACAAGCATGTCAGAAGCCCCTCTGCAAGTCGGAGGTGGCATGTCTCGCATCGGCCCCGGATGTCTGCGGACCAGTCCCAGGGCCTCACTCCCAACTACTAAGAGTACCAAATAAAAATACTTTATAATTCAATTGGTTATGAAACTACTTGCGAGCAGGTGATGGATTCTCTTGGAAATCCGAAAACTCGGGGTACCTCCGAGGCCATGGGGTCGTGCGCGTGCCTGCGGCCGCGGGAGGTCTGGGCTGGGTCAGGGGGCAAAGGGCCGGCGACGGCACCAACCCGACCCCGAAAAATTCTGGCGCCCGGCCCGTCGGCGCCT
>JBFJQA010000049.1:0-17235 GCA_041616875.1 Nitrospiraceae bacterium | reverse complement strand
GTGTTGGCCGGCAGATTCAGATCGGGCAGTGTGGCCTGTACCACGCTGACGTTTGTGATTCCGGCATGCTGACAGAGCTTTTCTGTTGCCTCCAGCATCTCCGGCCTATTATCCAGCGCCGTGACGTGCTCGTTCTGACGCGCAAGCGCGAGAGTCCATTGGCCATACCCGCAGCCGGCATCCAACACGTGTCGTGCCCCGGTGAATTTCACCTTCCGGAGGCGTGCGGCAAAAAACTCCTCATCCCATCGAAAGACGAACGAGGCGTAGGTATCTGGCGTCACGCCCCTCTCCAGTAAGGTACGCCACAGCACCGACCCACTTGCGGCTGGCGCATCCAAGCCCATGAGTCGATCGGCCAGACTGTGCAAGAGGTTGGTCATGCCAAGAGCTACGTCAAGATGGCGCGATCTGAGGCTTGTCGGGAACCGACCAGCACCGATACGCTCGGACGCACGTGGTCCTTCGTCTCAAGCCCGATGGATTCGGTGGTAGGAAATCCGAGGGCATGTTGCAGTAACGCACGAGCCTTGGTGATAGACCAGCGATGGTGCCCCCGCCCGTCTTTGCCCCACCGATACTCGTGCTCGATCAGGTGATCGAAATGACCCCACCGGGCCGCAATCACCAGCATTCGTCGAGTGCGTGTTGCCAGGGCAATGAGCATCTGGTCCATATCAGGCGCTTGATCAATCATCCCGAGAGCGAGGACGAGGTCGAACCTGTCGTTCGGAATCTCCGACAGTCGGTCGCCGTTCCACACGGTCACCTTGGCAGTCTCAAAGATCGAGGGAGACTTGCCGATGATCAGAATCTGTTCGAAGGGGGCAAACTTCGGCAACAATTCAGACTGCAGTATGCCGGCTACCCTGTCCGTGAGCGTATCGTGCTCAGCATGCATGAGCGGCTGGTCTAGGGTTCTCGCGCCATCGCAGGTCGGCAGTTTCTCGATCCCATAATAGCCGCATTGCACCATTGCTGACGCCGCATACCGATCAAAGGATGTGATCATGTGATCGGGCCAGTCCGGCCACGCCCCAAGACTGAGGGTCGACTCCTTGCTAGGATCCTTTAATTGATGCGTCAGGGCACCATGACGGCTCTCTAGGCTGCGCTCGACCGCCTCACGGTCGAACCCCTCGAGATCGAGAAAGGCGTACAACTGCTCGAAGCGAGTCGCGTGGTTTTCATGTTTAAAGTCGACCACCTCCCACTGACCCCGTTTCATGTTGTACAGGTCGCGCTGAACGATCCGCACGTAGGCACTCCAGTACCAGGCAATCATCTCCAATCGGGACATCGTCGGCCATTCAAAAAACGCCGGATCGCCTGGAGTCGGGCGCTGACGCATCATGTCGACGGGATCCTCCTCGACCTTCGGCAGGGCGGCTGCGTGAGCCCGAGCCTGAGGCGAGAGCAGATGCTCGTCTTGCACTTCCCGGTAGAGACTCCCCAGAATGTCGTAATGGTGGTTGAAGAGAGACCGCACAGAATCCCGGCCGTCCCGTCGGACTAACAGAATGCGGGGATTGAACAGTTGCCGGTAATACGGCAACCAGCAGTAGACTTGCTGGTCCTTTTCGCCATAGAGTTTCCCCTTGGATATCACTTCCCGTATTCGCTCTATGCGGTTTGACCATATGAGAGGCATGGGGTCATCAAGAAGGTTGAGCTCGTACCGTCGCACGTCCACCCCAAGTCGCGGCAGCGGCTCGCTAAAGGTCTCCACATTTGACGCAAGCCCAAGTGTTCGAATGGTCGCGGTCGTTCCCGATCGCGCGGGCCCCACTACCATAAATACCTTGTACTTCTCAAACTCTCCGGCAATGGCCTCCGACAGCATCGCAAAGGCTTGCGCGGGCGGGCCTTGACGCGGTTCGTCGACGCTCTTCGTCACTCTGCTCCACATGTTGGCTAACCAGGGCATGGGATCTCTCTCGTACCCGCACCAGGCGCAGTTGAAGGAGGCTTGGCCATCACCACCGTCCGGAATGGTCAATCGATCGCCGGACGCAGGGCAGATTGAACCGTATGCACCTCGATCGTCGCCCCCAAATCCATCAGGCCTCCGAAGTGATCCGCCCCACGGGTCGTGATCACCTTCGCCCCCTTCCGGCTGTGGAGCTGCACGAAGGACGAGCCAATGATCTCGCTCAGCCCGCAGCTGATGACAAGCTGGTTGGACCCGAATCGACTCACAAAGGAAAACCTGACCTCGCTCACGTCACCGGCGTGTGCGCTGGCCCTCATGCCGCTGAGCACAGTACTCGCACTGCTGACGACCAACCCTGCGACCGTCTCCAGCCGGAACCCCACGCCAAAGGACTCGACGTCCTGATTGAACCCCACCCGTATCCTGGTCACATAGCGCTGCCCGAGGTGAAGCTCGCTGACCGGGTTGCCCGCTCCGTCCAGGACATCCACGTCTATGACGAACCCTTTGAGCGCGGAGGTATCGGCGCCCTCTGATTCCATGGTAAAGAGCGGGGCAGCACCACGGGGCGTCACCTCCGCGGAGCGATCCTTCTGGAGCAGGAGATCGTACTCGTAGCAGACCCGGCGCGGTTCGCCGTCGAAGACCAACCTTCCGTCATGCAGGAGCATCGCCCGTGTGCAGAGATGGGAGATTTGCTCGATGTTGTGCGTCACGAAAAACACGGTGGCGCCACTGCTGGCGATTTCCCTGATTCGCTGAAAGCACTTGTCGGCGAACAAGGCATCCCCGACGGCCAGCGCCTCATCGATGATAAGCACTTCTGGATCCACACTAATGGCGGTGGAGAAGGTGAGTCTGGCCTGCATCCCTGACGAATACGTCTTGAAAGGCCGATCGATGACACTGCCGAGCTCACTAAATGCAACAATTCGTTCGACCTTGCTTTCGATCTCCTTTCGAGACATACCGAGACACAGGCCGCCGAGAAAAATGTTCTCGCGTCCACTGCACTCTGGGTGAAAGCCAGTGCCGAGTTCCAGGATGGCGGCAACTTTGCCCCGAACCGCGACCGTGCCGCATGTGTGGTCGAGCGTGCCGGCCAGTACTTTTAGCAACGTGCTCTTGCCCGCCCCGTTTCTCCCCACAACGCCCACGAGCTCGCCCCGCCGGACCTGGAACGAGACGTCTCTCAACGCCCAGATCGGCTGATGGCGGCAACGCCGGGTAATCAGTTCGAGCCCGAAGTCGCGCGGCCGAGCATAGATTTTGTACATCTTGCCCAAATTCTCGGCCGAGATCGCGATGCCTTCCATGCTGTCCGTCATAGGGCGCTCCCGAAGTGCGGCCTCGTCGCCTTGAATGCATGGTATCCCGCGGCGAGGCTCACCACGCTCAACGCGGCAAAGACCAACCAAATCCAGAGGTGCTGGACATGACCGAAGTACAACACGTCGCGATAACACCAAATCACGTAGCTAAATGGGTTGACGTAGATGATGGGTTGAAACAACTGAGGCAGCCAGTTTGGCAAATACACGATGGGGGCCAAGAACACTCCGGCGGTCGTGAATAGCTGGACAATGTCTTTTAAGTCTCGAAAGAACACGGTGACAGCGGACAGGAGAAAAGCCAGTCCGAGGAGCATCACCAGGTGGCCTGCCATTACGAGCGGCAAAAGCAAAACTGTCGCCGGAGGACCTTGCGCGGTGACCTGGAGGTAGAGAAGGAGGAATCCAAATCCAATCACCGCCGGAATCGCAGAGACGACCACTGCACTCACGGGCAAGATCTCTAAGGGGAAGACGACCTGCTTGGCGAGGTTGGCATTACTCGTGATGCTCGTACAACTGCGAATCATGGCCTCCGCCGACAGAAGCCAGGCGATCAGGCCAGACAAGATATAGGCGGTGTAATCGAGGGGCATCTCCATGTCACGGCCAAGCCGCACCTGGAGCACGACGGCAAAGACAAATGCGTAGAGACACAACAAGAAGAGGGGGTGAATGATCGTCCACGTGGTGCCAAACCACTCACCGAAATAGCGGCTCTTCAGTTCCCGCTTGGAGAACTCCCACAACAGGGAGCGGTGCCGCGAGAACACACTGCCGAGGTCGCTCACCACGCTGCTCATGGACCCACCAGGCCACGCACGATCAGGCCGATCCGATCACGCACCAGGTCTACCCCCGCATGTATTGGTGTGCGATCCTACTCTTGGTTCTCCAGCCATTCCAGAAAAACCTATTGAATTGTTTTCATTGGGAAAGTTGATGGCGAACCCAACTGGCTCTCCACTCACTGGACCGGTAACCGTTCGTTTTCTGCATGAACCCCAAGGACGTCGGAAACAAGAATTTGATTATAAATAGCAACAACTTACTGAGTTGTCGACCAAAAGCAAAAAACTCCATCCACTTTTCTCTGGCTGCTTGACGAGTCGGCGCACCACAGGCTAGGCTCGTTTATGGGTTTCCACAGTCCAGCACGTTGTGCCACTGCCGATGGGCCGGCTGGCCGGAAGCATCAGCCCACGCCCCTCCTTCTCTTCGCAGGGTTCTGCTCCCTGGTAATCCCAGGGCTGTCATCAGCCAGCACACCATTATATGAGTGCCTGGAGGAGTCAGGGCGTCGTGTCCTCACGGATCGGCCCGCACAACTCCGCAACTGCACGCGCGTGGCCACCGAGGAGTACACGGCTCCAGAATCCTCTGCAGAGACGCCTGGCCACCACTCTTCGACTCCTTCGGCACCGACGGAGGCTGTCACGCCACAGCCGGAGCGCCTCAACGGCGCAGTGACCATTCCGGTGAGCCAGGTGGGGCACATGCTGGTGGTGACCGCCCGCATGAATGGCGCACGCGACGCTCAACTGATTCTCGATACCGGAGCCTCGCATACCATTCTGTCCAGAGAGTTAGCATATGAGCTCGGGATGCTACCGGCCCCCAACGCCCCATGGGTGACGCTCAAGACGGCAGGGGGCCAGGTGCAGGCTGAGATGGTGCGGGTGGATTCGATTCGCCTGGCGGATGCGGAGGTCCAACACAGCCTCGCCGCCGTGTATGATATCCCCGACGTGCCGCAGGGGGTGGAAGGGCTTCTCGGCTTGACCTTCTTTCATCAATTCGAGGTCACCCTGGATACGGCCAAGGGCCTTCTCCTCTTGCGTCCCCACAGCAAGTAAGAACGGTGGGACCGGTTCTCGCGCTGGCTGAACAACGTCCCGTAGGTCACGTTTTCTCCATGAGGAAGGACAGGGCAGATTGGCTCCTACCGGGCTAGAGAGACTCATGATGCGCTCCCTGACCACGGCAGCTCTTCTGGTATTCGGGTGGATGTCCATTGGGGGCGTGGCTTCCGTGCAGGCTAAGCTCTATGAGTGCACGGACGCCAAAGGGGCGAAAATTTTCACCGATCGCCCCGCCCAACTGAAGTCGTGCACACCCGTCAAGACGGGCCAACTCAGTTCAGCATCCCCGTCCCGCTCGTCTCCACAGCCACCGGCAGCCCGTCGCCCAGACAATCCCCAGCGCGTTCCGCGTCCCCCGACCATGACACCCACGCCGCGACAGCCGCAGCCGCAATCCCAACCATCCCGAGGCCAAGTGAAGCCTCCCAGCCGGCCTCAAGCGATGGGCGAGCGCCCGTCCACTCTCCGGCAGTCACACGCCACGATGGCACCGCCACCGTCCCCTGGCCAACGCTGTGTGTCTCCGGTGAATCCGCTCAATCCCCTTCTTTCCTCCCCCTGTCCGCCATCGAATACGCCTCCCGCCCAATGAAGAGGGCCACTACGGGCACGTGGCCTCTGTTCCTCGCCACATGTGTTCGGTACGGGACTCCTGACTCAGAAGGGGTTATGCCTGCTCTGCTGTTGAGATAGACGGACGTGTGTGGTGCTGGTGCGATGCCTGGAGCTTGAACAGAGAAGGGCTCAGGAGGCCCTGGCTAAGTAGCGCCAGACCTTGTCCATCGCCTGTTCAAACAACTCGACGCCCTTCCAGACCCGCTGCCGCTCAGCCGCATGGCGTTCAGCCCAGGCCAGGGCGACGGGCAATGGGATGAGACGAGCTGGTCCGCCAACCAGCTCCCCCCACAGCATCCCGAGCACCGTGCTGACGCGGAAGGGAACCGGCAGAGGGCGCACAGGGTTTCGCACGATGTCCTCGCAGAGTTCCGCTGGCGAGACGACGAGCATCTCGCGGCAGGCTGCGGGCCGGTCCTCATAAATGGAACAGGCCTCGTTCTCTAAGAACGGGCAGGGCATGCGGAGCGCGTAATAGCTGCGGTTCGTTTGTTCCACATCCTCGTCGGTGAGCTGGCGCCCGGCTTCCGCGATGTCGTTCAGCTTCGACCACAGTCCCGCCTCTTCTAATCGGACCCGAGCCGCCGCGAACTTCGCTTCAAGGTTCTGGCGCTCCGGATCGGGAAGCGCGCGCACGGTGTCGTGAAGCGCAAAGGCTTCTGGCGGGGAGAGCGGCACGAGCGGGCGACAACAGCCGGCACAACCCATTTGGCAGGAGATCGATTCCCCCGCCTTCGCGGCTCGTACCCGTTCGAGCGCGAGGGCCTCCTCCCCCACCTGCCGAATCGTCGGAACGATGCTGGTGATCGGCACGAAGCCCGACGGAACCTCGACGGGCATCTCGAGCCTGCCAGCCGGCGTGTTGACAGAGACCTGTAGCCGCTCGACGATGTGACCCTGTCCTGCGGACATCGGTGCACCCGGTGGATGGATTCTCTAGGTGAAGACTAATCTTTCCGCTCGACTGGGCGCAAGGGTGCACGACGCTGCTGGAGTTGAGGCTGACGCCGCCGCCGCGGGCCGGCCTTCCCGCTCGTCTATCCCTCACTCGCCCGCTTGCCTCGCGCCAGAATTGCTCGGGCAGCGTTACGGCCCGCAGTGCCCATCACCCCCCCACCCGGGTGCGCCGCCGCCCCGCAGAGGTACAGCCCTCTGATCGACGAGCCATAGTCCGCGAACCCGGGCACAGGCCGGAAGCAGAAGAGCTGACTCAGCGACATGGCCCCATGAAAAATGTTGCCGCCGGTCAGGGCAAACGTCCGCTCCAAGTCCACGGGGGTCAGAACCTGCCGAGCGATTACGGACGCCCTGAAGTTCGGGGCGTACTCCGTCAGCAGGTCGACGCAGCGGTCAGCGAAGGGATCCCGCAACTGGTCCCAGGTCGAGCCGTGCAGATCGTACGGAGCGTACTGCACAAAGATCGACATGAGGTGGGCGCCGGGTGGCGCAACGGTCGGATCAACGGCCGACGGAATGGTGCATTCGAGAATCGGTCGCTCGGACGGCTGCCCGTACTTTGCATCATCATAGGCTCGCTCGATGTAATCGAGATCAGGACAGATGTGAATCGTCCCACGATGGTGCGGGCCCACCTGTGTGCCGGGCGCGGCCCGAAAATCAGGGAGCTCGGACAGTGCCACGTTGATCTTCAGTGACGCGCTCCGGTAGTCGATTCGACCCACCGCGTCAACAAAGTCGGGGGGCAACACTTTCGAATCGAGCAGGCGGATGAAGGTGACACGGGCGTCCGCGTTACTCGCGACGACGGGAGCACGGAATTCCTCGCCGGTCGGCAGCGCGACGCCCGCGACCTCCCCATCCTTGACGATGATGTTCGCCACCTCCGCATCACAGCGAATGGTCACGGAAAGAGCCCGTGCCGAATTGGCCAGGGCCTGGGTCAGCGCGCCCATTCCGCCGCGTACGTATCCCCAGACCCCGCGCTTCCCGTTCGTCTCCCCCATGACATGATGCAGCAGGACATAGGCGGTCCCCGGCATGGAGGGCGAGGCCATCGTGCCGATGACCGCATCGGTAGCCAGTGTGGCTTTGAGTTGCTCAGACTCGAACCAGCGATCCAGGATCGGTCGAGCCGCGCCCGTCAGGAGCTCAATGCCCTCCCCGATCTGAGACCCTAATCGCAGGAAGGCGCGCCCAACGGTCAGGAATTTCCATAGGTCTCTGAGGCCAGGCCGAACGACGCTCGGTGGAGTCATCTCCATCATCGGCTCGAGGCGCTCGGCGACTCGGTCCAGGAGCGTTTCGTACCGGGGGTAGCGCTCCGCGTCTCGGCCGCTGAATTTGGAGATCTCGCGTTGGGTCAGGTCTGCATCCGAACCGAGGAGCAAACTGCGTCCGTCGGGAAAGGGGGTAAACGAGGACGGATTCCGTTCCAGAATCCTCAGGCCGTAGTCCTCCAAGCGGAGGTCTCGGATGATGTCCGGACGAAAGAGACTGAGCACATAGGCGGCGGTGGAGACCTTGAACCCCGGGAAGATTTCTTCGGTCACACAGGCACCGCCAACCAGATGTCGTCGCTCCAGAACCAGCACCTTCCTGCCGGCCCTGGCGAGATCGCAGGCGGTCACCAAGCCGTTGTGACCGGCCCCCACAATGATCGCGTCGTACGGACTGCCCATCGACGGTCTATCAGTCGCCCCTATTCATAACGAGTTTGAACGGGACCCCGACCTTGGCCATCAGCGGGACGTGCGGGTTCCCGACGAGCCCACACTTGTGAGACTCCCCTACCCGACATGGCTTTCAGTGCAGGGCTGATCCGAGTTATTCTAATTGAGTTGTGCAGGAAAGGCGACTCTGTCGACTACCTGGCGGACCGCACCGGAGAAAACACGAAGGCCCCATACCGAGAGACATGGCACATCGCTCATTCTCACATCCCACGTGCTAGGATCGTGGGGTGATCACCTGAGAGAAAGGCCCTGTCCAACAGCCCTCCTTATTATTTGCTTGCTCGAACCGATTGGGCAGAAGACGGTCCCAATCTGGAACACCCATTTGATTTTTCAGTAGATACTCTTGCTTCTCTCTGGGGGCTTGGGGCTTTCATTTCCAGCCGTATCAATAGCGGTAACAGTAAAGTAGTATGTATATCCCGGGGTGAGATTCTGTATCTCGTGGCTGGTCACCGTTCCCACATGCGTGGGTGGGTCATAGTCCCCAGGCGCCATGCCCACATAAACATTGTATCCCGCTAAGTCCTCTTCAGTATTCGGATCCCAGCTTAACGTGGCTGAGGTGTCGGTCGGGGGCGGAGGCGGCGCGGCGGCAATCGTCAACGAGACCGGAACCTGGACGGGACTATTCGAGGCGTCCTGTGCCACCACGCTGACGGTCGCGCTATAGGAGCCGGCTGCCAACCCATTCGTATCGACAGAGACATTCACAGAATCGGTTTCCGTTGTGGTCGTGCCGGAGGTCGCCCCGAGGTGAAGCCACGACGCATTCTCCAAGAGGCTCCAACTCAAGGTGCTACCCCCCGTGTTCTGGATGTTGAGGAGTTGTGAATCGAGAGTGGGTGCGCCCTCCTCAGCCGAAAACGTGAGCACGGTCGGGCTCTGGGAGATAGTCGGCATTGGTGCTTGCGAGTCCGTCACCGTCATCGTCACCTGCACCTGTTTCGGCGTCGAACTACCCGAGGCGGTGATGGTAATCATCGTCTCGTAGGTGCCCGGGGCCAGCTGCGACGGGTCTGCAGTTACCGTGACCACATCCGTTTCCCGGGAGGTCTCTCCCGAGGCCGGGGTAACCGTCAACCAGGGTGCGGGCGAGCTCACGCTCCAACTGGTCGATCCTTTTTTCTTTCGCGCTCGTTCTATCGTCAACGTTTGATCCATGGAGGTGCTCTGCCCCCCCTCCGCAGAAAATTGAAGGCCGGTCGGGCTAACGTTGAGGTCGCTTCCCTGCTTCCCTCCTCCGCCTTTCCCACCTCCGCCGCGACCCACGAGGATAAGCCACTCCTGAGGTTCGTCCTGAGCTTCAGTCATTCCCGAGGTCAGCAGATGCCAAGATGGCGGCAACGCCATAACTGCAGGGATAGGAAAAACACTGATTCCTAGGAAAAGCAGTCCCTGAGACCATCTAACCAGCCTCTGTGCCCACACCCCTAATGACATAACGACCTCTTATGTCTCATTAGCTTTAGTTCTCGTGCTATCGCAGGTTTCCCCGAGCCGCACCCGATATGGTCACTCTGTGAGGAGTGAGACGGACTCCTCATAATAACGACCCGGTCTACAATCGCTAGGAAGCCTTGGAATCCTGAAGCAACGGATGTGCCAAAATCGTTAGGCTACCGAAGGGGAAGAGCGAGGGGGAAGACAACTCGTTAATATGTAGAAAGATTCTTTATTCGCTTGGAGAGACAGTGCCGAAAATTGGCTCACAGGGAGCGTTCTTTCTCGCACAGGCCTATAGGTCGAGAGCTATACCAGATTACACCTGGAACGACTCTTGCTGTCCCCAATGTCTACCCGATACTGCGATACCAGATCCCCCAGCGACGCGGAGTGGTGCGAGGGTTATCAAACCGATGGGGTCTTCGTAAGCTGCCCGGGACTCAAATCGATTGGCAGTGATGGACCCTCGCCCTACAATGGTCATTCCGTTTAGGTACGTAGCGGCTTGATCTCGCGAAGATCTGTCCGTTTCTTTTGAAAATCACGCCTTGGGTCAGCTTCCTTTGATTCTATGGATTTTAGGCATTGTGCCCTATCCCGCAGAGTGGTGGTACAAACTGAGCTCAGTGAAGACATACGGAATCGGTTGAGGCATCACGAACGGATTGCAAAATGAAGGAGATGTCAGAATCCGTGAGATGGATGGCGGCCGGTCGTGTGGAAAAGACTCCCGACCCCTTTTTGTCCATCGGATCGACAATCTCCCATCGTAAGGTGCCGCAGGGGTGATCAGCTGCGCCCTTCTGTTTGCCTTCGACTTTAGAATGTCTTGTACTCCAGCCACTTCCCGTTCAAGGTGATCTTGCAGCGATCCTCCCCTTGGCTCCCTTTGACCTTCTCCATATCGATAGAAAAGTCGATCGCGCTCATGATGCCGTCACCGAACATTTCATTCGCCAGTTCGCGAAGGGCGTCGCCATATACCCCGATGACTTCCAGCAGCCGATACTTAAAGGGATCCGACATGTTCGGAAAATCCGAGCGTACGGGAAACCTTGCAAGGGAATCGGTGGCCTCCTGGTTCAACCCCAACATGGCTTCCACCTTTTTGGCTTCTGCAGCTGTGAGTCGGTGGTTGCCATTTAACGCTGCCGCGACAAACACGGGATTCTTGCCGACTGCTTGCGCCACATCTGCGATGGTGACCTTCTTCTGCAACCGCTTTGCCTTGATCACATCCTTTGACTTGTTGTTATCCATGACTTCCTCCTCCATGGCTGTTGCGTTGTGGACCGGTGAAGATGCAGGCCTTTTAGAATCTTACTTCGATGGGAGCTGCATCGGTCAGTTCCCCAATTTCCTGTTCCTGACCAGCTTCCCCGTGGGATGCATGTCGAACCAGAAAATGGATTACATGGTTCCTGATCTTATAGTAGTGTGGATGCTCGATGATGGTGGCTCGCGATCTGGGACGCGGAATTGTGACGTCGACAATTTCCGCGATCCAGGATGAGGGGCCGTTCGTCATGAGCATGATACGATCAGAGAGCAGAATCGCCTCATCTACATCGTGCGTGACCATAAACACAGTGTTGCGTGTGGCATTCCACATCTGGACCAGCTCCTCCTGGATCACCCCCCTGGTCAGAGCGTCAATCTGGGCAAACGGCTCATCCAGCAGGAGGACTTTCGGCTCGATGGAAAACGCCCGTGCGAGGCCGACTCGCTGCTTCATACCGCCCGATAGGGCCGTCGGCCTCTTGTCTTCAGCTCCCTTAAGGCCCACCAGGGCAATATATTTGTGAACATGGGTCGCCACTTGGTCCCGGTCCCAGTCCGGGTAGGCCGACCGCACGGCCAGGGCAATATTTTCGAATACCGTCATCCAGGGCATCAAGGCGAAATTTTGGAAGACGACCATCCGGTCCAGGCCAGGCCCGGAGACCTCTCGCTCATTCAAGATCACCCCACCCTCGGAGAGCGTTTCCAACCCGGCGATGATGTTCAGCAAGGTACTCTTGCCGCAGCCGGAGTGCCCGATCACCGTCACGAATTCTCCCTGATCGACTTTTAAGGTGACGTCCTTGAAAATACACACCTCACCACTTCCCGAATGACTTGGGAAATACTTACTCACGTGATCGACGATGAGAAATGACATGGTTTACTCCTGATAGTTAACAAGGCCGGACAGTTTGTTAAACCCTGAATCCAGGATGACCCCCATGACTCCCACGACCAAAATGGCGAAGATGACACCTGAAATGTCGAGGTTGTTCCACTCGATCCAACTCAGGTAGCCGACACCTAACTCGCCCAATAACATCTCGGCCGGTACGACGGCGACTAACGCGCTTCCGAATGAAATCCGTAGGCCGTTCACGATCGTCGGGGCCGCGCCCGGCAAGACCACCCTGTAGAGGCGCTTGAACCACGAGAGCTGCAAAATTGACGCGACGTGCAGGTAGTCCTTTTTCAGTGAGTTGACGCCGAATGCTGTGGTCGCCAGAGTCGGCCAGACCGCCGCCATGAACACGACGAGGATGGAGGTCCACATCGGATCCTTGACCGTGTACAGCAACAACGGCATCCAGGCCAGTGGCGAGATTGGTTTGAGGATCTGAATATACGGGTTGACGGCTTGGAACAGTACCCGATTTAGTCCAAGAATGACCCCGAAGAGAATGGCGACCACCGAAGCTGCCAGGAACCCGGCTCCAAACCGTGAGATGGTATACAGCATGAGGTAGGCAATCCCGTGGTCATTGGTCCCCTTCTTTTCAAACGCCTCGCCCAATTCCGTTCGCGCCTTCTCTATCACGGCCAGGGGACCGGGAACGCCCTTTATTTTGTCCGGGTTCCAGGCGTAACGCCCGTCTTCATCTCGGACGATGTCCCCATTAAATTCTAACAACTGCAGCTGCTCCTCTGTCTTTCCTATTGCATCAAAGGACGGCCGTAGCGTTAACAGGTGCCATCCCACCAGGAAAACAAGAAGGAGAAATCCGGATATCCATAATGGATTACCTTTCACTCCCGTGCGCATGGATTCATTCCTTTTTGTGATCATTCCCTTGATTTCTTATGGGTGACAGAGGGCACAAGCGGCCACCCCCGTGGAACACCCTGTCGCTTCTATTCTCAGGTCATGCTATGAATCTTGAAACTTTTGACGTACAGTTCCGGTTTGGCCGGATTGAAATCTCGCCCCATGATCGTATGCGTCATCATCGTCCCCTGGTGCGTCGGATATCCCAAATCCTTGGCGATCCGATCACAGTCGGCTGCACGGTAGACCTCCTCGGCCACGGCCTTATAGTTCACGTTTCCCTTCAGATGACCCCACCGCTTCATCTGGGTGAGAATCCAGATCGCCATGGAATGCCAAGGATAGGGATCGAAATCGATACGATTCGGGTCCTTCTTAATGCCGCCTAATCCGTCCGCATAGGTTCCGGTCAACACTTGTTCCAATACCGTCACCGGCTGATTCAAATAATTCGTTGGGGCAATCGCCTTGGCAATTTCTTTCCGATGGGCCTGGTTCGACGCGTAATGCGTCGCGTCCACAATGGACCGGAAGAGCGCCGAGAAGGTATTGGGGTACTTTGTCGCAAACTCTTTGGAGATCGCGAAAGCGCAACAGGGATGCTTGTCCCAGATTTCCTTCGAGAGTATAAAAATGAACCCGACATTTTCATAGACCGCCCTCTGATTGAAAGGATCAGGTGCGAGGTAGCCATCGACGTTCCCTGCCTTTAGGTTCGCGACCATCTCCGGTGGGGGCACCACGCGAATTTGCACATCCTTGTCCGGGTGCACCCCTCCCTCCGCCAAGTAGTAGCGCAAGAGATAATTGTGCATGGAATAGTCAAACGGGACGCAAAAGCGAAATCCCTTCATATCGGCTGCCGTCTTTACGGCCTTATGCTTGGTATGTAGGGTGATAGCTTGGCCGTTAATGTTTTCCACGGCTGGCATGTAGAACGGCACCGGGAGGGAGCCGGCACCGAGCGTGATCGCCAACGGCATCGGCGAAAGCATATGGGCCGCGTCCACTTCTTTATTGATCGCCCAATCGCGCACCATCGCCCACCCGGCTGCCCGTCTGACCTTCGCATTCAGCCCGTGCTTTGTATAAAACCCGAGTGGCTCGGCCATGATGATGGGGGTGGCACAGGTGATGGGAATAAAGCCGATGTCTAAATTCTTCTTCTCCGGCTTCCCAACCGGATCAGCGGCAAGGGCTACAATTTTTTCCAGGGGGAGGACGTCGTTGATCAATGTCGTCAGCGCCGCGGTTCCCAAGCCGACCAACAATTGACGCCGTGACGGTCCTGCGGCCCGAACCACCGAGGACACGACTGATTTCTCGATGGTATGTCGTAAATTCTGTTCGCTTGATACCCGGTCCTCAAGCGTGTGACCGTCCGTTGATTCTGAAGTACGTTCACGTACATCGGGTCTGCTCATGTTACAGTTCTCCTTTTTGACTCTGCCCATGTGGCCGCAGTGGAGGGGGTAGTGGCGTGCGTTTCATCCCCTTCACTCCAACACCCCTATAAGCACAAAAGCGCCCTCCCCCCGTGTAAGGGAAGAGGACGCCATCGTCCATAAAGTGAGGTGTGTCGCTCGCCTCACCTGAGACCTCATTGTCTCAGTTTCTACCTAACTCCGTTTGACCAAAAAAAAACGTCCGGCACTCATGATGAATGCCGGACGCCTTTGTCCAACTCCAATCCTTGAATTTTCCTCACAGAGACAACTTCGTCTGTGTGATTTGTAGTCTTATACCAAAGAGAACGTTCTCGGTCAAGACCGTATCGGCCCTATTTCCGTCCCGACTGCCTGAGCACAAGACCTCCCTTCCCGCTCCGCACCTTCAAACGAAAGGGAAACCACCACCCATTCCCCTCCTTAGTATCTAGGAACGGGTCTACAATGCATGACACATAACTCATCCATGGAGCCGACAGCCCGACCCTCCTGAGGTCTGCCAAGACCGACTGAAAACCTGGCCCGTCCGGCTCTGACTCCCATCAGCCCGTACAGTTGCCTGAGCCCTGTGAGCCCGTATCAATCGGGAAGAGAGGGCGTTGCGTCGGAGGCTCATCATGACAAGGAGAGCGGTATCAACTCGTCTAGCACCTATGTGGGGATTGATGGGGCCAAACCGAACCGGGATGTGGCCAGCTCTCCGCCAGGATTGACCGACACCATGCGGAACGCCGAGGACGGATTCGGCGCGTTGGTGGAGACGGCCGTGCCGGTCATTGGGGTGAATCCTCGACAGGTACGAGATGTTACCAAAGCCACTGGCCGGTTGGCGAGGACTGATGCCATGGATGGGCAGGTCCTAGCCTTGTTCGCCACACCTGGCTCGCTCTGTTGTTAGCGAATGGTATCGAGTGGAATCAACTACTCCAGTTACTTCCGCACCACGTAATAGGCATTCTGGAAGTCGTGAGCTAACCGGTGCATCGCAACCCGAGTGAATCCAGCCTCTTTGAGTAATTCGCGTGTCGTCTCCTCGCCCCACATGGCACCAAGGCCCTCCCCTCCCTGCGCAAGCGACACGGTCATGCAGTGCATGCACGAAATGGTGTAGAGGAACGGAGCGAGGGGATGGTCTAGGTTCTTGTGCACATGGCTGGAGGCATAGATGTCCTGCATCAGGTAGGTGCCGTCATGTTTCAGCGCCTTAAAGATACCCCGAAGCACCGCCAGGGGCTTGGCCTGGTCGTGCACCGCATCAAAGGTCGTAATCAAATCAAACTGCTCCGCCGGAGCGTCCTGATCAAAATGGCTCAGATCCTTGGCACAGAATTCAAGATTGGTCAGTTTACTGGCCTTCGCCTCCTGGGTGCCCAGCCCAACGGCCTCGTCCGAGAGGTCATAGCCAATAAAGGTACTTTTCGGAAATCGGCGTGCCATCAAGTTGAGCGCCATCCCGGCTCCACAGCCCAAGTCCAGCACACGAATCCCCTGCTCGAGTTTGTCCGCCAGGCCCGGCGCAAGCGGGAGTATGTGGTCAAACAGCGAAGCCAAGACGGTCTGGCCACTATCCTCGGCCATCACCGCATGAAAGCGGGGATACCGAGAATACGGGACACCCCCGCCTCGCTGGAAACACTCCACGATGTCATCCTCCACGGAGGCCAATTGAGCAATATACTGGGTGAAGGTCGCCACGTTGTTGGGAGTCGCCTTTCTGGTGAGAAACGCCGCATGTTCTGCCGGCAGCGAATACCTGCCGGTCGGCTCGTCATAGTCGACCACCCGACTCGTCGTCATGGCTCCGAGCCACTCCCGGACGTAGCGTTCATTCAGGCCGCCTTTTGCTGCAATCTCATCACTGGTTGACGGAGGCAGCTCCGCCATCGTATCGAACAGGCCGGTGCGATGGCCGACCGAGGTCATCAAACAGAGCGCCCCCTCGTTCAGTGCGCCAATTAATCTATTTGCAAACGCCTCGGCTTTCCGATCGTCCATGGTCACGGTAAACCTCCTCAGTCAAACTTTTCTTCTCTCCCCTCCAGGTGTCGTACTGTACCAGATGGATTCCCACCTGACATCCCCCGGGGGACATCGACCTTACTGCCTGCCCCCCTTTCAGGATGTTCCGAGTATGGGGATTTTCGACTGGGGTCTCAGTGGTTTGCATACTCGTAGTGTCTGACACACATCCGTTGGCTGAAATGAGAACGGGTCAACTTTTCTGAAGCCCTGCGCCGGCACCGCCGCGGGACCTCTCAGGGGGACCCGGCGGATAGGATCATTGCCTGTCTGTGCACGCCGGGGCATCGAGGCGTTCCGCCCTGGCGAGGCACTCGCAGTTAGAGATTGCCCTGGTACAGTGCCACCTCGCCGCACGGGGGAACACAGCAGCCCATTTTCAAAGACGATCACAACCTGGCGTGTTGTCGCGACCTGCTGGTCAGGGGGATGGCACACCAAGAGTGGCGAAGTTGTACCCCCTGTTTGATGAGGAATCACTGCAATAAAGGAGCGCTCAAAAAGAGGGGGGACGCCACGCCCGCGCGCGGCTCAGCGGCTCGAAGGGGGTGTTGGGATTGGGGCGATTGATCGGGTTAAGGGGACCGGTGGGGACATAGAAGAAGAGCCATGCTCCCGTGCGAGTGTCGCGGCGTGTCACCGTCTTGGCATCGCTGACGCATGGCTCCAGAGAGGCGATGCCCCCCTAGGGTTGCTAGGATTTCGAATGCCCCATGATAATTTCGAAGGTCCTTTTGCGGGGCCTGCGACCGGCCCAAAAAAGACTCCCGACCCCTTTTCTGTTTCCTCGCAAGTAATCAAGACACGATCACCGAGACGAGACCATGGGTAACTCTCGC
>JBFJQA010000048.1:0-17416 GCA_041616875.1 Nitrospiraceae bacterium | reverse complement strand
CTACGCCCACATCGAGTCCTCCATTCGGAACACATTTCGGTTGGTTGTGGGGGGAAGGGATCAGGACAATCAACCGGCTCTGCAGGGGCGGGTTCACACCCTCGGCCTCGACGATCACGTACAGTTTACCGGACACATCGAGGACGAGGACCTACCATCACTGTACAGTGGTGCCTCACTGTTGGTCCTCCCTTCTCTCGTTGAAGGATTCGGGTTGACCGCCCTCGAAGCCATGGGCTGCGGCTGCCCGGTAGCTGCCTCAAATCGGGCTGCGATTCCGGAGGTCGTCGGCGAGGCCGCCGTCCTTTTCGATCCTGAAAACGTGGAATCCATCGGCGCAGCAATGACCAAGGTGCTCACTCAACCCGCTCTCCAACATCAATGCACAGAGCAAGGCCTGGTGCGGGCACAACAGTTTTCGCCGGATCAGACAACAGCCCGGGTCTTGGATTTTCTGAAAGAGATCGTCCAAACGTTGCCCCTCAAGAAAGCCGAGGATTCGGCCTTGCCGAGCCTGAAAGGGAAGAACGCTTCTGTCAATCCGGGAAGACGATTGCATTTGTGAGCGGGACATCACAATTCACATACAGATGCCCATGCGGATCCCGTCCAGTTTCCGCGCCCATGATGGAAAAATCCGAACAGGTGTTGCGATGTCCAGGCTGTGCCGTGCTCATTCATGTCCCCTGGCCAGAGGAAGATGAAGCCCTCAGGTTTTACCGGGAAGACTACTGGACTCAATACAAGGAGGAACAGGCCGGACTGGCCCGGCACAATCTCTACACCCACACGCTGGATTGGATCGAAGAATTTTGTTCGCCTCCGGGAACCTTGATTGATGTGGGATGCGGCATGGGGGCTCTGCTTGCGCTTGGCCAGAAACGAGGCTGGCACGCGATCGGGCTTGACCCCTCTGCCTCAGCTGTCGCCCATGCCAGGGCTCAAGGGCTGGAAGCCGACGAAGGGACCTGGCCTCCCTCTCCACTTCCAAATGGCGGGGCAGAGGTGGTGACCTTTGTGAATGTCCTGGATCATCTGATGAACCCATTTGCGGCACTAGAGGAGGCGTGGCGAGCGCTTAAGCCACAAGGACTCCTCTACGTGAGAGTTCCAAACGGACCGGTTCACGTCCGACTGGCCAAGATCCTTGGTCCCCTGGGGCTCCACCATCTATCGGTGATTCATCGATTTGGGTTTGGACCCTCAACGTTTTTTCACCACCTCCCCAAAATGGGGTTCGAGGTCGAAGCGGTCAGAACCGCACCTCCCAGCCAGGGCGACGCGTACAGCAAGGGTATCGGCGATCTGGGTGCGGGCAGAGCTTTTTTTAAGAAAGTGGATCTCGCAGCGTACAGAATCAGCTCCGCCCTTGGCCTGGATAAAAGAGCTTGGGGCCTCTCGATCGAGGTGATGGCCAGAAAACAGGCGCAGCCGACGGCGGGGTAGGTCCATGGGATGGAAACGGTGGAAGTCGCGGCTCAGAGGGTGGCGATGGGCAATTGTTCTGTCGTTGTTCATGGCCTTTCTGGTCATGGGCGTTAGCCTGTTCATTTCCTCGTTTTACTCATACAATTCCACGGGCTATGAGCCAAAGGATTTGCCTCGAGAAAGCTATTTGGAGGAAACACAGCGAGGCAAGTAAGAGATCGCCCCAGTGAGGGTTCATTTTTTATGTGTGGAATAGCCGGTTATCTTGGAGAATCCCATTCAGCCCTGCTGGACCACATGCTGGCCTCCCTGACCCACCGAGGTCCGGATGAGGTTGGTCATCACCATGAGCATGGTGTGACGTTCGGGGTGAGACGTCTGCGCGTGATCGACCCGGTGGGCGGACACCAGCCGATCGCCAACGAAACGGGTTCAGTGCGGGTTGTGCTCAACGGCGAGATCTATAATTACAGGGAACTCCGGGAGGAACTTCTACAGAAGGGCCACACGTTCCGTTCCCGATGCGATACTGAAGTGCTGGTGCACCTTTATGAAGAAGAAGGCGAAGCAAGCGTCCATCGTTTGAGAGGGATGTTTGCCTTTGCTCTGTGGGATCGAGACCGACAGACTCTTCTGCTCGTGCGGGACCGCTTTGGAATGAAACCCCTCTACCTGTCGGTAAAGGTGCCCGGCTCTGAGAGTGAGCCGCTCGTGGCCTTCTCTTCGGAACTGCCGTCCCTGCTGGTAGCACGCCCCGGACGAACCGTTGACCTTCGGGCGTTGGCGGACTATTTCACATTGCTCTATGTGCCTGGTCCTCGCACGGTCTACCAGGGAATTACGCAAGTCCGCCCTGGTGAACTCCTCCGAATTCGCCAGGGGCGGGTGGAGTCATGGCAATACTTTCGTCCCGATCAAGCGGTGCCACTTACAGATGGAGCTGTGCAACCAGGAGCTGTTGAACATTTCCACGAAGTGCTGCAGGAGACCGTGCGGCAGCATATGGTGAGCGACGTTCCCCTCGGCCTGTTCCTCTCCGGCGGCCTCGATTCCGGGGCCATCTTGGCAATGATGCGCCAAGTGACCAACGGCCCGATTCGCACCTTCTCTATTGGATACGGGGCAGAGGCCGACCGATCCTATAATGAGCTTGACGCCGCCCGGCTTCTCGCCAATCACTTCGGCACGCAGCATCATGCCGAAATGCTTCGTCCCGATGGGCTGCAGCTTCTCCCTCGCATCGCGGCAGTCATGGGAGAGCCATTTGCCGATGCGTCCGCGATCCCGACCTACCTCGTGTCCCAAGTCGCCAGGCAGTCGGTCACGGTCGCGTTGTCGGGGATTGGAGGAGACGAATTGTTCGGGGGATATCCCCGCCATCTCGGCCTCCTTGCGGCAAGCCAATATGCCTCCATTCCTCCTTCAGTCCGAGCCTGGGTCGCCAGGCAGATCGCGCCCCGGTTGTCGGAAGGAGCGGGGAGTCGCAACCGGCTCGGGCGGCTCAAACGATTCCTCCGGGATGGACACGCGCCCTTGGGCAACCAGTACCTTCAATGGACCACGTTTCTTCCTTCCGAATGGGGAGCCTCCGCCTTTACACCCGATTTTCTGGAGGAAGCAGGATCGTGCACCGCCACGGAGAAATTTTTGGATTTGTATCAGGCATGGCCCTCCCGGAACCCAACAGACCGCGCCATGGGACTCGATCTTCAGACCTACCTCCCAGATGACTTGCTCCGGATGGCGGATCGCCTGAGCATGGCCCATTCGCTCGAGCTACGGACACCGTTTTGCGATCATGATCTGTTGGCTTTTGCCCAGTCCATCCCGGCAGCGGTCCGCTTCTCTGGGTGGAGACTGAAGGGCTTCATGCGTCAGGCTTTGAGAAACACCCTCCCTGCAAAGATTCTCGCCCGGCCGAAAACGGGATTCCAGGTTCCTCTGGCGCGCTGGCTCCGTGAAGATCTGCGGGACATGGTCCACGACCTCTTATCGGATCGAGCGGTACGGCGGCGCGGTTACGTGAAACCGGAATACGTTCGGTGGTTACTTCAAGAGCACGAATCCGGAAGACGGAACTTTTGCGATCAACTCTACGCCTTAGTCATGCTCGAGCTGTGGATGGAACAACAGAAGTCCACTGCTACCGCGCTGCAACCTTCGGGTGAGTCGGTCCTGTCATGAACATCATCCTGCTAGGAGAAGTCTCCGCCGCAGCCGTTATTGGTGGGGCGGAGCGTGTCCTTCGCGAACAGGCGCTTGGCCTCCGACGGAAGGGACATCACGTCGGGGCGGTGGTCCGCGCACCAGCTGGCGACTCACGAGCCCAAGTGACACTTGGACACGTTGTCGAACGGCGTTATACCGTCTCACGGAGGAACGAAGCGGTCTTCCTCCTGTCTTCTGCGGTCAACGCGCTCAAGGCCTTCGACCAAGCGCGAGGCTCCGAAGCTGTTGACACCGTCATTATCCATCAGGCCTTGGCGGGGCTGGGCCCAATTCTCTGGCGAAAACACAGGGTGCGTAGCTGGACCTATATGTGCTTATCACTCGCCCATGAGGAATTCCTCACACGTCAGCATCCTGGGAACACCCTTGCGGCGCGTATGCGCTACGCGATGAACGCCCGCGTTCGGTTATGGACGGAGCGAATCGTCATGCGCCGCTGCGACCGGGTTATGGTGCTCAGCGAGTTCATGTGGCGTCGGGTCCAAGCCGTTCATGGAATCCCGGAAACGCGCCTTCGATTGGTGCCCGGCGCGGCCGATTTGACTCGCTTTTATCCACCAAAGGACGCCTTAGAGGTCCGAAGAGAACTCAAGCTCCCTGAAAACAAAGTCATACTGTTTACCGTCAGAAATCTCGTGCCGCGAATGGGCTTGGATAATCTTCTCGAGGCGATCGCGGCGCTCGGCGAAGAAGGTCGGGATACGCTGCTCTTGATAGGAGGAGATGGCCCCCTTCACCCGACCCTGCGGGGCATGATCCGCGATCTGAACCTTTCGGATCGAGTGCGTCTGCTCGGTTTCATTCCTGAGGAGACTTTGCCGAGATATTATCAAGCCGCCGATTTGGTCATCATGCCGACACAGCAGTTGGAGGGGTTCGGATTAGTGACGGTTGAGGCCTTGGCATGCGGAACCCCCGTCCTCGGCACGCCAGTTGCGGCGATCCCCGAAGTGCTGGCGTGTGTAGATCCTGTCCTCGTTGCGGAGGGAACGGACGGCAGGTCACTGGCAAGAGCGATTCGCCGCGTTCTCGGACGCTTTCGGGATTGTCCTGGTGAAGAGCAACGCCTGTCGGCAAGGGGTAGGGATCTCGTACAACGGCGCTACACATGGGACAACCACAACGAGCAACTTACGAGAGTCCTGCAGGAAATCTGCTCCCAGGCGGCAGCGTAAGACTGAGCATACGACAATGGAAGGATTCCGGTGAATCCACAGAAAGTTATTCACGTGATTACCAGGCTGGATCGAGGAGGGTCCGCGCAGAACACGGTGCTCACGGCCTTGGGCCATAACAGGGCGCGGTTCCTGCCCAGCGTGGTGGCCGGCGTGCCTGGTCCATGGGACGCGCAGGGGGGGATAGAGGCAACCGAAGCTAACCGAGACCGCCTGAAGGAAGAGGGGGTGGAATGGCGGCTGATCAAACCCTTGACCCGTGAAGTCAATCCTGTCAAAGACCTGTTGGCCCTGCAAGAGTTGACAGCGTTATTCAGACGGCAACGCCCCGCCATTGTCCATACCCACACCTCGAAGGCAGGGGTCTTGGGAAGGGTGGCGGCCAGGCTGGCCGGCGTGCCAGCCGTGGTGCACACGCCGCACGGCCATGTGTTTTACGGGCATTTCGGTCGCCTGCTGACCTCGGCATTCATACAAATTGAGCGGAGGCTGGCACGACGAACAACCAGGATGATCGCACTGACCGAAGCCGAGCGGAGCGATCATCTCGAGCGCGGGGTGGGAGAGGCAAATCGCTTCGCGGTCATTCCGAGTGGGATTGACGTGGAACGCTTTCGGGCCTGGGTTGGGGTCAGAGGACATCGTCCGAAAGGATTGCATTGTCCGCCGGATGCCATTGTCGTCGGATCTGTCGGCTGGTTTACCCCCATCAAGGGACACCGATTTCTCATCGAGGCCATGGCGAGACTGAAACCGTCCTTCCCACCATTGCATCTGCTGTTAGTGGGCAGAGGAGACCTCCGTCATGAACTCCAGACGCAAGCAGAAGAATTGGGCGTTGCAGGCTCGATCACATGGCTTGAAGACCGGGTCGACATTCCAGAATGTCTCGCAGCGATGGATGTATTTGTGTTTCCGTCGTTGAATGAAGGGATGGGCCGCGCCCTCGTCGAAGCCATGGCCGCGGGGCGCCCTGTGATTGCATCCAAAGTGGGCGGCATTCCCGCCGTGGTCCGGCATCGGGAGACGGGACTCCTCGTCTCTCCGGGAGACGCCCGGGCGTTGGAAGCTGCGCTTCTTCAAATTCTCCATCGGCCGATTTGGGCCAAGGAGCTCGGGGCAATGGCGAGCACGGCCATCGGGTCGCGATACAGTGCTTTGGAAATGGTTCGGACCATCGAATCCATCTATGAAGAGGCCTTAAGCGAAACGGCTGAAGCGCGAATTCACTCGTGTGGGGCACGTTGACAATGCGCTGTTATAACCACCGAAGCCAGATCGCATTGCTGATCGCATTACTCATGGGACCGATCAGCACGACCCAGGCGGAACCCGCTTCGGACAGGCAGCCTCACACCTTCAGGCCTCTCGTCGCTGCACTCCACGTCCACAGTACCTTCAGCACAGGAAGCTTGACTCTAGACCAAATGGCGAGTCGGGCTGAGCAATTGGGGATTGACGCGATCATTCTGTCAGAAAATTTTGCCTTGCGGTACGAATACGGCATTCCCCCGTTGAGAGGAGTGCTTCGCCGAGCGGTCACAGTTCCTTCCCTGTCCGCTCAGCGGATCGCCCAGTTCTTAGCGCAGCTAGCCGACGTCCAAACTCGGCATCCACGGGTACTCCTGATTCCTGGAGTGGAGGTGGCTCCGCACTACTATTGGACCGGTTCTTTGTGGGAGCGAAATTTGACGATGCACAATTCCCAGCGAAACCTGCTCGTACTGGGGCTGCCCAAGGCCGAAGATTACGCCGCCTTGCCACTTAGTGGAAATCAGGACTCCTACCGATATGGGTGGACGTCTGTCTCGAACCTCACGCCGATCTTGCTGTGTATCCCTGCCGGGTGGTTATGGAGAAGAAGCAAGGCACCGGTCTGGGGAGGGAGGTTGTGCAAAACAGCAGGCCTCATGCTTGCGACCTTGGCATGCCTGCTTCTCTTCAATGCCTGGCCATTCGGCCAACCAGTCTTCAGTTCTTATGACGACCAACTGGAGTATCGGCCCTATCAAACATTGATCGATGCCGCCACCTCCCGGGGAGGATTAGTTATTTGGTCACTGCCCGAGGCGCGAGACCAACGTGTCTATTCCTTTGGCCCTTTGGGAACCGTCGCGGTTGAAACCGCCCCTTATCCCGAAGCCCTGCTGAAAACATCTGGCTTTACAGGATTTGGAGGGCTATATCAGGATACACGTCATATCCAGGATCCGGGTGGGATTTGGGATCAGGGGATCAGTCGATTCTTGAAACACCAGCGACAGCTGCCGCCTTACCTGTTCGGGGAAATCGCGTTCCATACACCGGGCGAAGCTGGGATCGCATTGGACCAGGTCCTGAACGTGCTATGGGTCAACACGTGGTCTGTTCCCGGTATTCTCGAAGCCATGAGGCAAGGCAGACTCTACGCCGTTGGACAATATCAGCCGGGGCACGGTCTCAGGCTCGACGAGTTTCGGCTTGACTGCACTGATGGCTCCTGTACCGCCGCGTCAGGGGATCGCCTGGAGTTGCACCATGCGAAGGACCTGGTCATACGGGTGTCAGTTTCAGCCACGAACCATGCTGCCCATCCAATCTCGGTGACTCTCGTTCGATCGGGGCAGGTCAGGGCAAGAATAGAAGGGGTCACTCCATTGAAACACTCATTTTTTGAAAGCGCGTCGAATTTAGACTTTCCTGGTTCTTACAGGATAGAAGTTCAAGGTAAAGGTGAGATATTGAGCAATCCAATTTTCCTGGGACAGCCTCTTGCCGATATGACCTCTCAGGCAAACGGATAAGAACGTTGGAGAGCCAGAGCAACGATCGTTCACCCATGCGAGTGACCATCCATCAACCGCAGTACCTCCCCTGGTTAGGGTACCTCGACAAGATCGATCAAGCCGACCTGTTTGTCGTACTCGATTCAGTTCAGTTCAAGAAAAATGAATGGCAGAATCGAAACCGAATTCGCACGGCCCAGGGGTGGCAATGGCTCACCGTACCCGTGCGGCACAGGTTCGGCCAGCGGATCGACGAGGTTCGCATCGACGCAACCTCGGATTGGCAAACCCGACACCTTCGCGCGATCGAAATCCATTATAGCCAAGCTCTTTTTCGCGATGACTATCTTAACAGCCTGTGCGAGGCACTCTTTCGGGACTGCGACTCGCTGTCCGCTATCAACCTTGCGACGATCAGTTGGCTGATGGACAAGTTTGGCATAACAACGCCCATGCAACTTGCCTCAGAGCTGGAACTCCGCGAGGAGCCAACCGAACGTCTGATCGACATTTGCCATACAGTCGGCGCGACCCATTACCTCGCGGGACCTGGCGCGGGCGCCTACCTGAACCTAGAGGCATTCCAGTCATCTGGTGTGGTGGTGGAGATCCAGGGATTTCGCCATCCGACCTATGCACAGTGTTATCAGCCGTTTCTGCCAGACCTTTCAGCGGTTGATTTGCTCATGAACTGCGGGAAAGACGGCCTTCAACGGATCAGGGAGCAGAGAACGACGCCTATTGAAGCCGTCAAGGCCTAACTCTGGTGCAGGCGGGATCAACAATGATGGCGTCGTGAGGAGAAGACACGCATGCATCTAAACGGGGCGAAAAAGATGCGGATACTGGCATTGGGCGCCCACCCCGACGACATTGAGGCGGGATGTGGCGGAACCCTGATCAAGTATGCGCGTGGTGGTCATCGGGTGTTCTTAATGGTCATGACGGAGGGCGAGCAGGGAGCCAAACGCGGAGTGCGAAAACGGGAACAGGACCGAGCATCGAAACGTCTGCGGACTGAAAAGCTCTACTGGGGCGGGTATCCTGACACTGAACTGCCACTGGATCGAACCCTCATCCGAAAAATTGAACGCGTTGTGAAAGAAGTCAATCCCCATTTCATCTTTGTTCATTACCCAGACGACACACACCAGGATCATCGGCATCTTGCGCTAAGCACGATTACCGCCACTCGGTATACAAAAAATGTGCTCTTCTATGAGGGTCCCACCACGCAAAACTTTTCCCCGAACGTCTTTGTCGATATCGACACGGTCTTAGAAGATAAAATCGAAGCACTCAAAGCTCACGCCTCCCAGGTCAAGAAGACCAACATTGAAGGCCTGGCCATAACGGACATCACGCGGTCCTCCGCCCATTTCCGTGGGATACAGGGTCGGGTCAAGAACGCGGAGGCATTCACGCCCCTCCGCATGTTCATCAATATCGCATCGTGACACTCTTGACGACAAAGATCCCCCACTCACGTCTGGACCTAGGTCAGGACGACATCCAGGCCGTGCTCCATGTCCTGGAATCCGGCCAGGTGGCCAAGGGCCCGCTCGTGGATCAGTTCGAGAGAAGTATGGCAGCCTTTGTCGGAGTGAGGGGCGCCGTTGCGTTGAGCTCTGGAACGGCCTCCTTGGAGGTGGCTCTGCGGGCGATGGGAATCGGGACAGGGGATGAAGTCATGATGCCCAGCTATGTCTGCGCGGCTCCGTGGCTGGCCACGGTTCGGGTTGGCGCTCACCCTCAACTGGTTGACATCCAGCTCGAGGCTTTTTCCATAGACCCTGAAAAGGTGGAAGAAACTCGTTCCGCTAACACGAGAGCGATGATCGTTCCCCACCTTTTCGGTCTTCCCGCAGATATGCCGGCATTAGAAGCGCTCGACATTCCCATCATCGAGGATTGCGCCCACACGCTGGCAGCAACGGTTGGGGGAAGGCCCGTGGGGAGCATCGGCTCGTTAGCGATTTGCTCATTCTACGCCACAAAGCTGCTCTGCGCGGGAGAAGGTGGCATGGTGCTGTCAAGCGATGAAACGCTTTTGGAACGAGCCAGGGCGTTGAGGGAGTATGACGAACAGCCTCGACTGGAGACCGCATCGTTCAATTATAAACTGACCGACCTTCAGGCTGCTTTAGGGCTGAATCAGCTGCACCGAATTCAATCTTTTCTTGACCGACGAGCCAGTATTGCGGACTATTATCATCTCAGACTTGGAGAGCAGGATCTGGTACTGCCGGCTGTACCCGAAGGCCGCACCCATATCTATTACCGTTTCGTCGTTCGAATCCCGCGCTTCCGCGGAACTCCAGAAAGTCTGGCTGGTCTGGTGGCCCGACTCGAGCATCGTGGAGTTCAGTGCCGGCGGCCGGTGTTCCGCCCCTTGCACCAATATCTGGGCTTGGAAGGGTTTCCACGAACAGAAGAGGCGAGCGAGACCGCGTTGTCGCTTCCAATTTATCCTTCCATGACCGACGAAGAAGTTGAACGAACCGCCCAGGCGCTCATTGAGGAATTAGCGTGATCCCGACAAGCCTCCTGCACACGAGCCTGGAACTTCGCCAGAGCATCCGCTGGCTTACCCCAGCTACCGTGGGCGGTGGGTTGATGTTACTGCTGGTCGGCACCCCGTGGGCACGAGACATCTTTCTCACTCAAGGTTGGCAGGGAGGGTACGTACTCCTGTTGTCATTGATAGGAGCCTTTACCATCACTCCAATCATGATTCGGCTCGGACATCGCTGGGGTTTCCTCGACATCCCTTCAGAGCGAAAAATCCATGCTCAGGCGACTCCACGTATCGGCGGCGTGGCCGTGTTCCTTGGATTAATGTATGCCTTCTGGATCGGGATCAGCCCCTCCCAGCAGGGCATGTGGCCAATTCTGCTATCCGGCTCTTTGCTCCTCGTTGTCGGGCTCTTGGATGACGGGGGAGGACTGCCGGCATGGATGAGGCTGGCTGCCCAGCTGATAGGGGCAGGGCTGGTCGTAGCCTCAGGGACAGTTCTCACCCTCTTTCCCTCGAGCCCACTCGGAGAAGTCGCCAACATCGTGATTACTCTCATATGGATTGTCGGGATTACCAATGCCTTTAATTTCTTTGACGGGATGGACGGACTGGCGACGGGACTGGCCGTCTTGATGGCCTTTTTCCTGGCTCTGGTGGCACTGGAGACGCAACAGACCACCTTGGGCTGGATGGCACTGGCTATCGTGGGAGCGTGCCTTGGATTCCTCCCCTATAACTTGAGATTAAAGCGACAAGCGCTTGTTTTTCTTGGAGACGGAGGCGCAACGTTCCTGGGGTTCACCCTTGCCTGCCTGGCGGTCAAGGGGCATTGGGCTGAGAGCCACCCCATTGTGTCATTCACCAACCCCTTGCTGATTTTTGGCGTTCTCATTTACGACATGATCCACATCACCCTAGAACGGATCGCCACAGGAAAAGTGACTACCATCCAGGAGTGGATTGATTACGTTGGAAAGGATCACCTTCACCATCGGCTCGAACGGGCCTTGGGCAGCCGACTTGCGAGCATTGGAATGATCTTCGGCCTCACCATCTCCTTAGGACTCGCTGCCTTGGTTCTGCGAAAGGCAGGAGCGACAGAGGCCATTCTCCTCTTGACTCAAGCCGCGCTAATCGTGATGATGGTCACCATTCTGGAACACGCAGGCCGGCATCGATCCTAACCCCGCAAGACCCGGCCGGTACGAGCCGGAATCAAGACTGACCATGATTCCAACGGTTGAATGGAAAGAGGGAGTGGTCCGTATCTTGGACCAGAGTCGTCTCCCCGAGCACGTCGAATTTCTTGACTGCCGGGACTATCAGACCGTCGCCCAGGCCATCCGGGAGTTAAAGGTCCGAGGCGCCCCGGCGATCGGGGTCACCGCCGCCATGGGCGTCGCGCTCGGAGCCCAGACTCTCCAGGCCACGTCCTTCGAAGAGTTTGCCATGGCGATCCACGAAATTTGCGATCACCTCGCTGGCACCCGCCCGACCGCCGTGAACCTCTTTTGGGCTCTCACACGAATGAAAAACAGGCTGGAGGAGTGGCGAAACACGCCGGTGCAAGACATCAAGCGGCTCTTGATCGAGGAAGCCCAACACATACTGGACGAGGACATCGCCATGAACAGGGCCATGGGTAAACACGGGGCCACATTGATCGAAACTGGTCAAACGGTTCTGACCCATTGCAACGCGGGCGCGCTGGCCACCGGGGGATATGGTACAGCGTTGGGAGTGATTCGAGCCGCCTGGGAGCAGGGGAAGAAGGTTCACGTCATCGCGGATGAAACTCGTCCGATCTTACAAGGGGCCCGACTCACGGCCTGGGAACTCATGCAGGACCAGATCCCGGTCACCCTCATTACGGATAACATGGCCGGAGCGCTCATGCGTCAGGGAAAGATTCAACTCTGCATCGTTGGCGCTGATCGCATCGCAGCGAACGGTGATGTGGCCAATAAGATCGGCACCTATTCCGTGGCGGTTCTGGCCAAAGCCCACGGCATTCCCTTCTATGTCGCCGCGCCATACTCAACCATCGATCTGTCCACCGCTTCTGGCGAAGAGATTCCTATCGAGCAGCGAAAGCCCGACGAAGTCACCTCAATCCACGGCAGCCATCCCATTGCCCCCAAGGGAGTGGATATCCTAAACCCGGCCTTTGACATCACGCCCGCCGAATACATCACGGCTATCATCACCGAACGCGGCGTGTTCAAGCCGAGTGTGCTCGCCCACCATTTCTGAACGTGTGAGGGCAAGGCAGCCGCACGTTCCCACCCCATTACACCCTAGCTGCATGCCTGTGAATAGTAGCGCGGACCAGGAAAGTCTGATAGATTAATGATGTCTATAGAATAGTCTGGGACTGATCGCTCTCCCTGAAAGCCCTCCACGCGCGAGCCGCGAACCCTTCCAGTCTATTTCTACTCAACCACTCTTAACCCGGAGGATCGGTCACATGACACGGAAGCAGATCAATGGATGGGTCTATGGTGCCTCCGTCCTGTTAGCAGTCTGGGGCTCGGCCTGCGCGCAAGCAGAACCCCAAAAAGGAGGCAACAACATGATAGTATCGACCGGCAACGAGGTCTCCCTGGAGTATACCCTCACCCTGGAAAACAAAGAGGTTATCGACACCAATGTCGGGGGGCAGCCCCTGACCTACACGCAAGGATCCCAGCAAATCATTCCCGGCCTTGAAGAGGCCATTGAAGGCATGAGCCCAGGCGAGAGCAAACAGGTTACCGTGACGCCGCAGAGAGGCTATGGAGAAGTGAACCCAAAAGCCTTGCAGGAAATACCCAAGGACCAAATTCCGACCGAGGCGCAGAAAGTCGGGATGCAGCTACAGGGGAAAGATGCCAGCGGCAGGATCGTTCGCCCGCGAGTCGCAGAGGTGAAGAAGGACACCGTCGTCCTTGACTTCAATCACCCACTGGCTGGAAAGACACTCTTCTTTGACGTGAAGGTGTTGGAGATCAAAGCGAAGAGTGCTGCACACAACTAACACCGGCCTCATCGCGCGCACGGACTCTCCCTGCTTCCAAGAAACCCACGGTCCCCTAGGGCCAGGGTTTGCGGGATCTTGCTTGCCTGCGGAGGAGGTGGAGGTGCCCATCGGGTCCGACCTCCCGTATGCCGGTGCCCTGCCTGATGGTGCGGCGCAGGATTGGTGGAAGACGCCTTGATTCCAAGCGGTGAAAAAGTGAGTCGGGCGGGATAGGCTTGGGTAGATCCTCCCGGTGAAATAAAAATGGCAGGGACGCCGCACTTGGACGTCCCTGCCACATCAAATGGGGAAATGCTCATCCCCAGACGGGACAACATCCCCCGATGAGCGTCGTGTTACCAGCGATCGCGTTTACCGCCGCCTCGGTTTCCACCACCGAAGCCACCGCCACCGGATCTGGCTTCCTGAGGCCTCGCCTCGTTGACAACCAAGGTCCTCCCGTCGAGCTGTGTGTTGTTCAGCGCCTGAATGGCGGCGTTGGCCTCCTCAGACGACGACATCTCCACAAAACCAAAGCCACGTGACTGACCCGTAAATCGGTCGGTTATGATCTTGACCGACTCAACGGATCCGTGCGGCGAGAAGAGGTCCTGCAACTGCGAATCGGTGGTGGCATAGGGCAAGCCGCCCACATAAATCTTCGAACCCATGGGGTTCCTCCTTGTGAATGTTATGGTGTTGTCTTTGACGCAAGGAAGAGGAGGGGAAAGAACGGGCCGAAGACGCGAAACAGAGCGGCGACTCAGGTCTGGTTTCCGATCGAATTCCCGGACAAAACAACATCGTGTTAGGGCCTCTCCTACTGAACGCGCCATCCCAGGCCCTCGGTGATGACGTATAGAACTCTAGCATAGAATGCGGGGGCATGCAACCGACAACCGCCTGAACGGACTCTGCGTTTCCTTAGACGACGAACTTGTCATCAGCAAATCGGCTCCGGAAACATTGGGTTACCTCGCGGCGATAATCAACCTTCTGCTTCCCAATCATCATAAGGCCATCGGCATCGGCCACGATCAACAACTCGTCCTCTCCGGCGAGCTTCCGTTGGGGATCGCCCACATCGATCCGATATTGCGTACGCCCATCAGGATTGAGAAGAGAGCTCTTGTCAACGATCTCGGTTAGCCCATCTATGGCCCCTTCATACCCCTCAAGCCGGTGCCTGACCTTTGTGCCATTGGGAACCCGCATCCAATTCTTTTCCTTCGCAGGCGTCACACTCGCGGATCTTACTTCGTTCATGATGAAGGTACCTCCCTAGAACGACAAGGTCAAAAATACCCGTCTCAAACACACGGACCATCATTTACGCCCGGCCTTCTTGAGCTTAGGCTTTCCGGACTGCTGCACCATCACGCCGCAGGGAAGTCGCGCCCGATTCTTCACAGGGTGCTGATGGGCCCTGCGGTTATCTACGATTCCCGCATCGAGAACCTCGCCGCACTGGAGACAGCGCCATCCAAGGAGGGGCTCACGTCTTGTAGTGCCATTCACATCCTCCAGTCTGACGGTGACCATCATCCCATGGCAGCGGGAACAACTCAGGGGCGTTCTATCCATGGGCTGCTCCCTCCGCACGATACGAACGTATCGACAGACAGTCAGCCCTATGGGTAAGGAACGGCAAAAGATCAAGGCGGTATTGGTATCTGCTCGACGAACCAGAGTGCTGATAGAAGGGAAACAACGACCTGAGTATCAACTGCGCGAACAGGAAGGAAAAACCGTAAAACACTAGAAAGTCAAAGCTCATTTACTATAATACCACAAAACTACTGGAAATTACCTGCCCGAGCCACTTGGACGGACTATGGGCACAGGTGGGGGAGAACCCTTTTGTTCTCAGTGGCTTCCGACGGGCCCATGCACTAGACGGACAGCGGGCAGGACACAAGGGGACCCTAGCGGACGATCAAGACGGAACAGGGGGCATGAACCAGAACCTTTTGCGAGACACTTCCTAACAAGAATCGTTTGATGCCTTTCAACCCACGTGCGCCAAGGACAATAACTTGAGCCGCTCGCCGGCCGGCTTCCTCCAGGATTATGGGCGCGGGGTCACCTTGAAGCCACCCAGTATCCACCTCATAGGGGCCTCCCTGAAATGTTTCGGCAATCCCGGCCAGAAAGTCCTCACCTCTGGCTTGGACTTTTTCTGGGCCCAGGGACGGGTCGGACGCTCCTGCCCCGGAAGGAAGCGGCTCCGAACCATGAGGCGGGCAGACAGTCACGACGGTCACTCGGACTGGGGCCTTGAAGGGAAATTTGGCAAGAAACTGTGCTGCCTTGTTTGACGCCTCAGATCCATCCACAGCGAGCAGGATTCGTTCCAAGGCTGGCGTCGGCTGTTTCACGACCAAAACGGAACATGGGGCGTAGAGAGCCACCTTTTGCGAAACCCCGCCAAGCAGCAATGTTGGCGTGGCGGTCATTCCCCGCTGCCCTAGAATCACCAGTTCCGCCTCACTCTCCTCGGCGGTTTCGACAATGCTTTCAGCGGGGTCTCCTGTATCGGCGATAAGACGGATTTCACGAGCGTACGGTGTCAGGGCGTCACGCATTTCGTGAAGAACTCGTTCCGCAACGAGGGACACTTCCTGGCGATATGCCTCCACGTAGGGCTCAGTCAGGTCAGGTGGAAGATAGGCTTGCTTGAGGGCATCGGGATCCACCACATTCAGGATGTGCAGGTCGGCAGGCTCACTGAGGTGTGCAACGATATGAGCAGCCTGTTTCGAATCAGGCGATGCATCGACGGCGAGCAGTATTCGCATGAAACACTCCCGCTATTTCCTGAAGACAATGTCGGTCAACGAAAGACTAGTTTTCCACCGCTTAATGCAGCCCGGCCAGTCCTGAGCTGGGCCAATTCTTCCCATACAATGCGGACAGGCAGTCCCAAGTTGACCCCCCCGATCCGTTGAAGAACCGAATGGTTCACCGCAATTACGTCGCCTTCACGATCAAGGACCGGCCCCCCGCTGCTACCGCTAGCCGATCGTGCCTCGTAGGTGATCACGTCTACCGACACATCAGCGAGGTGCCCGTGGGTGGCAAGAGGACGGATCAGTCCTTTCTGAGAGAGGACCTTAGGCAGTTTCGCAGGATCCGTCCCGGCTGTCTCCATCACCTCAGCGCTCATGGGCGGAGCCAAACGGCTGAGAATGATATCGAAGGTGCCTGGGTAGCTCAACACGATCACCGGTTCACCCACATGAAGAACTTTTCCGGGCGGAGCCAGCTTCAGCGGTTTGATGTGAGTGGGTCGGTCTTTGGTCCTGAGAATAGCCAGGTCTGCTCGATCAGAGACCGCCAGGACTTGAAGGTCGTAGGGCATCGGCGATTTGGGGAAGAAGATCCGCAGTATGCGCAAATCAGGCTCAAACCCGCTTTGGAGCGCTTTCTGGATAGGCTCGTACACCTCCCACATCCGGGCGATATGACGGTTTGTTAAAATCGTTCCCTGTGTATCTATCAGAAAGCCCGTTCCCGCATAAAAAATAACCATTTCGGGAGTAGATCCCTCGAGAGTGAGAATTGGTTTTCCGTTCTCGTCGAGAAGCGGATACCCGTTTTCATCAAACCCCTGATACCGGAGAGGACGCCCCGATGCCTTTTCTTTGAGAGCATACCCACCCTGCAGCAGGCCCACCCCCTTCTCAAATCGGCCAATGATGTCTTCGGCAAACCGCTGGGAAGTTTCCAACGCACTCAGTTTCTGGCGAATCGCTCGAAGCTCCTTCTCAGAGCGCCGCGCCGCGACCTGCTCCTTGAGAGAGGCTTGCAACTGCTCTTTTAAGACGGTTTCATCACGCCGAAGCGCGGTAACCGTTTCGCGTTCCCGGGCTATACGGCGTTCGAGTTCGGCTTGTGTCAGACGCCCGGTCTCAACCTGACCGACAAGTTCGGCAATCCGCTGCTCGGACGCTCTGACAGCGAGGTATTGGTAATACAGTCCAACACCCAGCGCGATGATGATCACAAGGGGGACAATGACGGTCAGGGCGGCGATGATTTTCGCAGTCCTCGAGCCATACCGGACCACCTCCTCCAGCACGTGACCAGCAAGATACAGCGGCGACATGTATCGACGATGTGGGGTTCGTACGACGATGTCCCGCGAGTCAGCCACGATGTAGCGCCACGGCTTGGTGTGTAGGGTCCCAGCTGGTTGAATGCGGAACCGAAAGAGTGGACCCTTGTCACCACATTGGATGAGGTCACCGTCATGCAATGCGGCCTCGACGGTTTGACGGCCATTGATCAGGAGCGCGTTCTG
>JBFJQA010000047.1:0-17670 GCA_041616875.1 Nitrospiraceae bacterium | reverse complement strand
TTCCCCCAAGGTGAGGCATCCCTTTACCAGAGACCCGGAGCGCCGTCCCGCTCTGAATGCCGGAGGGAACCGTGACCTGAATGTGTTCCCCCCCTAAACATGAGAGAGGTATCTTTGTCCCGAGGGCGGCATCTGCAAAGGAGATGGACCTGACGGTATAGAGATCGTTCCCATGCCGTTCAAAAGTAGGATGAGGCCTAATATGCGGTCGAACCAAGAGATCCCCCGGGGGACCGCCGTTAGAGTTGGGCTCACCCTGCCCGGCCAGGCGAATCATCATTCCATCATCCACGCCCGGGGGAATCTGGACCTTCAGGGTGTGTCGGGCGAATTCGTACCCTTTCCCTTCGCAGGAACGGCAGGGGCTCTGGATCCACTGGCCCCGACCCTGGCAACGCGGGCAGGTGGTGAGGGTGACCATGCGGACGCCCTTTCCTGTCTGCACCTGTTGTTTCTGTCCTGACCCCTGGCATTCCGAACAGGTCACGGGTTTGGTGCCTGGCTCGGCTCCGGTTCCATGACAGGTGTGACAGTGTGCGGAGCGAGTGATCCCGACCTCTCGATCTCCCCCTTTGGCGGCTTCCTCCAGGGTCATATCAAGATCGTACCGAAGGTCCAGCCCTCGGCCCCTGCCGTAGCTAGGACGAGTGCGGCGACCGAAGACATCGCCGAACATGCTGGAGAGATCATCAAAGCGACCTCCAAAGAAATCACCGAACTGAAAGTCCCGGAAAAGGTCTTCCGTCGACCACCGCTGTTCGACGCCAACGTGGCCCGCGGTATCGTATTCCCGTCGCTTCGCATCGTCTGAGAGCACGGCATAGGCTTCTGCAATTTCTTTAAATTTCCCCTCTGCGCCGGGGTCCTTGTTGCGGTCCGGATGATATTTGAGAGCCAGTCGACGGTACGCTTGCTTGATCTGGTCACGGGTTGCGGCGCGTTCGACGCCGAGGACCTCATAGTAGTCACGTTTTGCCTTGGTGAGAGGCATGTGTTGAATCCTCAGTCCTTCCCGCTCGAGTGAAGCGTCCTGCCGACCGGCACGGAAGTGCCGATACGGCTCGTGGACCTCTCGGTGGCGGTTAGCTCTCCCCCACGATGGCTTCGGTGGCGCACGGCGACGGCGTGCTCGCCCATTCGGCCAGGTCGTTCTCCCAACGCCTCATCATAATATCTGATCCGGAGAGGGATGACATCACTCGAGTTTGGCTTCGCACCGTTGGGGGCTAGTTTCGCTGAAGAGCGGAATCTTCGCCCGTCTCGGAGAAAAAGGATGTCTTGGGAGGGATCTGAATGTCAAGAGTTGAGGGGGGTTAGTGAATCGTCTCCCACGTATCATGTGCCCATACAAACTGTTTCTTGTCTGTATCATGTTCCAGGCGCTGGGTTACCATGAAGCGGCATCCTGTCTGCTTATATAATTGCTCGGCCTTGTGCGCCATCAAGAGAGCCAAGCTGAGAGACGGCTGGCTGCCCTTGATCACGACCGGGACAATGATCTGCCCATCAGGCCCTCGATAAATGGCCTGTTCGTCGAGAAGCGGTTTCGGCTCAAACGGCTCCCCTTCCAAAATCTGAAACAACTGCCCTAGCGCGAGGCGTTCGTGCTGGTCCAGCATGATGATCCCTTTTCTCACCCGGCTCCCATCCTCACGCAAGGAAAATGCCACTCCGGCATGGCACGTGTAGAACTGTAAGAAACCGGGACCATGAGGGGAGGGACCTCACGGTCAGTATCTTCATATGAACGAGTGGTGACAATCACCACAGTGGCGATGCCTCAATTGGTGCAAAAAGCCGCAAAGGGCTGGCAAAAGGCGGCGTATTGGAGCGCTCGAGTCTCTGGGCGAGGTGAGTGAATCGAGGATACGTGGCACGTGTCACTGTATTGCTGGAACAAGCTCGCGCGGCGTTTGAGGAGGCATGCCAGATGCATTTTCAGGGAGGACAACGTCCGCCTCGGCCCGTTCACTCCTGAGTCGCGTTGCCCGGAAATATGACCCGACGAGGAGACCACCCCAGAAAAGGAGCAAGCATGAACATCCTCTGTGCCATTGATGGCTCGGAATTCTCGCATTGGAGCGTCGAATCGTTAGTCGCGCTGGCTGAGCGGCCTCCCAAGGCGCTCATCCTGCTCTACGTCTTGGACATCGGTGGAACCAGGAGTGTCCGGGCTGCAAGGCGCAAGCCTTTGAAGCTCCCCTTCACGGTGTTGGAGAAGGAGGGCACCAAGCTCCTTCATAGAATGGAGGAAGTGGCCTCTATGGCGTTCAGCCAACAGGCGAGAGGCCATATGACAAAGATTCAATCTGTCTTGGAGCGGGGGCCTGTCGCGGAGACCGTCATCCGGCAGGCTCAACGTCGGCGGACGGACCTGGTCATGATGGGTTCCCGGGGCTTCAGCGATATACAAGGATTCTTGTTGGGGAGTGTCTCGCGAAAAGTGGTGACCCACGCGCCATGTCCGGTGCTGGTGGTGAAACGAAAGCTACCGGAAGCCCCTCGGATCGTGCTGGCGGTCGACCAGTCCAAATTCTCCAAGGCTGCCGCGCGGTTTTTGCTCACTGGCTTGGTCGGGGAGTCCACCCAAGTGACGGTGCTGTCCGTGGTGTCCCCCGTTGTCACCGACCTCGGTACCGGTCTGTTGACGGCGTCGCAATTAGAGGTCCTCACGAAGCCGAAGAGACAGCAAGCCAAGACTCTTGTCTCACAATACCGCGAAATGTTCTTGAAGGAGGGATGCGCCGTGACCACAGAGGTCCTGGAGGGGCATCCCAGTCAAACCATCGTTCACTATCTCGAAAAACACCAAGCCGATCTGGTCGTGATGGGTTCCAGGGGCTTGACCGGGATGGAGCGATTTCAATTGGGCAGCGTGTCTGAGAGTGTGCTGAAGTATGCGCCCTGCTCGGTTCTCGTGGTGCGGGGTCGGTCTCGGTGAACAAGACTACCACCTGGCTTCTCGTCGGTGTTTCGGTTCTGTCTTCTGGCTGTGCGACCCCGGTATCCGGCCTGTGGCCTCCCGAGCCCGGCACGCCTTCCCATGCCATCATCGTCTCCGTTGACACATGGCATGCCATGATTGCCTTGCCTGCGAAAAGCGTTGCGGAAGGCCGCCCGACCGAACAGAAATATGAGGAATGGGGCTATGCGGAGGAGGCCTGGTATCTTGAAGGTCGGCAGGGGATCAGCGGGATCCTTCGGGCCCTGTTTTGGCCCTCTGCAGGCGTTGTTGAGATCGGACACTATGACCAGGTTTGGAGTGAACGCACGCCACAGCCTCCCGCTGAGAAATTTACCTTTCACCTCACGGATGAGGGCTTCGCGCGATTGCGAGACTTCTTGCGCTCAACCATTGCCGCACCGACCCCCATCGTAGAGGCAGGGGGATCCAGGTTCTTTCCAGGAAGTCCCTCCTATCATGTGTTCCATCAGTGCCACCACTATAGCGCCCGTGCACTCCGGGAGGCGGGGTTGCCGGTGTCGGTCTTTTGGGCTCTCACCCGCCGTATGTTTTCAGCTCAGCTCCGCCGGGCAGAGGGAATGGCTGCGGAGGGTGAGGAGGCGTCTCAGGAACGAGGCAGTCCGGCGAGTTATTCCCACACCCCTGCCATGGGTCGTTGGCACCTTGGGCAGGCGGAGCCTTTCAGGCGGTTTTCGATCAGCGTCAAGCCGGTTCGACGGATCACGACTTCTTGACAACCAGCGCAAGTAGTATTCTCGCCGTCTTCTTCAAAGACGTTCCCCACATAGATATGCTTGAGGCCAGCGTCTTTCCCGATCTCTTCAGCCCGGCGCAGGGTTTCCAGCGGGGTGATCGGGACCCGTTCCATCTTGTAGGCGGGGAAAAAGCGGATAATATGCCAGGGGGTCTCGTCACCAAGGTCGGACGTCATGAATCCCGCTAACTCTCTGAGTTCGGCCTCATGGTCGTTTCGACCTGGAATGAGCAAGGTCGTCAGCTCGATCCACACGCCGAATTCTTTATAGAGCCGGATTGCCTCAAGAATGGGCGTGAGACTTGCTCCGCAGACGCGCTTGTAAAAGCTCTCGCCGAATCCTTTGAGGTCAATGTTGGCCGCGTCGAGAAACGGGGCGATCATGCGGAGCGCCTCCGGGGTGATAAAGCCATTCGTCACGAAAATATTTTTCAGCCCCGCGTCGCGAGCCACCTTGGCCGTCTCGAGTGCCAATTCAAAGAAAATTGTTGGCTCGGTGTAAGTATAGGCTAGGCTGCGACAGCCGGCGGCCACAGCATGAGTCACGATCGATTCTGGCGTCACCGGCAGCCCAGGTACTTCGCCCCTGGAAGGGTCCGTCACGGGCAGGCATGCGAAGTCACTGGGCTCAGGCCTTGAACCTTTGGGGCCCTGGGAGATTTCCCAATTCTGACAGAAGAGACATCGCAGATTGCAACCCACCGTGGCAATCGAATAGGAATAGGATCCAGGAAGAAAGTGGAAGAGGGGCTTCTTTTCGATGGGATCTACTCCCTCAGACACGACGCGGTCTGCCACTAACGTGTACAGCTTCCCATCGCGATTGATTCGCACCCCGCATGCCCCACGATGCCCTGGAGTGATTTTGCAAAAGTGGGGACAGAGTGTGCAACGAACACGCTGGTTGTCCTCCACCTCGTAGAATAGAGCTTCTTTCACGCTATTTTCCTTATCCGGCGAATACGTGATGGGTCATGCGTGATGGGTGATGAGTGAGGAAACGCGCAAACTGACCTCTGCCGCGCATTTCGCATAACTCATGACGCATCACGATTTACTCGTTACGGTGCCAACCCCGCTTCCCGCACGACCGGAGCGATCGCTGCGATGACCTGGTCGTGACAGACTCCGTTGGTTGCGACCAGTCCTCTTCTGTTCCGAACGTCATCGGTTCCGTAGACCAGAGGTTGGCCAGTCAGGTCGGTCAGGCGTCCGCCCGCTCCTCGCAACACGGCCTCAGGGCCGCAGGTATCCCACGCGCTGGTATAGCTGGAAGGCTCGACATAGACATCCCCCTGATCACTCGCGAGCAATCCAATTTTGAGACCGACACTGCCGCAGGGCAGCTCATGTGTGAGGCCGATTCGCTCGCGCATGTCCACGATCACTGGGTGGCGGTGGGAGCGCGAGACCACCATGCGTAAGTGTTGGGGAATGGTCACGCTCGAAACCTTCAGCGCCGTACGCCTGCCTGCTTCCTCGCGCCAGGCTTCCTGATCGGTGATGCCGCCGAAGAGCAGGTCTCCCACCGGCCGGTACACAACCCCAACGCGGGCTTGACCGTTCACTGACAAGCCGATCATGATCGAGAATTCGCCATTCTTCGCCACGAATTCCTTGGTGCCATCGAGCGGGTCGACGTACCAGATACGCGTGGCAGACCGCCTTCCGGTGGGGGGCTCCTCTTCTGAGATGATCCCATCTAAAGGAAATGCTTTTCGGAGCCCTTCCACGATCAGCTCGTTTGCGCGGAGGTCGGCTTCGGTAACCGGACCGGCTTTCCCTTTGGACGTGACTGCGAAATCTGTGGCATAGACGCCTAAGACGATGTCACTGGCTTGGCGGGCGAGGCGCGATGCGACTTCAATCTCCTTGTGGTAGTCGGTTGTCATGGGGGTTGCGTCCATGGGAGAAGCTACGCTTCTCTCAAAACACCATATACTTTCCTTTGGCCAAGGACTCACAGAATGGTCCCAGGCTACTGAGGCCCTCGTGCACAATCTTTCGAATGCCCCCTTGGACCACAGAGAGCGTCCGGCCGCGGGCGAGACTCACCTGCACCACGGTAATCGCAGGTCGATCGATACGCTGCCCAATCCTGCTGCAGAGCTGCACCGTGACTTCTTTGAGGCCGGGCACTTCTCGGTAGATCCGCGCGGCAAGTTCATGCGCAAGAACATTATAAATCTTTCCGACATGGCTGACCGGATTTTTCCCAGCCGCCGCCTCTCCACTCGTGGGCCTGTTCATCGCGAGGACGCCACTGACTTTGTTCCCCCGGCCAACTTGGCCAGAGTCACCCTGTTCTGCTGAGGTGCCAAGTAACGTGAGATACATCCCTTCCACGCCTTTCCCCCGACGATCCAAGGCATTCACCACGACCTGTACCCGTTTGCAGCCATGAGGCTGTCGTTGCACGTAACGGCGGATCGCCTGGGAGAGGCGAGATTTCTGTCTGAAATAGGCCGCTTCACTGCCGATAGCCTCTGCCAGCAACGGGATCGCCAGGGTTAAGGAGAGCTCCCCCCGATGACGGATCGCCATCACCTTGATATCTTCCCCCGTTTCCGGGAACTCCGATTTGAAGAGTGGCCCATTCAGGAAATGCTCCAGGTTAATCGACAGTCGCTCGATCTGCGTGAGTGGGGCATACCCCACGCCAGTGGACGTGTCATTGGCCGCGAGGGGGCCTTGGCGGGGCTCGAAGATGGCGCCCAATTCGGCAGAGGTCGGCTTCAATTCAATTTGATATCGAATGTGCCGATCCGGGTCGACGTGATAAAGGTTTTGCTTGAACCAATCCCGAGCCGCTGCCTTCGCGATCTGTGCGACCGGCACAACTTTTCTTCCAATTCCGACCGACGCCCGATCACCGATGATGAGACGCATGGGGTCCAAGACCCGGCCTCCCCCTAGCCGGCACTCCACCTGGCCTGCGACCAGAAAGCCCTTATCAATGTTGTGATGAAGAATACGCCCGAAAGCCTTGCTGTAGGCGCGGGATAGCTCGATCGAAATATTCTCTGCCACTGCATCACAGATCGAATCCGGGTGCCCCTTACCCTTGCGTTCAACGATCTCGACTCGTCGCTCTGCAGCCGGGATATCTTGGGACTCTTCGATGATGAGATTATGGGTCATGGGATCCTCAAGATTGCGGACATGTGCTTTCCCTTATAGCAAACAAGCGACCAGGCGCACACAGGGGGGGAGGTGAGAAGAGCTATGAATATGAACGGCTTGGAAGGCTCTTATCGTCTAAGGTGTGTCGCGCTACTCCGTGACTGCGGAGAATTGCGACAGAAGGCAACGACGCGTTGGGCCAAGATGCCACAGGTTCGAGGGGAGAGCAAGGCATCGAGGCGCTAGGGGGTAGCCTAAGCACATCTTTTTCCAGGCAAGTTTCCTGGCAGCCCGTCAACCACAGGGCGGATCCATAGGCATGGAACTTGTGTTCCCTAGGCAGGGGAGTGACCTCATGATCCGAATACGCTTTCATGGACGCGGTGGCCAGGGGGCGAAAACAGCCTCGAGGATCGTCGGCACGGCTGCCTTCATCGAGGGATTTACCGCTCAAGATTCACCGATCTACGGAGCGGAGCGCCGTGGGGCTCCCGTTGCGGCCTTCACGCGGTTTGCCCGAGGGCCGATCCTGGAACGAGGCCTGATTGCAAACCCAGATGTGGTCGTGGTGGCGGATGAGACCCTTTTGGGCGATCCCGTCGCCCGAGTGTTGGAAGGAGTCTCGGGGACCACGGCGCTCTTCGTGAACAGTCCGCGATCTCCTCAGGACTTGAAGAGAGAAGCCTCTCTGCCGGGAGAAGTCCTCACACTGGACTTGACCGGGCTCGCGCTGACCCGTCTTGGTAAAAGCGGTGCCTTGAGCGCACCGCTCGGAGCCGTGGGGGCGCGAATCGTTGGTCTGGCCGTCCAGAGCCTACGACAGGCTGTCGAAGGTGAATTGGCCTCCCTGGGTCTGTCGGAGCCGTTGCTCGCGGAAAATGTGTCGCTCGCGGTCGAGTGTTTTGAGGGAGTGCCGACGGTGCCGGTGACGCCTTCTCCTCCGACGGGCGAGACCGTCGCTGCGCTATGGACGCCGGTCTATGAGCCTCCGACAAGAGGGTCGGCAAGAATCGCGAGTGGTGCTAACACCCTCCTTCGTAAGACTGGCGACTGGCGGACCTATCGTCCGGTCCTGGACGTAAGGAAATGTAACGGGTGCACGCTGTGCTTCGTCTATTGCCCTGAAGCCGCAATCGCGCTCAACGACAAGGACCGACCCGTGATCGATTACGATTACTGCAAAGGCTGTGGCCTCTGTATCACCGAATGTCCAACGCATGCACTCACCGCTGTGCGTGAAACGGAAGAGAAGCCCGCGTGACTCAGTCGTTAAAGACCAGTGACATGATGACGGGCAATATGGCCGCCGCGTGGGGGGCGAGGCTGGCCGCGGTCGACTATGTGCCGGCTTTCCCCATCACGCCACAAACAGAGATCGTGGAAACCCTAGCGGAGTGGTGTGACGGCGAGGAATTGGCCGCTCGATTCGTCACCCTCGATTCTGAGCACTCCATGATGACGGCCGCGGGAGCTGCCGCCGCGACAGGCGTGCGAGTGTTCACGGCGACATCCAGCCAGGGGCTCCTGTATGCCTTCGAAGTGCTCTATTCGGTTGCGGGGTGGCGGGTGCCGCTCGTTCTCGTGAACGTCTCGCGGGCACTGGCCGCGCCCATCACCCTCGAACCGGATCACAACGATGTGCTGGCCACGCGTGACTCGGGATTTCTCCAGATTCACGCCGAGACCTGCCAGGAAGTGTTGGACTCGATCCTCCTGGGCTATCGGATTGCGGAGGATCCTCGCGTGATGTTGCCGGTGATCGTCAACATGGACGGATTTTATCTCTCCTTCACGCGGGAGCCGGTGACCTTGCCCGAAGCTCATCAGGTCCGGGAGTTTCTGCCTCCCTTCCATCCCAAGCATCTCGGGTTCAAAGCCTCAGCCCCACAAGCCCTGGGGGTCGCGGTCCTCGGCGGCCCGACCTACTCCTACTTTCGCCATCAAATGCATCTGGCGGCCACGAATGCCCTGGCGGTGCACCAAGAGGCCGCGGCGGATTTCGCGCGTTTGTTCGGAAGGCGATACCATGTCGTCGAGGGGTATCGACTGGAAGACGCCGAAGATGTCCTCATCATGAGCAACGCCTTTGCCACCAAAGGCAGGGCCGCTGTCGATGCAGCACGGAGAAAGGGACGGCGTGTCGGCTTGTTGCGACTACGGGTGATTCGACCGTGGCCGGCCGACGCGATTACGCAAGCCCTCAGAGGGAAGCGCGCCGTGGCTGTTCTCGATCAAAATCTGGCTCCCGGTCTTGGAGGCATCCTCTTTCAGGAGATCTGTGCCAGCCTCTACCACCATCCAGAGCGTCCGAGGGCCCTGTGTTCTTTCATCGGTGGGCTAGGCGACAAGAACGTCTCAGAGGCCGAGTTTGATGTCATCGTTGCACAGACCGCCGAGGCCGGAGAGAAGGGCAAAGGCATTGGCCCAGTTCTCCTGTATACCCATGAAGAGCATCAAGAGATGGAAAAATTACAAGCGATTGCCAAACGCCAAGAGGAAACTCCTGTGACGGGTCGTGAGCGTTCAGGCCAAGACACGGGCCTGCCTAGTCAACGCTGAACGAGGAGCACCTGATGGCTAACCCTGAGGGCAAGAACGCAACAGCGATCTGAGGGAGAAACCCATGCACACCGGCCACCATCAAGGAGCAGAGTCGCCAATCGCGCAGCTACGGGCGGAGCATGACGTGATTCTGCGGGCCCTCGCAGTCTTGGAGCATGTAGGACACCAACTCGAGGGCGGTCATACCGTCGACCCCGCCGTTCTAGGATGGCTACACGATTTTTTCTCTACCTTTGTCGACCGATGTCATCATGGCAAGGAAGAGCAATGCCTCTTCCCGCTCCTGGAGCGGTCAGGTATGCTGCGTGAGGGAGGTCCGTTGGAGGTGATGCTGCGCGAGCATGAGGAGGGGCGAGCGTTTTTCCGGACCATGGCCCTCCACTCGGGCGGCGCGAGAGGGAATACCGTTCGGGCCATCAAAGGGTATGCGGCCCTGCTGCGGGCTCACATCGACAAGGAAAACCACGTGCTGTTTCGGCTTGCTGAGCAGGTGCTCGAAGGGGAAGCGCAGCAAGAGCTTGCACAAGCGTTCGAGACGGCCGAGGATGAGGTCGGCCCTGACATCCACGAAAGGTTTGTCGCCGAGCTTGCCCAGCTTGAGGCTGCGATAGGAAAGGCAGCGTAAGTGAAGCGTCGTCTCTGATGACGGAGGGAGAGTGAGAGGTGCCCTGGCAGCGCGAGACATTTAAGAAGATCAAACAAATTCCACGAGAGGAATATATCCTGCCGGGGACACCGCTGTGCGCTGGCTGCGGGGGGCTGGAGGCGTTGCGGTTAGCCGCCAAGGTGCTCGGGGAAAACGTCGTCTTCGTGAATGCTGCGGGATGTATGACCCTTTTGGCGGTGTATCCATTCACCCCGTTCCAGGGCTCGTGGCTCTATACCACCATGGGGTCCGCGCCCGCAGGCGCGCAAGGGGTCCGTGATGCCCTGGATGTCTTGATTGCGAAGAAACGCTTACCGAAGGAAGAAGATTTAAAGGTCATTGTCTTGGGTGGCGACGGGTCGACCTATGATATGGCTTTGTCCTCGACGTCGGGGGCCATCCACCGAAACCTCGATTTTTACTACTACTGCTATGACAACGAAGCCTACGGCAATACCGGCGTCCAACTCTCGAGTGCAACCCCCTATGGGGCTCGGACCTCAACCTCACCCTGTAGCGTGCAACATCCGGCCGCCTCGCTGAGCGAAAAGAAGGACATTTTCGAGATCTGGCGCGCGCACCGGCCACCCTATATCGCGACCATTTCTCCCCGCCACCCCCTGGACCTTGTGGAAAAGTTCGCTCGGGCGGCACAATTCACCGGCCCCAAATTATTCCTGGCCTTGTCGGCCTGCCCGACGGGATGGGGATTCGATCCGGCGCAGAGCCCTGAAATCGCCAAGCTGGCCGTCGCAACAGGAATGTGGCCACTCAAAGAGGCGATTCACGGCGTGGTGACCCACACCCATGTGCCCAAACTCAAACCGGTTGAGGAGTATCTCAAGCTGCAAACGCGCTTCCGTCATCTCTTCGAGCCCACCAGGCAAGAGGACGCGATCCGACATATCCAAGACAAGGTCACGGCCTACTGGGAGCAGGCCAAGAGTCCCTCGGCAACATGAGTCCAGCCGTCCGGAGGCGGTCGCGTGGGTGCGATGGCTGTCGAGCCGAGGGGCGGTACAGACACGAATATGTGCTGCACTGTCTTTGTACGTCTCCAGCATTTACGCTTGACTATTCATGGTCGACCCTGGTTGGTATACATTCATGACAGTGGAACCGAGTAAGGGAGTATCCCCGTGACGACTGTTCGTCATCCTCGAATACTAGTCTGTCCCCTCGTCGGCTGCGCTCTTCTGGCGCTCTTGTTAAGTTGTTCCACGAATCCCTACACGCAGCGCAGTCAGTTATTGATGTTGTCACAAAGTTATGAAAACCAACTCGGCGCCCAGGCCTATCAGCAGGTCTTACAAGATCCAAAGATCAAAATTTCTCAGGACCCGCGCGAGGTAGATCCCGTGAACCGTGTGGCGGCGCGCATCATTGAGGTGGCCAAGCGATCGAAGTATGCCGAGACCGCCAAGGAGTTTGAATGGGAAGTATCGGTGATCAAGGACGACAAGACCATGAATGCCTTTGCCCTGCCAGGCGGCAAGATCGCCGTCTATACGGGGATCTTCCCGGTTGCCAAGAACGAAGCGGGATTGGCTGCCATCATGGGCCACGAAGTCACTCATGCACTGGCGCGTCATGGAGCCGAGCGCATGAGCCAAGGACTCATTGCGCAAATCACCCTGACTGGGGCTGATATTGCGCTGGCCGGTGGTGGCGCTGGAGCGGGGACGAGAGAGGCGGTGATGCAGGCGCTCGGGCTTGGTGCTCAGATGGGCGTCATTCTCCCCTTTAGTCGCAAGCATGAGTCGGAAGCCGACTACATCGGACTCTTGTTCGCTGCCCAGGCAGGATACGACCCTCGGGAGGCCGTCCGTGTTTGGGAACGTATGGGGGCTGCCGGTGGCGAACAACCTCCAGAATACCTCTCGACCCATCCCAGCCACCAAACCCGGATTACCCAATTGAATGAATGGATGCCCGAGGCCTTGGGCTATCTTGAGCGAGCCCCTCCGGCCCCGCCGACACCCGATTTACCCAAGATCCCCAGATAGCTCCCCGAAGGTTCGGGGCGCTTAGCGAGCTGAGAACCGTACGCGAATGTCTGCGACCAGCGGAAGGTGGTCAGAGGCGATCAACGACTTCCTGGTCCGGGGCACCTCCACGTTCATGACTTCCACCCGTCCGTCATAAAAAATGTGGTCCAAATGGAGAAGGGGGAAGAGCCCGGGATAGGTACGACGGCGTTTCAAAAACGAACGCAGGTCCAGGCTCTTTAACAATCGAGTGAGTTCACCGGTCGCAAATCCACGACCCCATTCGTTGAAATCCCCTAACACGATCTTCGGACCAGACACCTCGTCCTGCGCGACGAGGGTGCCAAGCCGTCGAGCCTGATACCGTCGTTCTCCCAAGCCGGTTCCAAGATGGACATTATAAATGTGTAAGGCGTGTCGTCCAATGCGGATGTCGACACGTTGGCAACCTCTCGGATTCCGGCGTTTCCACGACAGATCGTATTGCACGTGATCATCAATCGGAAAGCGACTCATGACCACATTCCCAAACAGATAGCCCCACACTGGGCGCGTCGGCGCCATCACCCATCCCATGGCTAACGCAGCGCCAATCTCCTGATCCTGCCCGTGACCCTTAGGCCCAGTACCCAGGACTTCTTGAAGGGCGATCACATCCGCTTGAAGCGGGGACAAGACCTCAGCAATGCGTCTTGGGAGGATACGCCTATCCATGCCACGGCACCGATGGACATTGTAGGTGGCAATCCGAAGCTCCACGGAATCTCGATGCTCACTGTGACTCGATCTTCCGGTCGTCACAATACCTTAGGGGGTTGCAGAAAAGACATGGACTGGTAGCCAGACCATGCGACTCGAACTCACTGTCATCGTCTTGCCCCTCTTGTCGCAGAGGCCATCTCGTCCTGGAGTTGGCAGCGTGGACAGACATAAGAGGTTCGACCAGACACCTTAATCCGCGAGAGGCCGGCTCTGCAACGGGGACATGCTCCCCCACGATGGCGGGACAGGAGTAGCCAGCTAGCAGGGAGGCGATCTGGATCCGCTCCCCGCTCAATGGCCATCTGCAGGACGCGTCGCATGGCTCGAAAAACCTTGTGGAGGCTGTGGTCATTGAGTTCCCCGGCGCAACACTGAGGGTGAATATGTGCCTGGAAGAGAATCTCATCTGCGTAGAGATTGCCGATGCCGGCGATGAGGTGCTGATCCATCAAGATTGCTTTGATCGCGCCATGTCTCTTCCTAAGTAGCCTCACCAATGTGTCCACGGTCAGGTCTGGATCGAGGGCGTCCACGCCCAAGCCCTGTTGGCGGACAAACGTGTCTGGGTTCACAGTCAGTGCGATGCGCCCTAGTTTCCTTTGACAATCGTAAGCCAGATGAAATCCGTTTGAGAAGGCAATGAATAGCCTGGTATGAGCCGGTATGGTGCGGGAGTGTTTGAAGTACGAAAGCCGGCCGGTCATCCCGAAATGGAGGGTCAGCCAGAAGCCGTTGTTCAGACCAATGAACAGGTACTTTCCATGTCGTTTGGTGACTTCGAGTCGATTGTCTCTCATCCTGGCGGCAAGGAGCCGAGGGGATATACCCACGAGCATGTCGGGTGCGCGAATCTCGATATTTGTGATCTCGTGATGCAGTGCAGTCGCATCGACGTATTTCCTCCAGACCTCGACGTCAGGAAGCTCAGGCACAAGGCCTCATCGCGATTCACCAGCCTCGAGATCTAACTTCAGAGAGAGGAACTTCAGCATGTCTTTCATCACGATCACACCAACCAGGCGGTCTCCCTCCGTGACCAGCAGTCTACTATTGCCGGTTCGGTTCATAATTGACAGGGCTTGAACCGCATCCGTGTCAGCCCCGATCGTGTTTTGTGCGGAGCAGGGGGTCACGAGGTCCCCAACCGTACGCCTGCGCCACTCTTCGTGGGGTATGGATCTCACCTGCTTTGCGGAGATGTACCCGATGAGATGTGAGTTCTTTGCCACAGGGAATACCTCGTGGAGATACTTATAAATGTAGTCTTCGACAAAAACTCCGACCAAGAGGTCTGGGGACACCGTCACCGGATTTGGGGTCATGAAGCGTCGGACTAATTCGCCTTCAAAAGTCCGTCGTGTCAGCAGTTGGAAATAGGAGGCCTTCGCTGCTGTGTGCAGGAAGAGGCCAATCAGAAACCACCAGATTCCGAGGACGAAGTTGCCCGTGATCACGTTGAGGAGCCCGAGCCCGACCAGCAGGAATCCGAACCCTGATCCGATTCTTGAAGCCAAGCCTGTCGCCCAACGCATATCATTTTTCCAGCGCCAGAGGGCTGCACGAAGCATGCGCCCCCCATCCAGCGGAAACGCGGGAATGAGGTTGAACGCGGCGAGTAACCCGTTCACGAAGGAGAGATAGGTCGCCACCCCAACGACTGGAATCGGCATCCGATAGCTCGTGCCTACCTGGACGACCCCGTAGAACCCCACTGCCAACAGGATGCTGGCTATGGGGCCTGCCATTGCCATCAAAAACTCCGCCTTCGCGCTCGGTGGCTCATCGTCCATCTGGGCGACGCCGCCGAAGATGAAGAGCGTGATCCCCTTGATAGGAATCCCGTACCGTCGCGCCACGATCGAGTGACACAACTCGTGGAAAATGAGAGAGGCAAATAGGCCCAACGCTCCAGCAAGGCCCATCCACCAGTAGGTTGGGGCCGGAAGGCCTTCGAATAGGGAGGGGAATAATCCCTTGGCTAGCGACCACGTGACCAGCAAGGCCAGGAATATCCAACTCATATCGATTTGGACCTTAAAGCCCAGTAGTTCGAAGAGCGTGACTGATCTGCCGAAGAGTGGAAACATGATTTATGTCCTGGTCAGCACGTGTGTGGGTTCGATCCAAGGTTTCGTCATGAAGACATCTTTCGGTTCGAGCCACCCTGTCGGGTGAGCGAAAATGTGAAAGTACGGACGATCCATCGCGCGAACGATCTGGTCCGTCTGCTCAGATACATCGTTCGCCTTCGCCACGAAAGACTGCACACTGTGCGGAAGGCCTTCGATCGTCCCTGCTGCATTCTGGTAGGCCCTCACGCGGAAGGGATTGGCGCCTTCGATGTCCAAGGCATCGGGATGCCTGTTGAGGATGCCTGCGATCTCGGCGCTAAGGCCTGGCACGGGGTTCTCAAAATAAATCCTTCAGGCTGCTTCATTGCCCAGCGCGTCACGTCTCCCCCAGGTCTGAGAAAGCTTAGGCAAGTGTCGCGGGTCAGCGCGTACGTTCACGGGCCAGGGGCCGTTCAAGACCGCGGCAGGTGTCCAAGATCGTCATCAGGATGATGCCACGACGAACTTCCTGGAGGCTTCCCAAAGGTGCAGGGTGTCGGCGTCGCATCCTACCCAAGGTGGTGACCGCACTCGGCTTTATGCCTTCAGGGAGCACACCTGGCGGAACCGGGGCGACGGCTTTTGAAGGAACGATCCTGCGCTCGGATGGAAATGTGGCGCGTCCTGGCCGCTCGGCTTCCGCGGCTGGCGTGGCTTCGATCTGCCTTCTCAGCCATTGTGTGATGACGCTGAACAATGCGACCAGGAGAAACAGGACAAGGTAAATGAACGGTTCTAAAGACATGATCACCTCATTTCTTAGGGGCGGGAGGTGGCTCTTCGCCGGTGCCCGCAATCGCATCACGCATGGACGTGTCTGCCTGTACATTCTTCATTCGGTAATAGTCCATGATACCAAGGTTACCTTGGCGAAATGCCTCAGCCATGGCGCGTGGGACTTCGGCTTCTGCCTCAACGACCCGAGCCCGCATCTCCTGTTCCAACGCGACGGCCATGGCGCGCCGTTCCTCAGCCTTCGCTTGGGCGATCTGCTTGTCGGCGTTAGCTTGGTCGATTTGGAGCTTCGCCCCGATATTTTCACCCACATCCACATCCGCGATATCGATGGACAAGATTTCAAAGGCAGTCCCTGCATCGAGTCCCTTGGAAAGGACATGCTTGGAGATATGGTCCGGGTTCTCCAGGACATCCTTGTGTGTTCTCGCGGAGCCGATCGTACTGACCATCCCTTCTCCGACTCGGGCGATCACGGTTTCCTCGCCAGCCCCCCCGACGAGTCGGTCGAGGTTGGTTCGGACCGTCACGCGAGAGACGGCAATGAGTTGGATGCCGTCCTTGGCGACGGCGGCGACGCGGGGTGTCTCGATGACTTTGGGGATGACCGACATCTTGACCGCCTCCAGCACGTCTCGTCCGGCCAGGTCGATGGCCGCAGCTCGCTTGAAGGGCAACGGAATATTGGCCTTATCGGCGGAGATCATGGCGTTCACGACCCTCACCACATTGCCGCCGGCTAGATAATGAGCTTCGAGGTCATTGACTGGGATGTCCAAGCCGGCTTTCACGGCACTGATGCGCGCGGTCACCACGGTTCCGGGTGGAACCCGGCGAAAGCGCATGCCGATGAGGGACAAGAGCCCTACATAGGCCTTCGAGGCCCATGCGGCGATCCAGAGTGGGATCGGGATCATATAGAGAAGAAGAACCAGGGCCGCGACTACCACGAAGAGGATGCCGATAACCCCAAACACCTGGACGTCAGTTCCGTTCATGGCTGATTCCTTTCTGGCTGTCCTACGATTTCGCGCACGACGATACGGTTGCCGTCAATCCGGATCACTTCGATCGGGCGCCCTGCTTCGACGTATTCCCCTTCAGATACCACATCCACGCGCTCCCCATTGAAGTGCGCCATGCCTGCCGGGCGTAGGGGAGTAGCCACCGTCCCGCGCTTGCCGAGCCAGCGAAGGTCCGCCTCGGGAGCGGAAGCGTACCCTTCGTCCGCCGGGAGTTCGGTCTTCAAGATCAAGCGCTGACCAAATGGAGCACGTGTGACAAGCCGGAGGATAAGCAAGGCCGCGACGAGAGCCAGCAGGAGCGAGAGGGCAACCTGCCCTATGGCTGTCAAGACGACCTCCCGTGTGGCTCCTGCACCGACGAGACTCAGGCCAAGGCCTCCGAGGAGCGCGGCAAATCCCACGATGCCGGTGATGCCAAAACCGGGAACGACAAAAAATTCGAGTGCGACCAGAACAAGGCCGATTCCGACCAACAGCAATTCCTCCCAATCGGCGAGCTGGACGAGCCAATGCCCCCAGAAAAACAGTGCCAGGCTGGTGATTCCTACGATGCCAGGTACGCCAAAGCCTGGAACCCGAAGTTCCACAATGATACCCAGGATGCCGATGGTCATCAGAAGGGAGCTGACCACGGGGTGTGTCAGGAAGCGGACCAGCGTCTCGGCCCAGGTCTCCGAGGTCCGGCGTACCTCCGCGCCCGTGAGATTCAGGGTTTCCAGTAATTCATCGACGCTGTCGGCTCGGAGGTCAGCCAGTTTGTGTGTGAACGCCTCTTCGGTCGTCAGAGTCAAAAGTTTCCCCTTGGGAATCACACCGTGGATCTCTACATCTGCATCCACCATGGCCTCCGCTAACAGCGGTGGTCGGTTTCGACTCTCTGCGGTCGCACGGAACTCTTTACGCATATACGAAACGGTCTTCTCGGCCACCGGCTGCGCCGGCGCTCCCGGCATGCCAATCTGTACGGGTGTGGCTGCTCCAATGGTGCCCCCTTTGGCC